>CAZLSU010000001.1:0-91919 GCA_964562225.1 uncultured Sphingobium sp.
TATCCCGGTGCTCTCAGCCGACGGATGGCCCCTTTTATTACCGGTGTTCTCAGGGTCATCGCAGCGTTCGGGTTCTTGATCTTCTGCGCCTCGTCGCAGACCATCACCGACCACTTCTCGCGCGCGAACGAGAACTCGAGATCACGGAGCGTCTCATAGGTTGTAAGGACGAGATCGGCATCGCCGCGCCAGTCCGGACGTAGGAACCGCACCAGCCCCTCCCGGCGGAGTTGCTCATCGACCGAGGTCCGGTCAACGCGCAGTCCAGCGAGGCCCTCGCCGTAAGCCGTCAGGATCTTAAGCGCCCCCGGCTCCAGGAACTTCTCCGCCTCCTCCCTCCAGTTTTCGAGAAGGGAGAGCGGCGCAACCACCAGCGCCGGTGGGGTTTCGGGATCTTCCTCTCTCGCCCGCGCTACGAGGCTGAGTATCTGAAGCGTTTTCCCAAGACCCATGTCGTCGGCCAGCAGGGCTCCCCGGCACTTGTCGGGTGCCAGCGCGAGAAGATGCTGCATCCATGCCAACCCTTCGAGCTGGTGGTGCTTGAGTGCGACGCCGGGACGGAGACTGGATGGAAGCCTGGCTGGAGCCGCCTTCTCCGCGAGCGCCGCAAGCCGCTCCTCCCTGTAGTCCACCTGTCCTATGTTACTTTTGAGGATGAGCGTGGGTTTCTTCCCGCGGCGTGCAGGAGCATCCGGCTTGAATGTTCCTTTAGCAGCCTGGTCCCTGACCTGTCCGAAGGTGGAGACTATCGCCTCGGCCTCACGAAACGGGATAGGCGTCGGGCACCCTGTCAGAGGGACCGACGTTGCTCCGGTTGCCTTCGCGGTCTCCAACCCCTTGCGCAACTCTGCCGATAGTTCGTCCGTAAGCGGCAGGATGCAGGGTTGGTCGGTTTCCGGATCCGTCCATCCGATCATCGGAACGAGGTTCTCGGGGAACCAGCCCTCCCCGTCGTCGCGCTTGGCGATGTGTGGGGAGTAGAAAGACTTCTCCTGGCCAATGCCCTCGACGCGCTCCGAGTAGCCGGAAAGGTCGTAGACCTGACCGTGCGTGATGACGCCGTCCTCACGACGGCCGAGCGCCCTACGAAGGGCTTCGCAATGCAGCCTGCTGTCACCGTCGAGCTCGAACTCGTATTCGTCCCAGGCGAACAGCTGAAGGCCGCGATCGAGATTCCGCTCTACGCCCTCGACGAACTCGATCACGTCGGCTTCCTCGAGCGTGACCTCACGTGTCTCAATCCTCTCGCCTGCTCCAGTTGTGACGAGGAGACCCAAGGCACCCTCACCATGCGTTTCCGGCGTCACGGCGGCGAACCGCTCGAACACTATGCCCGCCTGTTGCTTGGCCTCCTCGAATTGATCCTCGTCGACGACTGCGGCCGCGTCCGGTCCAAGCGCCGCGATCGGATTGAGGAGAAAAGCCTCGGCACGCTCGCCCGCGACGCGACGACCAGGCATGCGCTTGATCTCGCGCAGCACGGTGCCGACCTCGGGCGAGATCATCACCTGGATGATGCCGTCCGGCGTCAGCAGGTCGTATCGCTCACGCACCTGAATGGACTTGTCGAATGCTTCGAGCCAGTCGGCAGGCGCGCCCTCGAACCACGGCTCGACCTCGACGAGCCCCAGTCCTTTTGAACGGCGGAGCGCCATCTGCAGTCGATCCGGGGTGAGCACCACAGTCCGGTAAAGGAAGTCGTCGAGCGAGGCGCCAGCCGCAACCGCCAACCGCCGCATTTCGCCCCAGGCCCGACGCTGGTCGGCTTCGTTGCGTTCCATTTCCGGACGGCCCGCGAACTGCCGAATGCGTTCGATCAGGATCCAGACGCTCGGAGCTATGAGCAGCGAAACGCCATCAACTTCGAGCACACCACCCTTTAGCCTGGCACCAGAGATCGATCGACGTTCGACATCGAACCAACCGTCGATTGCGACCGAGAAATCGCGGTCGGTCAGTGAGTTCCGGCTGACGATCTTGGGCACCGCCATGGTGGACGGAGGGAGATCGAGTATCGCAAGCTCCGCAGCAGCCTCCTCGTCCTCCAACAGCACGAAAAGCTGGGACCAGTTCAAGCGGTGACCATCGTCAACCCGCTCGCCCAGCCCCTCATCGGCCAACTGGTCGAGAAGCGCCGTTGCCGCCTTCGACTTAGGGGTCGGCTCGCTAGCGCCCGGCAGGAGAATGCCGTCATTCTCTATGACAGGCGATGGCGCGGCCACTTGACGAACGTCCGGCTTGGCCGCCTTCCTACCCCAGATCATGAGCGCAGATACCAAGCACCGCGGCGCTCCGCCCAGGCGAAGTTCCTACGGGTGAGTTCGTTCGCCGCAGGGCCGGAATGCGGCGCATACGCCCAGAGCGAACCTCCCTTATCCCGCGAATCCGCCGTCTTGATCCCATGCTTGGCAAGGAAGGCGAATAGCTCGACATCCCTGCCCATGCTCGGAGATGCCGGTGACGGCTTGGAGGACATGGCGGTGGACTGCGACGGTACGGACGGACGTACGCCATAAGACGGCGCCGTGTAACTGACCTGGGGACCGCCTCTTGCGGATGAGAGGGACACAATGAGACGGTCCGCCTTACGTTCCCACCGCTCGCCCACGACATCCTTGTGGATGATGCGCGCGACATTGCTCGGGTGCTTGAGCGCGGTCTTATTGCCCGCCACTTGCAACTTCGAGAGGTCGAACGGCAGCCTCGCCGCATCGAAGGCGAACATGGCATTGCCCTCCTCTCCGAACTCCACATAGATGTAACCAGCGATACGCATAATGAAGGCGTTGTTGCTCGATACGCCCCCGCTCGTCAGGCTCAGCATACGCCCCTTCATCATCTGCCGCAGGGTCTTGAAGCTCGGACGCGGATCGCGATAGGCGGAGTCCCCCAACGCGAAGTGCATATCGCTGATCTGGTCGACGTGACGCTTCCAGAAGTTAATGCGTCGCTGGTCGTTGATTCCGTCGGCCGAGAGCAGGTTGAAAAAGTCCTCGATCAGCCGGAGCTTGTGCCAGGAAGACACCATCCTCCGCGTGTCCGGACGGACCAGCGTCCAGAGCGTGTCGTTCCGTTCGAGCCATGGGTTGCCCCACCGACCGACGGAGGTCTCGCAAAGCGCCGGATCGACCTCAATCAATGTGCATTCGGAATACCGGTCGAGAACGCGGGACAGACCCTGATCAGCGAGCACATCATGCTCTTCTATCAAGCAAATTACGCGCGGGAGAACATCACGGAACTTCCGGTCGTCGAACCTCACCGCGGCCTCGATCTGTGCCTCGAATATCCGCTGACCGATCCAGGATGTGTCGCCGGCGGAGAGATCGCGGCGTAGGACTTCGAGGGGATCCCCCTCTCCGGTCAGTAACTCCGCGCCGTAACGGGTACACGGGTCTTCGGTCAGAAGGTTAGCATGGTCGTCGATCGCAGCGAGCCAGTCAGGCGCCTGTCCGGAGCGCTCGAGCTGCGGAAGGTTGTCGTTCAGATATTCCCTAAGAACCCGCCAGTTCCGATCACCAGCACCGCGAGCGGTGCCAAGGTCGTAGTTCACGTAACCGTCTAGCAGCCCCCGCCAGCAGCGCCTGTATGGACGTGGCATCGATCGGAATGCATCTATCTCGCTCAAGAGCGGATCGAAACGTTCACCGTCCTCTATTAACGCTGGCTGGCCTATGGACCGGAGGCGGGTGCCCCAGCTCACCAGGCGTGCAGACCGAACATCATGGAGCTTACCCGTCTCCCGGAACCTCAAGATCTCCGATTGAATTCGGTCGTTCGATGCACCGGCTCCCGCGCCCGCCCCGCTGAGCATCGCCTGAAGCGACACCACATGTCCCTTCAAAACCCGAAGGTCTGGATCCGGCATATCGCGGAGCACCGCGGCGCCGACATCGGCCAACCGCTGCTGCAGTTTCGTCATCCTCGGGCTCAGAGGGCGCATGTGCCGAATTCGCCCTCAAACGCGTTAACGGGTGCGGCCGCCGGTTCATCCACCCCAAAGAATTCCAAGCGCAGTTCGATCCGTCGACTTGCATCGAGCGACGCCTTCGCGGAATTCGACGAGTACCCCCCGACGAGGAACAGCCGCCGTATCTCTTCCAGCTCGCGTCGATCCATGGGCCGTTCACCTGACTGCGGCTGCGCCATCAGCGCGCAGAGAACGCGCTGGCTTCGCTGGAGGCTGAGGTTCAGGTTGTAGAGATAGCTTCCCCTTCGGTCGGTGAAGCCCTCGACCACGATCCGCTTGAGCCACCGCTGCCCGCCCTTGTCGCGCGCGATGGCGAGGACTTCAGGGACGAACGACCGCAACAACCGTTCCTGTTCCGGATTTAGGGCGTTACTCGCCGACTCAAAGCGCGCACGGTCCCCGAAGTCGATGACAGCACGGTTTCGATCGACGCGGATCCCCTGCTTCTTCCCCGCCTTGTCGATGCGGTCGAGGAGCTTGACGATCTCCGCCTGCCTTTCAGCCTCAAGTTGCTCCCGCTCCGAGATCGTTCGCGTTACGGCGAGGAGCGCCACGCTCATGACGAGCAGGAAGAGCACCATCAAGGCGGTCATGAGATCGGCAAACGAAATCCAGAAGGGTTTCTCGCCCTCCTCGCGACCTCGATGCCCCATAGTAACGCGCTGGAACATTCAGATTACGCCGCCTGCCGACCGGTAGAAGGGAGGGAGGCCTCTAGCTCCTGGATCGCCTCCTTGAGCATACCGGTGGCCCGAGACAGTTGGGTGTGGAACTCGCGGTTGGCCTCAATAACCGTGCCTCGCATACCTTCTGAGAACTTCTCGTGCGACTGACCGATCACTTCTGCAACTTCGTCGAGGAAGCCGTCAGCCTCGGTCTGCGCCGCGACCAGCTTCTGTGTCGCGCCCTCGATCCGATTGAGAACGTCCGCCGTGAGGCTTGCCTCGCGTGAGGCATTCTCAACGGTGGCGCGAAGATCCTGGACCATGGTGGTGACGGCGTCGCGCGCCGACCGGTAGTCGGAAACGACGGAATCGAGGCTCCTGGCTGCCCCGGCGACACTGCCGGCCGCTTCCGCGAGTCCTGTTGTGACGTTCGCTATCCGGTCGAACCCTCCGACGACATCGCGCCCCGAGTTCTCGAGTTTGTTGGCAGCGGCGAGCAAGGTATCGGCCCCACCGTTAAGCCGGACGAACGCATCCCGCGTCGCGGTCTGGACGCCAGCCGTCATCTCCCGGACCGCCTCGACTAGACCGTCCACGTTGGAGGAGATCGCGCCAACGGATTCCCGCATCTGTCCGACATGGCCAGCCGCCGCTTCGGCCCGTTTGCCGTCCTCTTCCGCTTGAAGCCTTGAGCGTTCGGCAGCTTGCCTTTCGATCGCAGAAATCGCCTGCGCCATCCCTTCGCCAAGAGAGGTCAGCATGCTCTGCAAGCGGGTCTGAGTCGCCTCCTGCATCTCGCTCGTGGAAGATCGGATCTCGTCGATCACGGTGCGGAGCTCCTCCGACATCGCTGCCTGCTTGGCTTCCACTGCCTGAACGACCTCGAGGAGCTTCGTCGACATCGTGTCAGAAGCCCGCGTTCCGGCCGCCTCAACATTGTCGGTCAGGTCCTGCAGCTTCGAGACAGCGGTCTGCATCGCGTCGATCGTGCGCTGCTGCATATCGCCAATGCCGGAGAGTTGCGTGCCAAACATGTTCTCTAGGCGGTCGCTAAAGCTCGCGAGGACGTCAGTGAGCAGTTTCGTCACCGCGGACGACTGATCCTGGCTGACCTGGCCGACTGCGCCAGCGATTTGGTCCAGCGGCCCCTTGAGAGCGTCGGTCAGGGCGCCCGCGATGGTGGTACCCAAGTCGTTAGAACGTTGCACCGTCGCGCTGATCTGCTGGTCCGAGAGTTCCGTGAGGATCTCCCTCAGATCGGCGACGAGCGCGTCCTTCAGGATCTTGGTCTGGCTGGCCGAGTCTTCCGAGGAGCTCACTAGGCGAGCCAGATACTCCTCGCCCGCGCCTGCCTCGTAGGTTGCATCAATCTCATGTGCGAGCTGCGTCACCTTGCGGTAGAGACTGTTGAGCAGATACTTCTCCACAACAGTGGTCAGCATCGCCAAAAAAATTGCGAATGCGGAGACGAAGAATGCCTCGCTGACTCCGTGGAGGAGATTGGTGAGACTGTCCCGAACAACACCGGAATCGTCCGAAATTCTGAATGCGCGGAGACCAGATAAAAGTCCCGTGAATGTGCCGATAATGCCAATGCCAGTGAAAATGCCGGGGAGATGCTTGAAAAATTCTGAGTGTACTCGGCCATCGACGACGGAATGGGGCGACAGGAACATTTCCGCAGAAACGGTCGACCTGATAGCGCTTTCGACCATTTCCCCCGATTGAACGTCGAGAACTTTCTGGACGTGGAGCGTCTCGTGATACTCGTTCCAGAGGGCTGCCATCTTAGCATCGGGCTCAAAACATTTCGACAGCTCCCGAGACTTGCGAGCCCTTTCGGTCTCAACGTTCTGAAGGATCGCTTTCAGCTTCCCATTGAGTTCCCATGCCGGCTTCAGGAAGTAGGCAACGAAGGCAACCACAAATGCTAAGAGAAACAGCGCTACAATTACCGGCACTACCGGAATTCCGAACAACACCATTTCCTCAATTCCCCCTGTCGACGAGTTCCGTCCGCGAATCCCCAGCGAGGACGGATCGACGCTTTATGCTGCTATATTCGCAACTATTTTGCTACGGTTAACATCGATCGAGTTCGATTAGCCTAACAGTTCCGGGTCACAGTAAGCCTCTGGCAATCCCGATAACTTTGGGACATTATCTTCAGCTTGGGGGGTGAGATTGATGGCCCAGTCAGAAGGATGGCTCTCAAGAGTCGCGCGCCGATTCGGCGAGATGATGTCTGGCGCCCAGGTTTCAGGCACTGATGGACAGCCCGCGCTCCGTCGCCCTGCGGAGGCACCTGTAGCTAATCCATTGCCGTCCTCTTCGCCTTCGCGCCTCGATAAAGCGCCATCCGACATCAGCCTGAACGCCAATGGCCGATACCTCTATGGCGGATATTCATTCTCGACCCTCGAGCAGGCATCGGACTATGCCACGCAGATGACGAAGCCTGCGGCACCGGCGGCGGTCCCGCCGTCGGCTCGTCCCCCAGCGCCAGCCCCTTCCACGTCAAAAGGATCCAGCGCTCCAGCCCGTTGGCTCGGCAAGTCTACTGCAGTCCAACTAGGAACGCGAACCGTCACTCTCGAAATGGTCTACTATGGCACTCCTGCCCGGCACGACCCTGCTCATGACAAGAGCCGGATTGATCCCATGCTTCCGCTCGATCACCGGGGCGACCGCTCGGGCGACACTCTCACATACTGGCAGAGCTACGACCGCCTAGACCCGCGGGCACGCTGGACCTACCTGGACTGGCTGGAGGGTGGCCGGACGGATCCCACCATCCCGATCGGCTACGTGTTCGTGTTCTTCTACGGCCTCGAGCAGCGCCTGCTGGTCGATGATGCCAAGGACGAGGCCCCCGCGATCTTTGCGGAACTCCGACGTCTCCTCGCCATCCACGGAGAGAACTACTCCTTCGCTGCCTATGCCTCGAAGCTGCTCGCGCTCTCCTGCCTGTACGGCGAAGGCAGCGACGAACCAGTAGCGCTAGCGCCGCCCCACAACTACGAGATGGAGCTGCCGCTCAATGTGCGCGTGCGGCTAGGCACCCGCATCGAGCGCAATGAGCCGTTCGATGCAGACGACTGTCTTCTATGGGTGCTGTCATTGCCGGACGTCTATCTCCGCACACCGGGTCAACGTTGCTTCGAGGAACTGCTCGACCTCTGGCGCGTCCGCTTCGCCGTCCGGAACCCGGAAGGCCTCCGGGTCCGGCGGCCGAGGTCCAAGATCCGGTCTCAGTATCAGGCGGCTAGCAACACGTTCTTTCGCTCAATTGAAATTGATCTTCCTGACATTTCTGGGACGCAGGCCCCGCTCACTGGCCTCCGCACGATCCTGGACGGCTGCATGGAGGATCTTTCGACCTACAGCCGGCTTCTGGGTCGCGATCCAGAGGCTCGCGGAAAGCTGCGCGGTGACCTCCTGCTGCCGCTGGAATTGCGACGGGGACGGGCTTCCTTCGCCGAATGCCGGAGCGCTCTTGATCGCTTGACGGTTGGCGGGCTCGCGACAGTCGTCGACGTGGCACGCGCGCTCGGTCTAAATCTAGAGGGAGGCACCGAGAAGCTCCCGGCGGCCACTGTCCGACAGATGGGTCTCGCGCTCGACGCGCTCGATCTGGGGTTCGAGCCCGATCGTCGCTACGGGCCGGCTGCCGCGCTGAGGGCAGATGGGCGCCTCGCCATGTTCCCGGCGATTCTCGGTGGGCCAGTCGATCCGGACCGCGCGGTCTACGCGGCTGCCCGAGGCATGGTTGAGGTTGCGATGCTGGCCGCTGTCTCAGACGGGACTGTCGCCTCTTCAGAGATGGACGCTATCGAGCGCCGTCTGCGGTCGATCTCCGAGCTCAAGGAAGAAGAGATCACCCGGCTACTCGCGTGCGGAAGCGCCCTTGCCGCGGATCCACCGAAGGTAAGGCTGGCGCTCAAGAAGCTTGCGGACGTTGCACCGGAGAGCAGGGAGGCGCTCGCGGCCTTCGCAGTTGAGGCGGTGCTGGCGGACGGCCGCGTCCTGCCCGACGAGGTGAGGTTCCTTGAAGCGCTCCACGCTGCCCTCGGCCTCCCTGCGAGCGCGCTCTATTCGGCCCTGCATCGCAGCGGCGAGGATGCCGGACCGGTGGAGGTGGTATCGGCCACCGACGAGCGAATTGTGCTGCTGCCTGATGAACCGAAACGGTCGGGCGTTTCGATCGACACGGCGAGGCTCGAGAGAATCCGCGGCGAGACGACAAAGGTATCTGCGATGCTCGCGGCTATCTTCGTCGAGGAGGAACCCGAACCGGCTCCTGCCCCGCCGCCCAAGGCGAGCGTTTCGGCATCGGCCTTCGCTGGCCTCGACGTCCCTCATTCCGAGCTTCTCGTCCGCCTTTTGGCCGGACCGTTGGCTCGGACCGATTTCGACGCGCTTGCTGCCGAACTGCGCCTGATGCCAGACGGAGCCATCGAGACCTTGAACGAATGGGGCTTCGACACTCTTGGCGAGCCCATCGTGGAAGATGAAGACGACGTGCGTGTCTCCGCCGACGTGATTGACCAACTTGAACCAATGGGAGTTGCCGCTTGAGCACAATCCGACGCAAGGACCGGGATATCATCGTTCAGGCCCTTTCCGCCGGCGTCGTTCCGCGGGTGGGCCTCCAGCATATCCAGGTCGGACGCTCTCAGGAGGTCGGCTCGCTTGTCCGCGACATCGATCGCATCGCGGATGCCGGATCGGCCGTCCGCTTCGTCATAGGGGAGTATGGAGCGGGCAAGACCTTCTTCCTGAACCTCGTGCGCCTCATCGCCCTCGAACGGAAATGCGTCACGGTCCATGCCGATCTCGCTCCCGACCGTAGGCTTCACGCGACTGGGGGGCAGGCCCGCGGCCTCTACGCCGAGGCCGTCCGAAACATGGCCACGCGCACGAAGCCGGAAGGCGGCGCCCTTCCCAGCATTGTCGAGCGCTTTGTGACGGAATGCGTCCGGGAAGCCGAAGACGGCGGCTCACCCGTCGAGCGCGTAATAGACCGGCGCCTCGCTCCGCTGTTGGAGATGCTGGGCGGCCATGACTTTTCCACGGTGCTCAAGACATACTGGCGCGCCCATGAAGATGGCGACGACGGTCTGAAGGCGGCTGCGCTGCGCTGGCTCAGGGCGGAATATCCCACCAAGACGGAGGCGCGGCAAGCTCTCCCCGTCCGTAGCATCATAGACGACGCGGACGTTTACGACACATTCAAGCTACTTTCCGCGTTCGTTCGCATCGCGGGCTATTCCGGCCTCCTCGTGGTCTTCGACGAGATGGTGAACCTCTACAAGCTGCAGAGCTCCCAGGCGCGCAACCAGAACTACGAGCAGCTTCTCAAGATGCTCAACGACGTACTTCAGGGCAACGTCGAGGGGCTCGGCTTTGTGTTCGGCGGAACGCCGGAATTCCTGCTCGACAGCCGACGCGGCCTTTACAGCTACAAGGCACTCCAGTCGCGGCTGGAAGAGAACAGCTTCGCCACCGAGGGCAGGATCGACCTCAGCGGCCCAGTGATACGGCTCCAGAGCCTGTCACCGGAGGATCTCCTCGTGCTGCTGGGGAACATAAGGTCGGTCTTCGCACTCGGAGATCCGTCGGCGTTCCTCGTGCCCGACGAGGCGAAGACAGCGTTCATGGAACACTGCAACAAGCGGATTGGCGAAGCTTACTTCCGCACGCCCCGCAACACGATCAAGGCCTTCGTCCAGTTTCTGTCCGTCCTGGAGCAGAACCCCGACACGCATTGGCATGAGTTGATCGGGGCTGTTTCACCAGACAAGGAGGAACCCGAAGAGCCAGAGGCGGACGACGAACTTGTCGACCTCCGCATCTGACGTCCCATCCTATGACCGGCTTCATCCTGAAATCCGACGCTGGGTGCGCGACGAGGGGTGGACCGGCCTGCGTGAGATACAGGATACCGCGATCCGTTCGATCCTGGGGTCGAGCAGCGATGTAATCATCATGGCAGGCACGGCGTCGGGCAAGACTGAGGCCGCGTTCCTGCCGCTGCTAACCGAGGCAGCGGAGATGACAGGAGGAGGTCTTCGCCTGCTCTACATCAGTCCGCTCAAGGCACTGATCAATGACCAGTTCAGGCGCCTGGAACCGCTGTGTGAACGTCTCGGGCTACCGGTCACCCGTTGGCATGGCGACGCGCCGCAAGGACCCAAGAAGCGACTGCTCAAGACGCCGGCAGGCGTTGCGCTAATCACGCCTGAATCGATCGAGGCCCTCCTGCTGCGCCGCCCCGATGATGCAGCCAAGCTGTTCCGGGGCGTGAATGGGATCGTCGTCGACGAGCTTCATGCGTTTCTTCAGGGCCCGCGTGGGTTGCATCTGGCCTCTCTCCTCCGCCGCATCGACAAGGTCGCGTCCGGACGCCCACGACGTGTCGGCCTCTCCGCGACCCTAGGCGATGGCGACGCCGCCTGCCGCTGGATGAACGCGGCCAGCCCACAGAGCGTCAACGTGCTGCGTGCGCCGCAGAGCGGCCCGGGCGTCAGGTTGCAGATCCGTGGCTATGAGGAGCCTCCAGAGGGAGCAGGCATCGACGAGATCGCCGAGAACGGTGCGAGCGATGCGCTCAGCCAGATTGCCGACCATATTTTCTTAAACCTGCGTGGATCGAACAACCTAGCGTTCGCTGCATCCCGCCGCACAGTCGAGGCCCTTGCGGACCGCCTGCGCGAGCGGTCAGAGCGCGACAACGTTCCACAGGAGTTCTTTCCCCATCACGGCAGCCTCTCAAAAGAGCTGCGCGAGACGCTAGAGACGCGCCTCAAGGCTGGCGACCTGCCAACCACCGCGGTTGCGACTACAACGCTCGAACTCGGCATCGATCTTGGCAGCGTCCAGTCGGTCGCCCAGGTGGGTGCGCCCAGATCGCTGTCCGGGCTAAAGCAGCGCCTCGGTCGGAGCGGGCGGCGCGGGAGTCCCGCAGTACTTCGGATTTATGTTCGCGAAGATCATCTCGATCCGGACTCCGATCCGCTGGACAAGCTGCGTCTCGAGACGGTGAGGGCTGTCGCCTGCGTCAGACTTCTGCAGGCGAACTGGGTCGAGCCCTCCACCGAGGACTCCTCGCTAGCCACGGTGGCACTGCATCAGACCCTCTCGCTTGTCGCTTCCGAGGGCGGCGTCCGCGCGGCCGCGGCGCACAAACTGCTTTTCGGTCGGGACAGCTACCTTCACTTCGCGCCGTCCGACTACGCAGATCTGCTGCGCGGCGCCGGCCCTCAGGGCTTTAATCTCCTCGAGCAGTCGCCAGATGGCATACTCATGCTGGGGCAAGCAGGTGAAGAACTGGTCCAGGCGCGCGACTTCTATGCCGTCTTCAAGACTGACGAGGAATGGCGCCTGGTTTCAGGCGGTCGGACACTCGGGACCGTTCCGCTCACCAATGTTCTCGGCATAGGATCACTCGTCGGCTTCGCGGGCCGGAGGTGGCGAGTGGAGGCTGTCGACGATCGCGCCAAGGTGCTCGACGTCGTTCCGCATCGTTCCGGCAAGCTGCCTCGCTTCGACCGGCCCGCGAACGAGCAGCTGCATGACCGCGTCACTGCGACGATGCTGGAGGTGCTGTCCGACCACGATGTTCCGGCATACCTGGACGCGGCCGGAAAGCAGTTCCTCCTGCAAGGGCGGAACGCCTTCCGCGAACTCGGCCTTGACCGGCGCGCTCTCATCCCAGCCGAGCGCGACACCCACGTCATCACCTGGCGTGGCACGGCGGTAAACTCCGTTCTGTCGATCGTCCTCATGAGCGCCGGACTCGAGGTGGCCGTCCACGACATCGGCGTTACTGCAGTCGACGTGACGCCGGAGCAACTCATGGCTGTTCTACATCAGGCAGGCGACTGTCTGCCGATGGAGGATCTGTCCGACTTCGTCGCGGGCCTCCGAACGGCGAAGCTCGACGACTTCGTTGATGAAGCGCTCCTCCGGCGGATGTGGGCGGCACGACACGAAAGGTATCGTGACGACATATCCCATGTTCTGGAAAATCTCAGATCAGCCACGGCTACGCTCTGACGCCGAATGCCGAGCCTGCCGGAAGGAACCAACGGAGGGCACCACAATACCGAAAAGACGTCTGACGCCCGCAGAAATCGGCGGCAGCGGTCATTACCGCTTCCACCATGAATGTCCGCATTCCTCAAATCATTACCCGAAACCGGATTGTCGCGAATGTCCCAAAGCAGGTCACCATAACCGTCTCATTTTTGGCTACCGCTAGCCTCGCAGCACAGCCGTAGCCTTGCGATTTGCCACACATTCATCCTGGCAAACCGACGGTGCCTGATCCAAATGGAGTTGCGATGAACCCATTTCGTTCACTCAACGATGCCGAACCGGCCCTATCGAATGCGTCCCTGCTCAAGGCCGCACTGCTGACGATCGACTATATCGAGAACAATGGAGCGATCGGCCTGACCGCCGCTAAGGCGTTCAAGCGCCATTTTGTCGCGTGGGCAGCCGAGGCATTCCACTGGCCTGATTATACGACCGAGGACCTGTATGCGGTCAACAAGGTTCTGAACGAGCATGATTTCCCGCCGCTTATGATCCTTCATGAAATCCTGCTGAGCGCAAAACTCGCGCGGCATCTCAAAGGTGCCATGCATCTGACCAAGTTAGCCCGCCTGCTCCGATCCAGGCCAGCACAGCTCTGGACGTTGCTGGCAACACATCTCCTGTTTGTCCTTGACCATGGTCGGCACAGCCGGAGCGATGAACCACCTATTGGCAACTGGGATATCTTTCTCAACGTGATCAATGTCGAGGCGCAAACAGGAGTCACCGAGGAACGGCTATGCTCGGTCCTGTACGGTGGCAAAGAGGAAGACATCCGCCGCTACGACTACAAACTGACGGCGGCTTTCCACGTCCATGTGTTGCGGCCGCTATGCTGGGCTGGGTTGTTGGACGAGCACAGGACGGGCTCCGGCCTTGCGAGACAGGAAATCTATACCAAGACGGCGCTATGGCAGGCAGCCTTCAAGCTGGAAACCGATGTGCATCTCAAGCCTGTGGCCCTTCACTGAGCAGCATCACCATCTGGACAAAAGCCCGGATCACGAATGGGTCCGCCCCGCCCGCCGCTTACCCCCGCGCTGCTATCCCCCCTTGCCGTTGCACAGGGACGACTTTCCATCGCCAATATATGAACGAAGGAGAGCGCTGGAGGGACCTGCCGAAACACATGAGGTTAAGTCCCGACTGCGGGAAGCCACGGCAGAGGCGTTACAAACGTCGATCGCGTCAGCTTGGGGCGGCCTTCGCTTTGCGCCCACGCGGCTTGGGCGCCGGGGTAACAGGGGCAGGATCGGGTAGCGGCGCCGCTACCCTCCCCTTTCGGCCCAAGCCGATCTTCTTGGCAAGGCTCCGACGCTGCTCAGCATAGTTGGGCGCGACCATCGGGTAATCCGCAGGCAGCTTCCACTTCGCGCGATAGGCATCGGGCGTCAGCTGATAATGGGTCATGAGATGCCGCTTGAGCATCTTCAGCTTCTTTCCGTCCTCGAGGCAGACGATGAAGTCCGGCTTGATCGATGTGCGGACGGAAACCGCAGGCTTTTGCTGTTCCTCCGCTACTAGTGTCGGCCCAGTGCCAAGCCCTGCCAGCGAACCATGCACATTGGCAATGAGCACCGGAAGATCACCAACCGCGACGCTGTTGTTGGCGACGTGCGCCGAAACAATGTCGGCCGTGAGCGTCAGAAGATCGAGCGTGCTGTCGGTCGGGTCGTTCATGAGCTTCCTTTGTGATGGAAAAGCGTTGCGGCTGAGGCAGCCGACTTTGGTCACCGATGCTATTTCGAACGAGGGCGCCTTGGCAATGATCGATCGCCCCATGCCGCTCGTCGCCACTGAAGCGGCGTTATACCAACTCTCCGTACAAATGTGTTGGTGAAATGGCTTTGATCGACAAAGCCGCATTCGAGCGCGATCTCTGCCAGCGGGAAATGAGATTGTGCCAGAAGGTTCTTGGCGAGAACAATCCTCTGTCCGATAAACCAGGTGTACGGCGCGATCCCGACCGTGTTGGTAAAAGCCCGGACGAAATAGCTCATCGACAGTCGGCATGCGCGAGCGAGGTCGGAGATCACAACGGTTTCCCCGAGTTTCGCGCTCATGGCTTCCTTCGCCAGACGCTCCTGCCACGGTGCCAGGCGAGGCCCCGCGTGCAAGTGGACCGCCCGGCGCTCGCCCCTCCCCGTCTGTGCAAATAGAGACGGCGCGCAATCGCCCCGCTGCGAAACGCGCGCATTGAGATACTCGCCGGCCTTCAACCGCGCCTTGCCGCCATCGCGACCCCCGGAGGGACAATGGGCAGGCTACGGACGCGGAACGCGGTCTGATTGCCGATCCCAATAGTCGCCACGCGTGGGACATTGACGCCTGGAAAGGGCGCCCGTGTCGGAACACGGCGTGAGGACCCTATTACTCCCTATCGTCCCTGACACTTGGCGAGACGAAAAGGCGGTCCTCCCGATTCAAATATTTCTTTGAGATAGAGGCGTCTGCGGAGCCGGCGGTCACAAAAGCTTAAATCCTGCGCATCGCCCGCGCGCTGCGGTCAGCGGTCAGATTGCTCCGGCACTACCGTGGTGTGGTGGTAGCGGATTCAGAGTCGCAGGAGGGCCCACCGCAAAGAGCGGTCCGCAGATGCCGTTCGGCGCGTGCCAGCTCCTTCTGGACCGTACGCTTGTGAATCGCGAATTTGGCAGCAATCTCGACCTGGGTCTTCTCGTCTCGCCAAGCCGCCAGGAAGATGTCGCGCCTCTGGGTTGGCAGGGTCTCGAGCGCGTCAAGCACTCGAGCCAGAGCAAGCCTTGCGCCCGCCGCGCGCTCGGGGTCCGGCGCGTCGTCGGTGAGGTCGACGACTGCGGCGGCATCGGCAGGCGTGAACAGCATTTCATGACGCCGCCGGTTTTTCGCCTGATTGATTGCCATCCGATAGAGATAGGCGATTGGCTTCCTGACCTCCCCTATAGCTGCGCCGCTCTGGAGCTTGAGATAGGCGTCGTGGAGCGCCTCGGTCGCGGCGTCAGCGGATCGCAACGCACCCGTGAGCCGGAGGAGCAGCAAATCATATTCTGCCTCCAGCAAGGCAAGCAGACGCTCGAGAGCCGCGTCCGCAATGCGCTCGGTGCGAAATGGGGCAACGGCAATCGCAAGGCCCCGCAGCTCGGGCGCGCCGCGCGGCCCGCGAAAAGATGGCGGGCTGCTGTCCTTCACAAGCTCCGTCGGCGCCGCCGCCTCGCTAGCCCATCAGGCCTGACCCCGCCATTGCGGCCTGTGCTCCAAAGCCCCTTGATCGCAAGATTTCCAAAGCGATGGAGCTGCAATATTATGTGCTCGTTGGGCAAGGGAACATCCCTCTTGCGGTAGCGCGACAGACCGCGTCAGCGCGTGGTCGATCTCCCATCATGGGTTACCAATAGCGATCAATCGCAACAATGTAGCTTCTGTTATCCCCCCACACAACTTGACACGGAACTCAATTGCCGCGCTATCAGTCCCGCCAGATGATGCACCTCCGTTTCCTGCGATATTTATACCTGGGTGTCGGGACACACATCAGCAGTCCAATCGTTGAACAAGCCTAGCTCTCACTGCAGCTCCATTGCTTCGCTCCAACGGACACCCAATCTTACGGAAGATCATCAGCGTCCCGTTTCGCAAAAGGTACCATCCCCGGTTTGTCCCCTTCGGGTGTTAGCACCTGCTCAGCCGCCTTTTTTGGGACCAGTTGATGTTCGGGCTCTTTGCTGGCTTGGCGCGCTCGGGCCGGTGAGCGCCGGATAGCCAATATCATTGCGGCCCTTGACCCTGACACGATGTCAGACCCTAGATGGGATCGCGTCGAGAAGGAGAACGGGAATGTCCGAGTCTAAATCCACGGCGCATGCCGGCCATGATCATGGCTGCTGCGCGGCCCCCGCGAACGAGAAGCCCCATGGCGCCGGCCCGGATCAAGCGATCGATCCCGTATGCGGGATGACCGTCGATCCGGCCAAGACGCCGCATCACGCGGAGCATGACGGCAAGACCTGGCATTTCTGCAGCGCGGGCTGTCGTTCGAAATTCATAGCGGACCCCGAACAGTATCTGACGGATCGCGGCGATCAATCGGCTGCGGCCGAGGGAACGATCTGGACCTGTCCGATGCACCCCGAGATACGGCAGGACCATCCCGGCGCCTGCCCGATCTGCGGCATGGCGCTCGAGCCCGCCATGGTCACGGCCGACAGCGGCCCGAGCCCCGAGCTCAAGGACATGAGTCGGCGCTTCTGGGTAGCGCTGGTGCTCAGCCTGCCCGTGTTCATCCTCGAGATGGGCGGACATCTGTTCCCTGCCCTCCATCATATCGTGCCGCAGGCGGTCTCGACCTGGATCCAGTTCGTCCTTGCGACGCCCGTCGTGCTGTGGGCGGGCTGGCCCTTCTTCGAGCGCGGCTGGGCATCGCTCCGCACGCGCAACCTCAACATGTTCACGCTGATCGCGATGGGGACCGGCGTCGCCTGGGGCTACAGCGTGGTCGCGACCCTTGTCCCTTCATCCTTCCCCCAGGCGTTTCGCGCGGCCGATGGGTCGGTCGCGGTCTATTTCGAGGCCGCCGCCGTCATCACCGTCCTCGTGCTGCTGGGACAGGTGCTCGAGCTGCGTGCCCGCGAGCGGACTTCGGGCGCGATCAAGGCGCTGCTCAACCTCGCGCCCAAGACCGCGCGCCGCATCGACGCCGACGGAAATGATGAGGAGGTGTCGCTCGACCAAGTCGCCGTCGGCGATCGTCTTCGTGTTCGGCCGGGCGAAAAGGTGCCGGTCGATGGCAAGGTCGAGGAGGGCCGGTCCTCGCTCGACGAGGCGATGGTGACGGGAGAATCGATGCCCGTCACGAAGTCGATCGGTGACGTGGTCATCGGTGGAACGATCAACCAGAGCGGTGCCCTCGTCATCCGCGCCGAGAAGGTGGGCCGCGACACGATGCTGGCGCGCATTGTCCAGATGGTCGCTGACGCGCAGCGTTCGCGAGCACCTATCCAACGCCTGGCCGACCAGGTCGCGGGATGGTTCGTGCCCGCCGTCCTGTTGATCGCGCTCATTGCCTTTGGTGTATGGGGTATCTGGGGGCCAGAACCCCGTCTGGCCCATGGCCTGATCGCCGCCGTCGCCGTGCTTATCATCGCGTGCCCCTGCGCCTTGGGGCTTGCGACGCCAATGTCGATCATGGTCGGCATCGGCCGGGGCGCGGGGCTCGGCGTGCTCATCAAGAATGCCGAAGCGCTGGAGCGGATGGAGAAGATCGACACGCTCGTCGTCGACAAGACAGGTACGCTGACCGAGGGGCGACCATCGGTCACCCGCATCATTCCGGCGACAGGCTATGAAGAGACCGAACTGCTGCGGCTCGCCGCCGGCGTGGAGCGGGCGTCCGAACATCCGCTGGCGCTCGCCGTGATCGCCGCCGCCAAGGACAGGGGAATCGTGCTTCCCGAGGTCGCGGACTTTGATTCACCGACCGGCAAGGGCGCGATCGGCACGGTGGATGGCAAGCGCATCACCCTGGGCAACGCCCGTTTCCTGTCAGAAAACGGGATCGACGTCAGCGCACTCGAGCCCCAGGCGGACGAACTGCGCCAGGATGGCGCGACCGCCATCTTCATCGGCATCGACAAGCAGGCGGCCGGCATTCTGGCCATCGCCGATGCAATCAAGGCGACGACGGCCGAGGCCATCGCGGCGCTTCGCAAGGAGGGCATAAGGGTCGTAATGCTGACGGGCGATAATCGCACCACGGCGCAAGCGGTCGGACGCAAGCTCGGGATCGACGAGGTCGAAGCCGAAGTGCTGCCGGATCAGAAAAGCGCGGTTGTCGCGCGATTGAAGAGCGAGGGCCGCGTTGTCGCAATGGCAGGCGACGGGGTCAATGACGCGCCTGCGCTCGCGGCGGCTGATGTCGGCATCGCGATGGGCTCGGGCACCGATGTCGCGATCGAAAGCGCGGGCGTGACGCTGCTGAAGGGTGATCTCAACGGTATTGTACGCGCACGCCGGCTCAGCGAGGCGACAATGTCCAACATCCGTCAGAACCTGTTCTTCGCCTTCGTTTATAACGCCGCAGGTATACCGATCGCAGCGGGTTTGCTCTACCCGATCTTCGGCATCCTGCTCTCACCGATCATCGCGGCGGCGGCGATGGCACTGTCCTCGGTCAGCGTGGTCACCAACGCGCTACGCCTCAATCGGGTGACATTGTGAACATAGGCGGTGCGTCGGGCGCGAGCGGGGTCTCGCAGCGGATGATCCGCCATTATGAGAAGATCGGCCTGATCCCGTCCGCTGCGCGGCGGGACAGTGGCTATCGCGACTACAGCGATGCGGACGTCCATCGGCTTCGCTTTATTGCCAATGCCCGTGATCTCGGCTTTCCGATCGAAGAAATCCGAAAGCTGCTTGGGCTTTGGTCCGATCGCGATCGGGCCAGTTCGGAGGTCAAGGCGTTGGCACAATCGCGCGCCGCAGAACTTGGTCGGAAGGCCGCAGCGCTTCAGGCAATGCAACGTGCCCTCCTAAACCTTGCTCGCCGCTGCCAGGGGGATGCACGACCTGATTGCCCGATCCTCGACGGACTTGAGGAGTAGCCGGTCAATTTGAGGCGCCCTCCTGTCGTCGCAAGCGGATCGGCATCAGGCCGATCGCAGCACGCAGCCAGGGTGGCATGTCGGAACAAACGGCATGGGGATATCTGCAAAAGCGTCGGCGAGGCGTGTTCGTCGAGCAGCGTACGGCGCTGCTGCTCGTCCCTCAATCCCGGGAACACTGGAACGCAACATTCTGATCAACCCAGCGAATTCGCATGCCAGAGCGATTAGCTTTGACCTCCCGGAGCCCATTTGGTGGGATGATCGACTTGCGGCTGAAGAGCAGACCTTGGAGCAGCTGCGCGAACCTATTTTGCCAAATAGCCCGAGCCTTTAGGGTTGCGCCGCGACGCCTCTCCTCCCTATAGCAAAGCCACTCGCAAGGACCCGGTGCAACCCCGGGTGGCTATTCCGGCCGCCAATCCGCCGGATAACATCACATGATTGCCCCGATGAGTACCGCCCTGCGGTGCCATGTGCCTTGTTACGAAATGATTCCTGAAATGAAGAACTCTCTGATTGCCTATCGCCGGCAATGGCTCAGCGACGGCGCGTCTGCTCGCCGTGATATTCTTGCCGGTATCGTCGTGGCGCTGGCGCTCATTCCCGAAGCCATTGGCTTTTCCGTCATCGCCGGCGTTGATCCGCGCGTCGGTCTCTATGCCTCGGTCGCGATCGCCATGGTAATCGCCTGCATCGGTGGACGCCCGGGCATGATCTCTGCGGCCACTGCGGCCGTTGCGGTGCTCGTCGTACCGCTGGTTCGCGACCATGGCGTCAACTATCTGTTTGCCGCGACCATCCTCATGGGTGCGATCCAGATTATTGCCGGGCTGATGCGCCTCGACCTGCTGATGCAGTTCGTCTCGCGCTCGGTCATCACCGGCTTCGTCAATGCGCTCGCCATCCTGATTTTCCTGGCGCAATTACCCCAGCTTACCAATGTGAGTTGGCAGACCTATGCGATGATCGCAGGCGGCCTCGCGATCATCTATCTGCTGCCCCGGCTGACCAAGGCCGTACCGTCGCCACTGGTAGCGATCCTTGTCCTGGCAGCGATCAGCATCGGTATGGGCCTGCCCGTCCACACGGTCGGCGACATGGGCAAGCTTCCCGAAGGACTGCCGAGCTTCGCTCTGCCACAGGTGCCGCTCACCTGGGAGACCTTGCAAATCATCCTGCCCTATTCGCTGACGATGGCGGCGGTTGGGCTGCTGGAATCACTACTGACGGCGCAGATCGTCGACGACATGACCGACACGGACAGCGACAAGCGACGTGAATGCGCAGGCCAGGGCGGCGCGAACGTCGTCGCCGCGCTCGTCGGGGGCATGGGTGGCTGCGCGATGATCGGCCAGTCGGTGATCAACGTCACCTCGGGCGGGCGCGGACGGCTCTCGACCTTCGTAGCGGGTGCATTTCTTCTCTTCCTGCTCGCAGTCCTCGGTCCGTTCGTCGGCCGCATCCCGATGCCAGCGCTGGTTGCGGTCATGATCATGGTGTCGATCGGGACATTCAGCTGGAATTCGCTGCTCAATCTGCGCCGTCACCCGCCGACATCTTCGATCGTCATGATCACCACGGTTGTGGTCGTGGTGACCACCCATGATCTCTCGCTGGGTGTTTTGGCGGGTGTGCTGCTGTCTGGCATCTTTTTTGCGGGCAAGGTCCAACGCATGTTTGCGGTGGAGGAAATCCCAGCGACCGATGGTTGCCTTACGACCTATCACGTCACCGGCCAGATCTTCTTCGCCTCAGTCGAGCGCTTCACGCGCGCTTTTCAGACGACGGATGCTGCCGGCCAGGTCGTTATCGATGTTTCGGGCGCGCATTTCTGGGATATTTCAGGGGTAGGCGCACTCGACAAGATCGTGACCCGGTTACGACGCGAAGGGAAGGATGTCGAAGTCGTCGGCTATAACCGCGCCAGCGCAGACCTCATCGACCGGTTTGCTCTCCACGACAAGACCGGCGTGGAGTTGGGCGCGGTGCCCCATTAAACCCTCGGCCTGAAGGCACTTTCGAGCTGACGAGCATGGCGGCCGCCGCAGGCGGGTGCCCTGGGCATCTCTCTGAGTGCAAGCGCCTGTTCGATCCTTTTTAGTCCGACGATGCAGTCCCTCCAGGAGCGCGCGGCAGCATTCCGAAGAAGTCCTTGAGGTCCATTGGGAACGGGAACACTATCGTCGAGCTGCGTTCACCAGCTATGACATTGAGCGTCGACAAGTACCGCAGCTGCATCGCCTCTGGCCGCTGGCCCAGGATTTCGGCTGCCTCGAGCAGCTTGGCGGCCGCCTGCTGCTCGCCCTCGGCGTTGATCACCTTGGCGCGACGTTCGCGCTCGGCTTCGGCCTGGCGCGCGATGGCGCGCACCATCGATTCGTCGATGTCGACATGCTTGATCTCGACATTGGCAACCTTGATGCCCCAGGCGTCGGTTTGCGCGTCCAATATCTCCTGGATATCGACGTTGAGCTTGTCCCGCTCGGCCAGCATCTCGTCGAGTTCATGCTTGCCGAGCACCGAACGCAGTGTGGTCTGAGCAAGCTCACTGGTCGCTTGCATGAAGTTCTCCACCTGGATCGTCGCGCGCTCGGGATCCATAACCCGGAAATAGATGACGGCGTTGACCTTCACCGAGACATTGTCGCGCGAGATGACGTCCTGCGTGGGAACGTCGAGGACAATGGTTCTCAGATCCATTCGCACCATCTGCTGCACATAGGGGATGAGGAGGATGAGCCCCGGACCCTTGACCCCAGTGAAACGCCCCAGGGTAAACACGACCCCGCGCTCATATTCGCGCAAGATCTTTATGGTTGCCGTGAGAAACACGAGGACGATGATGATCGCCGGGATGTAGAAAGCCAGGCTGCCGAGCATTTGCATCCTATATCTCCTTGATGTGAGGCGCGGCGCCAAGATCAACAGCCGCATGTTCATTGGGTTCTACGGTGAGCACCAGGCCATCCAGCATGGTGACGCTGACCTTTGCGCCGACATTCATTCCACGGCCACCCCTCGCCTGCCAGCGTTCGCCATGGACGAACACATGACCCTTGCCATTGCTCCAGTCGAGGATCGTCCCGGAGGCCCCGATCATCTCCTCCCGCCCGCTCACGATCTTTCGCCGGTGCGCTGTCAGGGCCAGTCTGGCGAAGACGATGGTCATTGCCAGACCCGTCAGCGCGACAGCGACCAGAACGGGCCAGGCTATCTGGAACTGCGGTACGTCAGTGTCGATCATGATCGCGCCGCCAAGCACGAAGGCGACGATCCCCCCTATGCCCAGGATACCGAAGGACGGCGCAAACGCCTCCGCCGTCATCAACCCGACCCCAAGCAGGATGAGCGCCACGCCCGCGTAGTTCACCGGCAGGGCGGTAAGCGCATAGAGACCCGTCAGCAGGCAGATCGCGCCAATCGTGCCGGGATACAGCGCGCCAGGGTTCATGAACTCGAACAGGAGGCCGTAGACGCCGATCATCATCAGGATGAGCGCGATATTGGGATCGGTGATCGCCGCCAGCAGGCGGGTGCGCCAGTTGGGATCGACATCGACGAGCGTGAGGTTCTGCGTATCGATCGTGACCCGTGCGCCGCCGACGGTGACGGAGCGGCCATGGATCTGGGTGAGCAGGTCCTGTCTGTCTCGCGCGACAACATCGATGACCTTCCTGTCCAATGCTGCCTGCGCCGACAGGCTGGCCGCGTTGCGCACCGCGTCTTCGGCAAAATCGACGTTGCGCCCGCGCAGTTCGGCAAGCGAGCGAATATAGGCAATCGCATCATTGAGGGCCTTCGCTTCACTCGCGCTGCCGGATTTGGGCCCGCTGCCTTGCTTGCCCGGCTCAGTTTTGTCCGGTGGCGACGCGAATGGCGAACCTCCGCCGCCGATCTGAACCGGCGTCGCGGCACCGACATTGGTGCCAGGCGCCATGGCTGCGACATGACTGGCGTAGAGAATGAACGCACCCGCACTGGCGGCACGCCCGCCACTGGGGCTCACATAGGTCACTACAGGCACCGGTGAGCGCAATATCCCCTGGATGATCTCGCGCATCGAGCTGTCGAGACCGCCCGGTGTATTCATCTCGATGACCACGAACGGCACCTTTTCGGCCGTCGCCTTGCCAAGCCCCCGAATGACATAGTCGGACGTCGCCGGTCCGATCGCGCCACTGATATGCAGGACTGGCGCTGTGCGGCCGTTCTGCGCGAGGCCAGCCGCCCCCCAGAACAACAGGGCACCCAGCAAAAGTCCGAGGGCGCCAAGGATGCTGACAGGCCTAAGCCGGATCGTTCCAGTCTTGGCCATTTATCATCATCCTCGCTGTCGGACTTCAGGTCTGTTCGCGTATCATCAGCGTATCGACGAGCAGCCAGGACAGCAGGGACTCTGCATTGCTGCCGATCGTGGCGTGCGCGAATCCGCTTCTGCCGTGCGTGCCGAGCACGACCAGATCAGCACCTGTTTCGCGCAAGGCTTTCGCTACCACCTGCCCGGTCTCTCCGTAACCGAGCCGCGCCTGAATACGTTCCCTCAGGACCTCCGAAAAGAACGCGTCGTTCGCGAACTCGTCGAGCTCACGCTGTGCTTCCTCGCGCACTTCCTGGCGCACATCCTCCGACGTCAGCCAGGCCTCATAGGGGACATGATAGGCATGTATGATATGCAACGCTGCATCAGGAAACAGCTCTCCCGCCCGCGCAACGGCCTCACGTGAGCAGGTTGAAAGATCGGTAGCTATCAGCAGTGTCGCGTAAGGCCTGTGCGGACGCTGCTTCACGACGAGTACCGGAACCGGCGCGTGACGAATGATGTGGTCGACAGCTGTCCCGAGGAAATAGTCACCTACACTGTTATAGCGCGCCACCCCCGTCACGATGAGGGCGCTTTCGCGCTCCTGCGCCGTGTGGGTGATCGTCTCCGGAACGGAGCCTGTAGCGATGATTATCTCGGTATCGCGCGCGTCTTCGGGAAGTGTTTGCATCACGCGCATGCGCGTTGCGTCGACTTCGACCGTGTCATCGGCCTTGCTATCACGCTCCAAGACGTGAAGAACATCGACGACTGCGTTCCATGGAAGCGCGACGATCAGTGCCCGGTCAACGGCGCGATCACAACGAGCGCTGAGATCGGTTGCTACGACGATTGATTTTCTTTTTGTCGACATGCGTGTCGATCCTCTCTCCTTGAGCATATCAGAAAGTCTTCACCGCGTAACCCTCAGCGGAACTGTTCCGCGACGGCGGGCAAGACAGCAGGCGAGATACTGACGAAGGCCGACTGTTCAGCCCGGCTGATATGGGTCATCGTTCGAACGAAGCTGTCGGGATTGAGCGAGATCGAATCGATACCTTCGTTCACCAGGAACGCTGCGAAGTCCGGATAGTTGCTGGGCGCCTGACCACAGATGCCAATCTTTATGTCGGCGGCATGCGCTTTGCGGATAGCTTCGGATACCATGCGCATGACGGCCTCGTCCCGCTCGTCGAAAAGCGTCGCGAGCAGATCGGAATCACGATCGACACCGAGCTGGGTGAGGTCATTCGACCCGATCGAGAATCCGTGGAAGCGCTTCGCGAACGCCTCGGCGAGGATGACGTTCGAAGGGATCTCACACATCATATAGACTTGAAGCCCATTGTCGCCGCAGCGCAGCCCGTTTTCCGCCATCACCCCAAGAACCCGGTCGGCTTCGGCGGGTGTACGGCAAAAGGGCACCATGATGATGACATTGGTGAAGCCCAGTGTCTCGCGGACGCGCTTGAGGGCCCGGCATAGCTGCTCATCCGGGATCGGATCGCGGGCGCCAATCCATTGTCGGCGATGAATGCACGATAGGCACCGGCCGTCGTCGCGAATCCGCCCGGAACACGCACGCCCTTGCCGGACAGTTCCCGCCGAGCGATGCATTCTTCCCACCGACAGATGCCACATCGTCGATACCAATTCTTTCAAACCAGACGATCTGATGTTCTGTCATCGCTCGACCTCATGCATCGCTCTGAGGTTCATCGGGGATCGGAGATCGGTAACTTGGCTGCGGATGTCCACCAAGATTCGCTGGTAGAGCTTCACGAACTGCCGATGAACGCACCGTACGTCTCTCCGCTCGGCTTGGCGCGCCAGGGCGCGATGTGTGCGTGACCGTCGCAGCAGGTAGGGGATGCCCGGCATATGCATGCGAGTCCTTCCGATAAGGGGCTATCAGGGGGGCTGAACCGCGGATCTGTGTAATGTCCCTTAGTACGCCGAGCACGCCGGATTTGCGCAGCGCCAGAGAACCTTCCCAAGGCCAAATGCGTCTCCGGCCGGCTACCAGGGCGGAACACCTTGCCGAACCGGGGCCAGCCTTGCATAACGATCTGGGCTGGCCATGAGGGGTAGCCTAATCCCACGCCGCCCACATGGTTCCGCGCGAACTCCGGGAGCAAAAAGCACAGCGAGGTAGTTCGCCCGCCGCACGCCGGAGCCATTGATGTCCTTGTTTCTCCTGTGCCTGTTGCCCTTCCTCGGAGCGGTTCTTGTGGGGGGAGTGCCGAACGCCAGCCGGACGGTGCTGGCCACAGTCGCGGCGGCGGTCACCGGTGCGGCCCTGATCCTCCTGCTCGTTCAGGCGCCAACGGTGATCGCGGACGGACGGGTTTCGGAGCGGATGGACTGGATCCCGACACTCGGTCTGTCGGCCAGCCTCTACCTCGACGCGCTCGGCCTTCTCTTCGCCGGCCTGATTCTCGGTATCGGCCTTCTCGTCATCATCTATGCGCGCTTCTATTTGAAACCGAGCGATCCAATGGGTCGCTTCTACGCTTTTCTGCTCCTGTTCCAGGGAGCGATGCTCGGCATCGCGCTATCTGGCAACGTCCTGCTGCTGCTCATCTTCTGGGAACTGACGAGTCTCAGTTCCTTCCTGCTCATCGGCTTCTGGCGCGACCGCGCGGAGGCGCGGCAGGGCGCGCGGATGGCGCTGGCGGTGACGGGTGGAGGCGGCCTCGCGCTGATCGCGGGCCTGATCCTGCTCGGCCGGATCGCCGGCACCTATGAGCTGGAGGAGATTTTGCGCAGCGGCGCGCTGATCCAGGCATCGCCGCAGTATCCGCTCACGCTTGTCCTGATCCTGATCGGTTGCTTCACCAAGTCAGCGCAGTTCCCTTTTCATTTCTGGCTTCCCCACGCCATGGCCGCGCCTACGCCGGTCAGCGCCTATCTCCATTCCGCGACGATGGTGAAGGCCGGCGTGTTCCTGCTGGCGCGCCTTTGGCCCGCCCTCGCCGGGACCGAACTCTGGTTCTATCTCGTCGCCACTACCGGGCTGGTGACCATGCTGCTTGGCGCCGCGATTGCCCTGTTCAAACATGACCTGAAGGCGATCCTTGCCTATTCGACCGTCAGCCAACTGGGCCTGCTGACGATGCTGTTCGGACTGGGGACGCCGATGGCGGCGGTGGCCGGCCTGTTCCACCTGCTCAACCACGCGCTCTTCAAGGCGGCGCTTTTCATGAATGCGGGCATTGTGGATCACGAGACCGGCACGCGCGACGCGCGGCTGCTCGGCGGCCTTGCGACGCTGATGCCGATCACGGCCACACTGGGGCTGCTCGCCTGCGCATCGATGGCCGGATTGCCGCCGCTCGGCGGTTTCCTTTCCAAGGAAATGATGCTGGAGGAGGCTGCACACACCAGCCTCGCGGGGATCGATTGGCTGGTGCCGCTGCTGGCAACGATCGCGGCGACTTTGTCGGTCGCCTATTCGCTGCGCTACGCCGTGCATGTCTATCTGGGCAAGCGGCGGGCGCAAACCCCGCTCGCCCCGCATGATCCGCCGGTGGGCCTTTGGGGACCGCCGGCGCTGCTGGTGGCTGGCGCGGTTGCGATCGGCCTGTTTCCGATGACGCTTGCTGGCGGGCTCGTACAGGGAGCGGCCGGGGCCGTCATCGGCGCTGCTCCACCGCCCCTTGCACTCAAGCTCTGGCATGGCTTCACCCCATCCCTGGGCATGAGCGCCATCGCGATCCTGCTCGGTGCGCTGATCCTGGCGGGCTATGCGCCGCTTCTGCGCCGATGGGACACGCTGCCCCTTCCCGTGGCCAAAACCCTGTTCGACCATGGCGTTGCCGCATTGGTGGAGACAAGCCGGCGGATCACCCTTGCCATCCACAATGGGTCCCTGCAGCGCTATCTTGGCATCCTCTTCCTGTCCGCCATCGCAGCAGGTACGACCGGACTGATCGCTGGCGGCTACGTCACCGGCGACCGCCCGACATTGCCCGCGTCACCGGTGGCGATCGTCGCATGGGGGGCGCTCATCGCTGCGACCTTTGCCGTGATCCGCGCACAACGGCATCGCTATGTCGCGCTCATCTTCATCAGCGTCATCGGTCTCGTGGTCTCGCTCGGTTTCATCTACCTGTCGGCGCCCGATCTGGCGCTGACCCAGATCTCGGTGGAAATCGTGACCATCCTGCTGCTGCTGCTGGCGCTCAACCTGCTGCCCAAGCGCCCGCCCCGCCTGAGTTCGACCCCGCTGCGCGTGCGTGACGGTGTCTTGGGAATCATTGGCGGATGCGGCGCGGGCTTTCTCGCCTGGGCGGTGATGACGCGTGCGCCCAACGATCCCATCTCCGCCTATCATTGGGCCAACAGCTATTCGGGTGGCGGTGGCAACAATGTCGTCAACGTCACCCTTGTCGACTTCCGGGCGTTCGACACTTTCGGCGAGATCATCGTGCTCGGAATCGCGGCGCTCGCGATCTTCTCGCTGCTGCAGACCGCTGCACGCGGCGCATCGGGCCGACGACTGTTGCAGTGGATACCCGATCTCGTCCGCTCGCCCGAACGCCACCCGATGATGTTCGTCGTGGCAACCCGGCTGCTGCTCCCGCTGGCGATGCTTGTCGGCGTTTACATCTTCCTGCGCGGTCACAATCTGCCTGGCGGCGGCTTCATTGCCGGGCTGGTGATCTCGATCGCAATCCTGATGCAGTATATGGCTTCCGGGTTCGACTGGACCGACCAGCGCCGACGGCTCGACGAACATGCGATGATCGCCTGCGGGGTGCTCGTCGCTGCCGCGACCGGGCTCGGTGCGCTGCTGTTCGGACGGCCCTTGTTCACCAGCGCCTTTGGACATTTCGATCTTCCGTTCATCGGATCGTTCGAGCTGGCGAGCGCCATGGCCTTCGATATCGGCGTTGCAGCGACAGTCGTCGGCGCGGTGATGCTCGCGCTGGCCGAATTGAGCCATATCGCCCAGCGCGCCGAGAAGGACGCCCGCAGCGAGCATGCCATGGACGTCGATCCCGCCCGCCCGCGGGAAACACGCGCATGAGCCTCGAATTCCTGGTTGCCAGCACCATTGGCGTGCTCACCGCCGCGGGCATCTATCTGTGCCTGCGCGGACGCACATTTCCGGTCGTACTTGGGCTGGCGATGCTCTCCTATGCCATCAACGTGTTCCTGTTCGCGATGGGTCGTCTGGTGGTCGATCGCCCACCGATCTATGAAAAGGGGTTGGCCGATTACGCCGACCCGCTGCCGCAGGCGCTGGTCCTGACGGCAATCGTCATCTCCTTCGGGATGACCGCACTCGTCGTCGTTCTGTCGCTGCGGACCTATCTCGAAACGGGAACCGACCAAGTCGACGGGATTGCCGATCAGCAGCCAGAGGATGACGGGGCATGACGCACCTCATCGTTGCTCCCATCGTCCTGCCCGCGATCATCGCCGCGCTTTCGCTGCTCTTCCGTCGCCGGCGACGTTGGCTGGGGGCCGCCATCGGCCTTGCCGGCTGCGCGACGCTCCTGCTGGTCGCCCTTGCCCTGTTTATCCGCGCTTATGATGGCGCGATCTCGGTATACGCCCTCGGCGATTGGCCGGCGCCCTTCGGCATCGTGCTGGTGCTTGATCGGTTGTCGGCACTGATGCTCCTGCTGACCTCGGTGCTGGCAACGATCGTCCTGTGCCACGCGGTGATCACGGGGCTTGACCGCAAGGGATGGCATTTCCATCCCCTTTTCCAGTTCCTGCTAGTCGGGCTCGACGGCGCCTTCCTGACCGGCGACCTCTTCAACCTGTTCGTTTTCTTCGAAGTGTTGCTGATCGCTTCCTATGGGCTCATGCTTCACGGCCAGGGGGCGAACCGGCTGAAGGCCGGCCTCCAATATATCGTCATCAACCTGGTGGGTTCGACCCTGTTCCTGATCGGCATCGGCGTCCTCTACGGCGTTACCGGCACGCTCAACATGGCGGACATGGCGGTGCGCATCGCAAAGCTGGCCCCGGGCGACCAGGGGCTCGCAGGCGCCGGGGCGCTGCTGCTGACAATTGTGTTCGCGCTCAAGGGGGCGTTGCTGCCGCTGCATCTGTGGCTGCCGCGTACCTATGCCAGCACCGCCCCGGCCATGGCGGCATTGTTCGCGATCATGACCAAGATCGGCGTCTATTCGCTCATCCGCGTAACGTCGCTGGTCTTCGGGGCAGGCGCGGGCGCGCTCGCCTGGCTCCCGGCGCGCTGGATGCTGCCAGCCTCGCTCCTTACCGTCATGGTGGGCTTTATCGGACTGCTGTCGGCGCGAGGGCTGCGCGAACAGGCCGCCTTCGGACTTGTCGGCTCGACGGGCACGCTGCTCGTGGCGGTATCCCTGTTCGAGCCGCGCGCGATGGCAGCGGCGCTCTATTATCTGCCCCATACCACCCTGGCCGGCGCGCTGCTGTTCCTCGTCGGGGATCTGATCGCCCGCCGTCGCCCGGACTATGGCGACGCCATCACTATGGGACCGCGCTTCGCCAATATCGAGGTGATATCCGTGCTCTACATGCTGGCGGCGATCGCGCTGGCGGGCATGCCGCCTTTGTCGGGATTCATCGGCAAGCTGCTGATCCTCGACGCGGTGGAGGCGCATCCGGCTGCAGGCTGGATCTGGGCGACAATCCTTGGAACCACCCTGATTGCGATCATCGGCCTGGCGCGGACAGGCAGCACGCTGTTCTGGAAGAGCAGTACCTGCGGCGAGGCAGCCCGCCCGGCCCCGGGAGGCGTGACCAGCAAGGAGTTGCTGCCCTCCATCGCGCTCATCATCCTGATGGTCGCTCTGGTGGTGGGCGCCGGCCCCGTCACGGCCTTCTGCGACATGGTCTCGGCCCAGCTGTTCGCCCCGCAGACCTATATCGAGGCCGTGCTCGGCAGGGATGGGGAAAGGTGAGGCGATGCTGAGGAAGCTCTTTCCCCATCCTGGGTTGACGGTGCTGCTGATCGTGGTGTGGCTGCTGATGCTCAACAGCCTCAGCATTGGCGGGCTGGTGGTCGCCGTCCTGCTCGGCACGGTGATCCCGATCTTCACAGCGCCCTTCTGGCCGGGCCGGCCGCCACTGCATTTCGGTTGGCCGATCGTCGAATATCTCCTCGTCGTGATCGGCGATATCGTCGTCGCGAACTTCCACGTCGCGCGCATCATCCTGTTTCGGCGGAACCGTGATCTGCGCTCGCGCTGGTTGGTCATTCCGCTGGAACTGCGTTCGGCCGAGGCGATCACCCTGCTCGCCGGCACGATCAGCCTGACCCCCGGCACGGTCTCCTCCGACGTCTCCGCCGATGGCCGGTTCCTGCTGGTCCATGCGCTGGACGTGATCGACGAGGCAGCCGAGGTCGCACGCATCAAGCAACGCTACGAGGCGCGCCTGCAAAGGATCTTCCGATGATCGGATATGCCCTCGCCACCGCCTTCGCCTGCGTCGCCGTGGCGCTTGTGCTCGCCCTGTTCCGCCTGCTCGCGGGGCCGACCCGCGGCGACCGCATCCTCGCGCTCGATACCATGGTGATCAATGCGATCGCGTTGATCGTCCTGTTCGGCATCCACCAGACGAGCACCACCTATTTTGAGGCGGCCCTGCTGCTTGCCATGGTGGGCTTTGTCGGCACCGTCGCCTATTGCAAGTTCCTCCTGCGCGGGGACATCGTGGAATGAGCCCCGTCACGGAACTGGCCGTCTCGTTGCTGATCCTGCTCGGCGGCGCGTTCGCGCTGATCGGCAGTTGGGGACTGGTCCGGTTGCCGTCGCTGATGACCCGGCTGCATGGGCCTACCAAGGCGACGACCTTGGGCGTGGGGAGTTGCCTCATCGCCTCGATGATCTATTTCCCCGCCAGCGGCGCGAACTGGTCAGCCCATGAGCTTCTCATCACGCTCTTCCTGTTCATCACCGCCCCGGTCGCTGCCAATATGATTGCCAAGGCCCATTTGCACCGCCAGCGGTGCCGGCTGGACGCGGACGCTGCGGACGGTATCAAGGAAGAGCTGCCGGATCCGGGTCACGGAACGGGCTGGGCGACGTTCTGGACGCCGACAACCGCCGAGAAGCAGGACCTCCCTGTGCCCCCACGCCGCTAAGCCGGCGTTGTGCGCCCGTTCCATCAGACGTTCGCAATCTGCCAGTGTCTGAACCCGGCTATCCTGGCCGATCGTTCTCCAGGCCTCGCTCGAGCAGCTTCAGGCGGTCGACAATGGAAAAGAAGAAGGCGGTGGACCATCCGATCAGGATGATGCCGCTGGCCCCCTCGATCGCGCCCAGGATGCGGCTGCCCTGAGGCAGGATCAGATCGCCATATCCAATGGTTACATAGGTCGAGGTAGAGAAGTAGAGCGCATGTTCGAAATCAGGAAAGGCGCCCAGCCACCAATAGACTCCGGCCCAAGTCCAGATCTCGACCGAATGAAGCGCGAAAAGGCCGAACGCGGCCAGAAGGATCACACCCGTATTGAAGAGGGCCGCCAGCCAACGGCTCGATGCATGCCGATGACGGCGCAATATTGCGAGCAGGGCGGCAAGACCCGTGAGATGGACGAGCACGGTTGCAGCGACGACCAGCGTGGCGGTCGCAAGTTGCATGGATAATGTCATGGCGGCGAGGTTGGCACAGCAAACGTGACCCGCCCACCGTAATTATCTGACGAGACAATCCTGGCGGAGCAAGAAGAGACGCAATCACCGTCAGGGCCTCAGTTCCGTAAACCATCCCAGGCGCCGCATCAGCAGCTTTTCCAGTTCGAGGAAGAGCAGGAGGCCAATGGCGATTCCGATGATCAACAGCCCGTCCTGCAGGGTAAGCGGCCGGGTCTCGAAAATGTCGTTCATGAACGGCGCGTAGGTAAACAAAAGCTGGGAGGCAACGACCCCGCCAACTGCCCAGAGCACTGCCGGTGTGCCCAGCGCTCCGCGCCAGGTCAGCGAGCGCATGTGGAGGTACCGCACGCTGAACATATAAAAGACCTCCGCCACCGCGACCATGTTGACCACCATGGTTCGCGCCGTCTCGATCCCGCGCCCGCTGTCCAGTGCGTAAAAGAAGACGCCCAGCGACATGGCTGTGAAGAGCAGCGACAGGAGGACGACCCTCCAGAGCAGGAATGGGGACAGCAGCGGCGCGTTGGCGGCGCGCGGCGACCGGCACATGACGCCCGGCTCCGCGGGTTCGAACGCCAATACGAGACCGAGCGTGACCGCCGTGACCAGGTTGATCCACAGGATCTGGGTTGCCGTCATCGGCAACGCGAAGCCCAGCAGGATGGCAAGGACGATGACCAGCATCTCACCGCCATCGGTGGGCAAGGTCAGGGCGATGACCTTGCGGATATTGTCATGGACAGTGCGCCCTTCCCGGACCGCGGCGACGATGGAGACGAAATTGTCATCGAGGAGAACCATGTGCGCCGCTTCGCGGGCAGCCTCGGTTCCCTTGAGGCCCATGGCCGTCCCGACATCCGCCTGCTTGAGCGCGGGCGCGTCATTCACGCCGTCACCAGTCATCGCGACGATCGCCCCGCCCTTCTGGAGAGCCCGGATGATGCGCAGCTTGTGTTCGGGGCTGGTGCGCGCAAAAACCGATACGCCGGCTATGGCGATCGCCAGATCATCGTCGGAAACCGCGTCGAGCTCGGCGCCTGTCATCGCCTTGGGATCGTCGGTCAGATCGAGCTGGCGCGCGATCGCCAGCGCGGTGGCGACATGATCGCCGGTGATCATCTTGACCGCGATGCCGGCCGAACGGCACTGTGCGATCGCGGCCAGCGCCTCCTCCCGGGGAGGGTCGATGAAGCCGATCAGGCCGAGAAACTCCACGCCTTCGCGAAGATCGGCGAAGGACAGGTCGTCCTGCGGAGCGGCCAGTCGTTTCATCCCGAAGCCGAGCACGCGTTCGCCCGCCGCAGCCGCCATGGCGGCACTGCCCGCCCAGCCCGAGCGGTCGTCGGCCGGGATCATGTCCAACACGGCTTCCGGGGCACCCTTGATCATGATCACGCCACCGCCGTCGGGTGCCCGATGCAGCGTCGCCATGAAACGGTGCATGGCGTCGAACGGGATCTCATCAAGACGGAGCCATTCATCGCGCACATGGTCGGGGTTGATGCCGGCCTTCATCGCGAGCGCGACAAGCGCGCCCTCCATGGGATCGCCTTCAACGATCCAGCCCGCTTCGTCCTGGCGCAGGCGGGCGTCGTTGCACAGCAGCGCGGCACGGATGATGGGAGAAGCGGAGGCGACGGCCCCGATATCATCGTCATGATTTTCGGCCGTCAGCGCCCCCTCGGGTACATAGCCCGATCCCGAGACGCGAATCTCGTGCCCGGCAATGACGATCCGGCGCGCGGTCATCTCGTTGCGCGTCAGCGTGCCGGTCTTGTCGGTACAGATCACCGAAGTGGCCCCCAGCGTCTCTACCGCCGGCAGCTTGCGGATCACCGCCTTGCGCGCCGCCATCCGCTGGACACCGATGGCGAGGGTGATGGTGATGACGGCGGGCAGGCCTTCGGGAATGGCTCCGACCGCAAGGGCCACGACCGCAATAAGCGCATCGGACCAGTCATAATTTCGGATCACGACAGCGAAAATGAACAGGAGTGCTGCCCCGACCAGTACGAGCGCCGTGAAGCGCCGCGCGAAGCTGTTGATCTGGCGGAGGAGCGGCGTGGTCACCTTTTCGACCGATTGCACGAGCCCGCTGATATGCCCGATCTGCGTCCGGCTCCCTGTCGCCGTGACCAAGCCCGTCGCCTGGCCGGCCGCCACCAGCGTTCCCGAGAAGGCCATCGAACGGCGTTCGCCGAGCGAACTCTCGGCAGCGACCGCAGCCTCATGCTTATCTGCCGCGACCGATTCGCCGGTCAGCAGCGCCTCGTCGATGGTCAGCCCGCGGGCGCGCACGATGCGCACATCCGCCGGAACGCGGTCGCCGGCCTCCAGCAGCACCACGTCGCCCGGCACGACGTCGGACGCTGCCACCGTCTGGCGCGCGCCGTCGCGCAGCACCGTCGCATGCGGGGCTATGAGATCGCGGATTGCCCCAAGCGCCTGTTCGGCCTTGCCTTCCTGGACGAATCCGACAAGCGCGTTGATCAGCACCACGAACAGCACGACCGCCGCATCGACCATGTGCCCCAGCATCAGCGCGGCGGCGGCGGCGGCCAGAAGAAAATAGATCAGCGCGCTGTTGAACTGCGCGAGCAGTCGAAAGAGGGGATTTGGCGGCGGCGGTGGCGGCAGGCTGTTCGGCCCGAAACGGGTCTTCCGTTGGCGTGCCTCTTCCTGGTCGAGCCCGGCGCGACGGCTGTCGAGGTTCGTCAGCGCCTCGTCCGCTTCCATGGCGTGCCATGCGAGATCGTCGTCCAGCCGCACTCATTCTGCTCCCGCTAAAACATGCCGCGCGAGGCGGCGATGACTTCGATGCAGACTTCGGGGCTGCTCGCTTTCAGTTGATGGTAATAGTCGATGCCATCTGCCCTATAGTCTCTCGGGGAACCTACGTAACGTCAAATGACCCGATGATCAGCATAGGGTTCGCTCCGAGCCCCGATACCGCAGATTCGGCCGGACGGCGAAGCCATGGAGAATGAGGCAATCATGAGCCTATTATTGCTGCCATGGCTGAAGTTCGCGCTGTGTGCCTGCCTGATCGGGCTGGCCGGGCCGGTTCTGGCGCGTTCCGGCGATACGATCGCAAGGATCACCGGTCTGTCGCGCTCCTGGGTGGGGCTCGTACTGCTTGCGACAGCCACATCCCTGCCCGAATTGTTCACCGGGGTGAGCGCGGTGACCGCTGCCGCAGCGCCCAACATCGCGGTCGGCGACGCATTGGGAAGCTGCGTCTTCAATCTGGTCCTCCTGGTTCTCCTCGACGTGCTCAGTCCCGACGAGCCGATTTATGGACGCATGGAGCAGGGGCATATTCTGACGGCGGCGTTCGGCGTGATCCTGATCGGCTTCGTCGGTGCGCTGTTGCTTATCGGGCGGGGCGATCTCGACCTGCGCATCTTCCACATCAGCATTTATACGCCGTTCCTGATCATCCTCTACTTCGTCGCGATGCGCGCCTCATTTTTCTATCAGCGCAGAAACGGTGCCGGGTCCGTGCTGGGCACCCGGACGTCCGAACCCGGCCTCGGTGCGGCGATCGCCCGCTATATCGCCGCCGCGGCCGTGGTTGCTGCGGCGGGGAGCTGGCTGCCTTTCGTCGGGCTTGAGATTGCCGAGGTCATGGGATGGCGAACCAGCTTCGTGGGCACGATCTTCATTGCCGCGGCGACCTCGCTTCCCGAGTTGGTGGTGACCGTCGCGGCCCTGCGCCTGGGGGCGGTCGACATGGCGGTCGGCAACCTGCTCGGCAGCAATCTGTTCGACATACTGGTCATTGCCATCGATGATATCGCCTATACCGACGGGTCCCTGCTCGCCGCCGCTTCATCGGCCCATGCAGGATCGGCCTTCGCCGCCGTCATCATGTCGGGAATATTCATCGTGGCGCTGCTGTATCGCCCCGGCGCACGGTTTCTTGGCAAGGTCGGCTGGGTCAGCCTCTTCCTGCTCGCGATCTACCTCCTGAGCTCCTACACAATCTTTCTGCTGGGGCATTAGCGGGTGGCATCTGCATGCCTGAACAAATATCTATCGCTGGGCGCCGATCCTCGGAACTGCTCACTGGCGCACCGTGGGGCTTGTCGGGTGACAAGGTTCTACCGCTTGCCCCGGAACAACTGGGGGTTTCGGGCGAGGAAACGGCTTACCCAGGTATCGACACGCCTGTTTCGAACGCCCGTCAGGTAGCGCCAGCCCATAGCGCTCATGACCGCTGCACCGAGCGCATCGACGATCAAGTCCCACATGGTGTCGGTCAGGCCCGACGGATCGCCGAGCATCGGCTTTTGCATCGTGAGGCCGAAGACCTCGTCCATTCCAAACTCAAATATTTCCCAAAAGGTGCCAATGCCTACGCTGAAAAGGAAAGCGAAGAGCGCGACGAACGACGGTCGCATCTGCAGATCGACGAGATCATTCTCATTGAGGATGTAGACGACCAGAAATCCCACAAGGCCCAGAAGGAGCCCTGCCGTGGCGTGCAGCGCCAGGTCCCACCACCACAGCCGCTCGTAATAGGCCCGGACTTCGCCAAGGAAGATGGTGGCGAAGATGAACAGGATTGCGAGTATCTGAAGCTCCGACGGGATCACCACGCCAAGTCGCTTCGGCGCGATGAAGGGAACCAGAGTAGCCGCCATGACGGCCACGACAAGGAAGGCCTGCATCCATCCCTCGGCGCGTAGGAGAAGCAGCAGTTCCGCCGCCATGATCAGTTGGGTGATCGTGAGGACGGCAAGATGGGCACGCCTCGCGAGGCCGGCGCTTGCGGGAGTGTTTGTTGTGGAAGAATTATCGGGCATGCAGGAAATCTAGACGCCTAAGAGCGCCCCGAACAGTCGCGGCGTAACCTCGACGAATGCAGATTGCTCCCGAGGCAAGACGGGTGTCGTTCGGGCACACCTTGCAGGGTGCCATCACGCGAAGCGGCTTAGGGCAAATACCAGCAGGCCAGCGACGGACGAATAAAGTATGCACGCGGGTAGCGTGCGCTTCATGACCTCGCCCTCGCGACCAACAAGGCCGACGGTCGCTGCGCCGGCTACGATATTGTGCGGCGTGATGATGTTCCCGATGGCGGCGCCGACACCCTGGCCCGCGGTGACAAGCATCGGCGAGAGGCCTGTACTCAGCGCGGTCGCATACTGGAAATTCCCGAGCAGTATGTTGGATGCCGTCGCTGATCCGGTGACGAATGTGCCAAGGACACCAGCCGCTGGGGCCGCGATGGCCCAGCCGCTTCCCAATGTCGTTGCCGCTGCGCTCGCCAGTATGTCGATCATTCCTGAATGAACCATCAGGCGGGCGAGAAGCAGGACGGAAACCAGGGCTGCGGCAACGGCGGGAACCCGGGCTGCGGCCGTGATCGCTGCCATTCCGACCCGGCGAATGCCGCCAGGGTGCGAAGCTCCGGTGAGCAGCAGACCGACAGACAGCATCGTTCCGGGATGATAGAGCGGCGCTATCGTTCCCCCAAAACTCCCAGCAAGAGTCCATTGCAGCGCGGGTTCGCGCAGCCAGTTCTGAAGCGGCGGCACAAGCCGCGTCACCAGAACCAGGCCGAGGATCATCAAATATGGCGTCCCCGCGCGCAGCAGTCCCTTCGCGCCGGGCGAAGGTCCCGCGTTTCCATACGGCTTCTTCCAACGCACCAATCCCACGAACAGAATCGCCCCGAAAAAGGCCCCGCCCAGCGTCGGCAGCTCTGGTCCGATGGCCCAGGCGATCAGGATGGCCGGGACGAGAAAGAAGGCGGAAGCACTTCCCACCCAGATCAGCCACGCGAAGCCCTTGCCGGCGGTTTGCAGTCCATCACCCGCCCCGCGATAGAGAAGTGCAGCCATCATCCAGCCGAGTGCTGCATGAAGAAGCGTGATGGTGACTGACAGCGTGCGCGGATCAAACCCGGTGGCCTCGACCAGCGGCACGATCGGCGTGCCGACTGCTCCGAAAGAAACCCCCACGGCATGACCGATGAGCGCCAGGCTCAGCGCCTTCACCGGCGGGAAGCCCAGTCCGACAAGCAGGGGCGCGGCCAACGCGACCGGGGTTCCGAAGCCTGCCGCGCCCTCGAGAAATAGTGCAAAGAACCATGCGACCAGCAGGGCCACGACGCGCGGGTCGTCGGTCAGGCCCGCCAGCCACCGTCCGATAAGATCGGTCGCGCCGGATCGGGTCTGATAGTCGTGGATGGCGAGCGCCGGAAAGACGATCCACAAAATGGTCAGCGCCGTGAAGACGGCTTCGAGAAGAGGGCCGGCCAAGCCGACCGACAATCCGGCGCCATCCATTCCATAGCCAAGCCCGAACACCGCGACGATCACCGCTCCAGCGGCGCTCGCCATTCCAGCCTTGGCGGCCGACCAGCGTGCGCCAAGGAGTAGCCCCAGCAGGAGTAGCACCGGCAGCAGCGCCAGAAACGTCGCCACGCTCAGGCGAGCCGTTCGACCGAAACTTCGTGCGCCGGCCGGCCGGTATCCTCGAACACCGATATATTGTTGATCGTAGTCGCGGCGATCGCGCTCATGGCCTGATCGGTGAAGAAAGCTTGATGTCCCGTGATCAGGACATTGGGGAAGGTCAGCAGGCGCGCAAACACGTCGTCCTGGATCATCTGGTCGGACAGGTCTTCGAAGAAGAGGTCGCCCTCCTCCTCATAGACGTCGAGGCCAAGATAGCCGATCCGCCCCGATTTGAGGCCTGCGGTCACTGCTTGGGTGTCGATCACGGCGCCCCGGCTGGTGTTGATCAGCATCACGCCCGGTTTCATGCGGCTGATCGCCGTGGCGTCGATGATGTGCCGCGTGTGCGGTGTCAGCGGGCAATGGAGGGACACGATATCCGACCGTGAAAAAAGTTCGTCCATATCGACGTAGGCGCCACCCAGCCGTTCCAGGGCCGGATCGGGGGAGGGATCGCACGCCAGCACATGGCATCCGAATCCGCGCATGATACCGGCAAGCGTCATACCGATCTGGCCCGTACCGATAATGCCGATGGTATGTTTATGAAGGTCAAAGCCGAGCAGCCCGTCCAGAGCGAAATTGCCTTCCCTGACGCGGGCATAGGCACGGTGCATTTTGCGATTGAGCGAGAGGATCAGCGCCACCGTATGCTCTGCCACCGCATGGGGCGAATATCCCGGAACCCGTCCCACGGCGATCCCGGCGGCTTCCGCTGCTGCGAGGTCTACATTGTTGAATCCCGCGCACCGAAGCGCGATCAATCGAACGCCTCGCTGGGACAGCTTCTCGATCACTGCGCGGTCAAGCTGGTCATTGACGAAGACGCAGACCGCGTCGGCGGTATCCGACAGCGCCACCGTCTCTGCCGTCAATCGGGGCTCGATATATGCCAGCCGATGCCGCCCGCCATTGGCCGCATCCAGAAACTGACGATCATAGGGCTTACTGCTGAATACGCCGACCTTCATCGCGGTGCATGTGCCGTGGTCATGACTGGAGTTCCCATGCCGCGCCACAGGGTCAAAATCCACGGGGCGCTGCTGGGGGTATGGTGCTCGGTTAGAGGTCGTGGTGCAATCATCTCATGATCGCAGACGATGGCATTGGACGAGGGGGCGTCTGCCGGCCGCCATATCGACGCCCCGTGGCCTGTCGCGGATCTCGTCACGGTGGATGGCGAAAGGCGGTTCAGCGCAAACTAGCCTCCGCCGGGCGCAGACGTTCGTGGAAATCCGCAACTCAAACCCGGACGGAGACCCGGACGCCTGGCTTGGGCGGGCGTGTATATTCTGCTGGGTGCATTTGCAGACCTCGAGCAGGCACTCTATTTTTCTACATCCACCTATGTGACGATCGGATATGGGGACATAGTTCTTCCCAAAGGCAGCCGTATATTGGGCGCTATCGAGGGTGCCAGCGGAATCATTCTCATCGGGTGGTCGACGGCGTTCTTCTTTTCCATCGTCGATCGTATGCGGCTTCTGGAACGAGGACTTGCCAAGGATTGATCGGAACCCGGATAGCCCCTGGAGCGGCAAACTGGCTATCGGGCGGCCGCGCTGTCCTTACGGTCTGAGCTCCATGTCGCCAGAACCTCGCCGGTCGCGCCATTCTCGATCGCAAATTCACTCACCACGGTGGCGATCACGCAGATCGGTCGCTGCTCTGGCCCCCCAGGCTGGCGACATAGGGCGGGCGACCCGCCCGGCACGTTCGCGATCTTGCCGCTGAGCCGCAACCGGAAGCCTTGCGCAATCTGCAACGCCTCAGGCTCAACCCGAAGAACCGTCTCAAAGGCTTTGCCATCCCGTCGTCCCTGACGTGAATCATCCGTCCTGAAAAACTGCGCCAAGGCAAGTGTCTGACCTGTCGGGGTTGCAGGCTCGATACGGCTTGCGACCGCCTGGCCGCCTGAAGGACATTCTTCACTGCCAGTCCAGGGGCGATTGATCCAGAACCCCTCGATCACCTCGACAGCGTCCGGTGCCGTGGCAGCATCCGACCACCAGTCTCGCGCGGCCCAGACGACCGGCGCCACATGGAGCCGCAGCGCTTTTTTATCCTCGTCGTACCGCCAGCGCATTGGCTCAATGCTATCCTTATCGGCAGCCCCCTGGCATCCAAAGGGAAGCCGCACGTCAAAACGGCGGCCCTCTGCCTTCAATATATCAGCGGGGATAGCCCGGTCCGCAGCCAATGCATCCGCCGCATCCGCTGCGAGGGCGACAAGATCAGACCGGTTGAGAGCGCTGCTTGCTCCGGGCGGCTTTTCTGGTGCCGTAACCGGGCGCGGCGTTGCGATGGGTATTTGCGGCGCTATGGCGACCTGCCGCTCCGACGTGCCGCGCCCCAGCAAAAAGCCGCCGCCGCCAGCGATCAGCACGACGGCTATTCCGCCAGCGAGTGCCAGTCGACTTGTCCTAACGCTTGGCTCTCTCATAAACACTTGATAGCATATCCTTTCTCAGGCTCCAGGCCCTATGCGCCCCTTCAACCGATCATCAGGAGACATCATGCACGATCGCACGGTCAATTATGTGGCCGTCGCCGCAGGGCCAAGGTGAACGTCGATCAGATCCTGACGTTAGTGGTGCTCGTCGCCGTGGTCGCAGCACTGATATGGGACAAGATACGGTCCGATGTGGTTGCGCTCACTGGGGCTGCTATCCTGTTGATGACTGGGGTCGTGCGCCCGGTCGAACTCCAGGGTGCCTTTGCGAGCCCGGCGATCATCGCGCTCGCGTCGCTGTTCGTGATTGCCTATGCCCTCGAACTGTCCGGTATGCTTGATCGAGCGATCGAAGCCGCGGTCCGCATGTGCAAACGGCTCGGATCGGCCGGGCTATGGCTGCTACTGGCGATAATCGGTATCTTCTCATGCTTTCTCAACAGCACACCGATGGTTGTTCTGGGTGCTCCCGTCGTCCGCGATGTCGCGATCGCATTGAAACTTCAGCCCAAGCGCTATCTGATGCCGCTATCGTACGTCACCGTTTTAGCGGGGTGCTGCACGCTGATCGGCACCTCCACGAACCTGCTGGTGGATGACATGGCACGGGTTGCCGGGCAGCCTCGCTTCGGCATATTTGAAATCACACCGGTGGGACTGCCGGTGGCGCTGGCCGGGGCGCTCTACCTCTTTCTTTTCAGCGGTAAACTCATGCGCGGCAGTCTTTCAGAGCCACTGCCCGACACGCCACGTCATGATATTGACGTGCATAGCGTTCAGGTCGGTGATGCGGCGCTCTTCGCGGAGCCGCGCCCCTTTCAACCGGCAAAGGCTGCTATCGCGCTTGCCATCTTCGTTGGCGCCATCGCCGTTGCAGCGCTCAATATTGCCCCGATTGCTGCTTCCGCCTTCGCTGGCGCCGTGCTTCTCATTCTGCTCCGGGTCATCACGGCTGACCAGGCCTATGGCGGTCTCAAGCCGGAAATCCTTATCCTGATCGCCGGTATGGTGGTAATCGGTATCGCGATGGAAGAAAGCGGGCTTGCATCCGCTGCGACCGGAGCACTTGTCGGGTCGATGCGCGAATTTGGCCCGCTCACCGCACTGATTGTGCTCTATGGCCTGACGATGGTGCTGACCGAGTTACTGTCCAATGCGACGGTCGCAGTGCTTGTGACACCCATTGCGGTGGCGCTGGCCGACAGTCTGGGCGTCAGTCCGCGGCCCTTCCTGATCGCCGTCATGATGGCAGGTAGCGCCGCTTTTGCCACGCCATTCGGCTATCAGACCAACGTCATTGTCTATCAGATGGGCGGCTATCGATACATGGACTTCGTGCGTGTCGGATTGCCGCTCAACCTTTTGACCTATGCCGTCGCGATTGTAGCCATCCAGATGTTCTTCCCGTTCTAGGCGAGATGGACCATGCCGAGGAAGCTGTTGGTCTGTTGCTCCTAGCGGGTGACGAAGGCGCGATTGAGCTTGAGATGGCCGAACAAGCGCTCGAATGCGGTTGTGCTGTTTGTAGGGCGTGCAGTCGTCCGAGGGCACCCGCCAGACGGTAAGGCATACTGGTGAACCCACCCCGCGGGCGGTCAAGAGCGCGTCGATGACGCTCATGGTTGATCTCTCGCTGGCGCCGTGTCGGTAAACCATCGCCGTCCAAACCAGAAGGCGACATTGACCAGTAGGATCAGTACCGGCACCTCAACCAAAGGTCCGATCACGGCCGCGAAGGCGACCGGGGAGGCCAGGCCGAAGGCTGCGATGGCGACCGCGATAGCCAGTTCGAAATTATTGCCGGCCGCCGTGAAAGCGACTGCCGTTGTACGCGGATAATCGCTCGCGATCAGCTTGCCCATGAAGAAGCTGATCGTGAACTGGACAACGAAATAGATCGTCAGCGGAATGGCAATCCGGATGGCGTCGCCGGGCAGCGTGACGATCTCGCTGCCCTTCAGGCTGAACATGGCGACGATCGTAAACAGGAGAGCGATCAGCGTGACGGGACCGATCTTCGGCAGGAATACACCCTCATACCAGTCGTTCCCCTTGGCAGCGACCAACCCTTTGCGGGTGAGATAGCCGGCCAGGAACGGGACACCGAGATAGATCAACACAGCTTCGGCTATCGTCCAGAAGCTGACGTCGATGACGCTGCCCTCCAGCCCGAACAGCGGCGGCAGAAAGGCAAGGAAGAACCAGGCATAGACACTGAAAAACAGGATTTGGAAGATCGAGTTGAACGCGACCAGCGCTGCGACATATTGGTTGTCGCCCTTGGCCAACTGGTTCCAGACGATGACCATGGCGATGCAGCGGGCAAGGCCGATGAGGATAAGGCCGGTCATATATTCCGGCTGATCGCGCAGGAAGATCACCGCCAGCGCGAACATCAGCACCGGCCCGATAATCCAGTTCTGGATCAGCGATATCGCTAGTACGCGCCTGTCCTCGAACACACGCGGCAGTTCTTCATACCGCACCCGCGCGAGCGGTGGGTACATCATCAGGATAAGGCCGATGGCGATCGGGATATTGGTGGTGCCCCAGGACAGGCCGTTGATCGCTTGCGGCAGCCCCTCGAACGTCGTGCCCAAGCTAACGCCGAGCGCCATTGCGAGGAAAATCCACAAGGTGAGATAGCGGTCGAGAAACGACAGGCGCTCCGGCCTTGCCGGTCGGGTCATGGTTGCTCCCCGCCAACCACGCGATTGCCACCGGCGTCGACGACCTGCTCGCCATCCTCTTTGGCAAATGCGCCTCGCTGCGCCGCCGGGATCAGGTCGAGCACGGTTTCGGAAGGACGGCACAGTTTGACGCCCAGCGCCGAAACCACCAACGGGCGGTTGATCAGGATGGGATGGTCCATCATGGCGTCGATCAGCGCAGCGTCGGACAGGCTTTCATCGCCCAGCCCCAATTCGGTGAACGGCGTACCCTTTTCACGCAGCAGGGCGCGCGCTGTGATCCCGGCACGCGCGATCAGGCTTTCCAGCATGGGGCGCGATGGCGGCGTCTTGAGATATTCAACGACATGCGGCTCGATGCCCGCATTGCGGATCATCGCCAGCGTGTTGCGCGACGTCCCGCATTCCGGGTTATGATAGATGATGATGTCGCCGAGATTCGGGTTGGCGGTCATGCTGGGGCTCCCTTGGAAACTGGTTCGCAACGGATGGAAGAGAGAAGGCTGGCGCACATCTGCGGATCGCCCTGGCAGCAATCCTCCATCAGGAAACCGAGCAACGCCTCCATCCCGGCATAGTCGGCGGCATAATGGATGAGTCGGCTCGTCCGCCAGGACGTGGCAAGTCCGGCTTGCTCCAGCTTTGCCAGATGGTGCGACATGGTGGAGGGCGGCACGTCCATCGCTTCAGCGACAGCGCCCGCAATCATGCCATCCGGCCCCGCCTTGACCAGCAGGCGGAATACCGAGAGCCGCGTGTCCTGCGCAAGCGCGGCAAGCGCCGCGACAGCCTTGTCCTGATCCATATCCTATCCTTGATTCGATCATTGTCGAATTATGAACCATCAACACACCCGTCAATCATATTTCGATAAATGCGAAAATATCGAATATTTGTAGTCTTTCTGTCATCATCGCATGGAAGGAAGGCCGCTCGAAGGAGACCTTTCATGTTCGCCGCACGCCGTTTGGTTCGTCCGTCCGTTATCGCCCTGCTCACAGTCGCGGGTCCAGCGATGGCGCAGCACGCTACCACCACCGACGCCTATCGGGCGCAGGCAATGGCTGAACTGGAGCGGATCAGGGCGGATGCACCGGTGGTCGGCAAGGCGCGCAACATCATCCTGTTCATCGGCGATGGCATGGGGGTCAGCACATTGACGGCGGCGCGCATCCATCAGGGGCAGCGCCAAGGCGTGGACGGCGAATCCTTCGTGCCGACCATGGATCGGCTGTCCAGCACGGCGCTGGTCAAAACCTATTCGCATGACGGGCAGGTGTCGGATTCCGCGCCGACCGCCACGGCGATCCTGACCGGGGTCAAGACCCGCAACGGCGTCATCGGCATCGGGCCGGAAGTGGCGGAAAATGACTGCGCCGCCAGCAAGGCGCATGAACTGCCGTCCCTGTTCGGCTTCGCCCAGGAACGCGGCATGGCGACTGGCGTCATCTCCACCGCGCGCATTACCCATGCGACACCCGCAGCGACCTACGCGCACACGCCGCAGCGCGATTGGGAAGCCGATAGCGACCTGTCCGCCGACGCCCGCACGCAGGGCTGCATCGACATTGCCCGACAAATGATCGAGGGCGAGGTCGGCGCACGGCTCGACCTCATTCTGGGCGGCGGTCGCGCCAACTTCCTGCCCGCAACCACCCGCGATCCTGAATATGCCGATATGATGGGGAAGCGCACCGATCGCAAAGACCTGACCAAAGCGTGGCAGCGGCACAATCCGCGTGGGGCCTATGTCTGGAACAGCGATGCGTTCGCCAAGGTTGATCTCGCGCGCACGCCACGCCTGTTCGGCCTCTTCGAACCCGATCATATGCATTATGAAGCCGATCGCGCCAAGGACGTCGGCGGCGAACCGTCGCTGGCGGATATGACCCGCGCAGCGATCACCATGCTGGGCAGCCGGGAAAAGGGCTATGTCCTGCTGGTCGAGGGCGGCCGGATCGATCACGCGCATCACGCTGGCAACGCCCGCCGGGCGCTGGAAGACACGATTGTCATGGACGAGGCGGTCAAGGTCGCGCTCGACATGACCGATCAGGCCGACACGCTGGTGCTGGTGACCGCCGACCACAGCCACACTTTCGCGATCAGCGGCTATCCCGGTCGGGGCAACCCGGTCCTCGGGGTCGTGGCCAATGGCGGCCAGGCACTCAAGGCGAAGGATGGTAAGGGCTATACGACGCTAGGCTACGCCAATGGTCCGGGCGCAACTATCGACACGCCGCGCGCCGATCCGCTCCAGACCGACACCACCACGCTCAACTATCGCCAGCAGGCGCTGGTGCCGCTGGGTTCGGAAACCCATGACGGCGAAGACATCCTCGCCCGTGCCTCAGGCCCGATGGCGCATCTGGTCAAGGGCACGATCGAGCAGCACAGCCTCTATTACATCATGCGCGACGCGCTCACCGGCCCGGCGGCCGAATGAAGGGCGGCAGCCATCTACAGTAATACTGTCTCGAATCGTCTGTCGTCATTGGTGACATAATAGCCCATGCATGGCTGGCCCGGCACGAGCATCCCCAACGCCGGCTTCAGTCAGGACCAGACCATTGGACACGCATGATATCATCATCGTCGGCGGCGGGCAGATGGGCCTGTCGCTCGGCTATTATCTGCGCCGCGCGAAAATGGACTTCCTGATCCTTGATCGCGAGGACGGACCAGGTGGTGCCTGGCGCCATGGTTGGAATTCGCTCCGGCTGTTCTCGCCTGCGGGATATAGTTCGCTTCCCGGCTGGATGATGCCGCCGCCCGATCACAAAGGCTATCCGACCCGCGACGATGTACTCGCCTACCTGCGCGCCTATGAGCAACGCTACGACTTGCCGATCCGACGCCCTGTCCGGGTCGATACGATCAAGCCAGGCGGCACAGGGCTGGAGATTGCCACGGACACGGGCACGATGTTCGCGAAGATGGTCGTCAGCGCGACAGGCACATGGTCGCATCCCTATGTGCCCGCCATTGCCGGGCGGGACGTGTTCGAAGGCAGGCAGGTTCATTCCGCGCGCTATGTAAGCCCGGATGAATTCGCTGATCAGACCGTGCTGGTGGTCGGCGGCGGCAATAGCGGCGCACAGATCATGGCTGAGATTGCCCTGGTTGCTCGCGCTTTATGGGTGACGACGCAGGATCCGATTTTCCTGCCCGACGATGTCGACGGTCGCGTGCTGTTCGAACGCGCGGTCGCTCGCATGAAGGACGGCGCAAATGACATGCCGGTTGGAGGCATTGGCGATATCGTCATGGTCCCCTCGGTCAAGTCCGCGCGTGACCGGGGCGACTTGTCTTCGGTGCGCCCCTTTGACCGAATGACGCCCAGTGGCGTCGTCTGGCCGGACGGATCGGGCATGGCCGTCGATGCAATCATATGGTGTACAGGCTTCCGGCCGGCGCTGGATCATCTGGGCGGATTGGGTGTCCTCGAAGCCGATGGAAAGGTCATTGTCGAGAATCAACGCTCGGTCAAACAGCCGCGCCTGTGGCTGGGTGGATATGGCGACTGGACCGGTCCGGGTTCAGCGACGCTCATGGGCGCGGCCCGAACGGCGCGCGTCATGGCGAATGCGTTCACGAACGCCTTCAATGGCTGACGATTGGCCGGTGCTTGTTACAAACAGTTGCGTAAAAGGGCAAGTTCCTGCCCTTTTACGCAACTTTATGGTCAAACGGCACTTAAGTGCCCTACCCGTTGCGACGGTCAAAATACTGAGCCATCATCGCTTTCAGATCGAACCGAGAGAGAGACGAGCTACACGCTTTTGCGAGCGATGAACCGCTGGATCTCGTGTCACGATCTGAGTGAAATGCTAATATATTCCCTCAACTCGCAAGATAACGCTACCTAAAAATGGAGAAATAGCGAGTTATCATGCACCATGTGGGACAATAAAGGACGTATTGGTTATGTTATAGATGTCGCTCAAGCTGCGTTCTTGAACGCGGCACGATACCGCGTGACTAGTTTCCTAGCTTCCATCGTAGGAAGCCTAAAGAAGTTCGCAATGTGGACTAAAGGGGGAGCCAACATGCTCCATAAAGTCTACCTTTTCTGCGGTTTTGCGGCGCTTCAATGCCGCACCTTGAAACAGGGTGCGGCATTCAATCATTCGCTGTGAACCTGTAATCGTCGCTGCGGCCGTCATCCTTGGCCTGCATTTCCCATCGCGCAAGAGCCGTGATCGCCTGATCCGCCAACCGCTTCTGATCGGCGTCGGCGGTATAGATCGCCAGCGTCTCGTCTCGGTCCTGCCCGGATAGAGCCTTCATCGGCTTGTTCGCGGTGCCAAGGTCAGCGAGACGGCGCAGCGTCGCTTTGCGCAGTCCGTGGCCGTTATGGTGCAACAGCCCGGCAGCGACGCAGGCATCCTTAAACCAGTTGCCGAAACTCTCCTTGGTGTAGGCCGTGCCCTTACGCGACACAATGAAACAGAAGCGGCTCGTCAGGTGCGGAGGCATTGCCACGATGGCCTCCAGCAGTTGCGGGGCCAGGGCGACCCATAGCGCCTTGCCTGTCTTCGCCTGAACCACAGGGATGCGTCCGCCGACGATCTGCGCCTTGCCCATCCTGAATACGTCGCACCGGCGCTGATCGGTCCATAGATACAGTTCCATCGCCAGGCGTTCGCGCGTGCCCAATTTATGGAATTCGCGATACTGGTGGATATCTTCTTCGGTCCACGAATGGAAGCCTTTGGTCTTTTCGCCGACCGCGACCTTCACCTTGGACGATTGCGCGGCGGGGTTTTCGTCACACAGTTTGGCCTTCACGCAGAAGTCGAAGAAACGGACCAGTTCCTTGCGCAACTTGATCGCCGCGTTGATTCCGCCCTTTGTCTTGTTGCCGACGCCGGTCTTGACCCGCTTCTTTGCCACGATCTTGTCGATGGCCTCGAAGTTCATGCCGGACAGCATCCGGGTTCCGCGATAGCCAGAGATTTCATCCCCTGAGCGAAAATCCTCCAGAACGGCCCTGATCTTCTGTTGCGTGATGGCGCTCGGCCCCAATCGCTCGATCGGGTCCATGTAGCGATCCAGCGCCTCGTCCAATGTGCCGGGCTTCGCTTTAGACTTGGCGGGCTTTGGCGCTTGCGCGCCAGGGTTCAGGAAGGCGTTATACTCGCCCCGGAATTCCTCGGTGCCCATCTGGTGCTTGAAATAGCCGCTGGGTAGACCCTTCTTGCGAAAACGGAAACGGGCATTGCCGTGGCGGTTCTTCTCCTTCGTCACGAAGTCGGGAAGGAACCGGTTCGATTTGTCGCGCTGCCTCGCCATCACTCTCGATCCCATTCACTACCGGTCGGCTCCGAATCGCTCGGCTCCCCGATAATGACCACGATGCAGCTTTTCGCCAAATCCATAACAATGCGCGCACGCTCATAGCCGCCCGATTTGACGGCCTTGACGGCTCTGTCCATATCAGCCTGCGTTATGCGTGCGGCGGCTGTCATCACCGCCCCTCCAGCGCCGCGTCGATCATGGCACGATAGACCAGTGCAGCCCGCGTCCCTTTGCTGACCGTGTGGTCCAAAGCCTTCATTTCAGGCTCATCGCGTAGCCATTGCGGTATTGCATGGCCTGACCGCTCAAGGTGCGCGAACAATGCGCGGGGGGTTTTTGGCGACATATCCATCCAGAAGATGATTTGCCGGGCTAGTCCACCCCATTGCGCCTCACTAGGCTCGCGTATAGCTTTCAGGGCGGCGATGGCCATGTCGATATAATCTGACTGGAATGGTTCGATCGCATCCCGGAATCTGCCTCCACTCTGCCCACGCTTAGCGATCCATCTGGCCTTGTTCGTGAAGGCGTCGGAAAAGTTATCGCCGTTAGCCGTCGCAATCCCCCGCGCCATCCTCTCGATCGCATCGCTGGGGGCGGTCATGGCGTGGGTTCCATAGCTTGGCGCAGGCGATATATGTTCGCGACGGCCTGTTCATACGACGCCTCAATTTCCCGCTCACACAGGTCAATGTGACGGCGGACGCTGGAAACTGGAAAAGGCTCTGTGTCACGGCATGCCTTGGGACGATCCGGCCCATCGTAGTGCAGGGCAGCGGTCGCGCGATCATATATCCCGGCTTGGGCGATGTCGCTCGTATAGCCCGAACTATCAGACCGATACCAGCATCCCCACTTGTTCGACCAAATTAGCCAGTGGGCGTCGCTGAACCTTTCCAGCCTGTCCTTATAGACAAGCTTCGGCTTCGATTTGAGATGGCACCTCACAACCTCACCCCCTCATTAGCAATCAGCCATGCCACGCGCTCGACGGCTTCGGGGCGGGCGATCTCACAGGGGACGATGCGCGCCAGATCGGAGCGGCAGGACGGACAGCCGCATTCGTCGCTGACGAACCGATCCACCGCCTCCTGCTCTGCCTTGTGCGTTGGGCAAAGGAACGTGTGGTCGGCCTGCTCGGTGCAGTCTTCGGACATGATGCAGCGGGTCATTGCGGGTCGCCGGTTGCTGCGCTGAACGCGATCAGTCGCAGGTCAGTGCTTGCCCCGATCTGCGCCAGTTCGCGAACATATTCATTGAACTTAAGGGCGACGTTTTTCCGCCATGCCCGAAAGGCCAACCGGCGGACAGTCTCATCGATAGCGATCTCTACCCGGTGGTATTCGCCTTTGCGATAAGACACAGGGTCGCCAACATTGATCACCTCTCGCGTACAGCCGGAATCCACCTTCAACAGAACGTATTCGTCAAACTGCTTTTTCAGTTTGCGCGCCTCGGCTTCAATCGAGATTGCGCGTCTCATCTTGTCAGTGGTCATGATGGTTCGTCCTCATCCAAACGGCGATCATCATGCACGTCATCCCATCCGCGTAACCAATCGACATTGCGGCGGGCATCGCGCGGCTGACCGGCCATGCTGGCATTGCGGCCTTTCTGGTATTCGATGATCTCACTCATCCCCAAATCCTCCTGAAAAACCCGACGCGCTCGGGGTGCATCGGTAGTATTTCACCGCGCGCACGTTCCCGTTGCCAAGCAGTTTGCTTGGGGATCGGGAGGGGGTCGCGGCCTTGACGGTGGTGACGGGTCATACCTGCCTCACCGGATCAATTCGGACGCTGCCAAACAGCAGGTCGATAATGATGGACGAACCACCAACGCTAATGCCGATTTTCCACCGCCATCCGCCGCCAAACCGCGCGCCGGATCGGTTTAGTGGCGCGGTGGGGCCTTTGCCGTTCTTATGTGGGAACCATCCATATCCCTGCCACGGCCACCGGTCCGCTTTGATCCGGTATTTCCCGATACGCATCTCAAAACTCCTTGCGCCGCCGTTTTCCATCCGGCTTGCGCGCTTGCCCTGTCGTCGGGGGACGCTGGTGGGCGGTTAACTAGATCCCGTGAATGTCCCGATCGTCGCGGCGGCTATCGCGGGCGAAGTCGTAGGGGTCGTCGCCAAAGCCATCATCATAGCCAGCGTGGTAGTCGGAAACTGCCTGCGGATCGGGGTAGCCGCATGTGCCGCATCCCCAATCGTAATCCTCGGTTCCGGCCCCGATGCTTTCCTGACAAACCGGGCAGAAAGCGCCGTACTGATTTTCCAGCCAAGCAATGTGGCCCATCACCCTTCCCCCTTCATTGCCCGCCGCATAGCCATCGTTTCCCGACCCTTGGCGGCACCTTGCGCCTGCTTTTCGCGGGTCGCTTTGAGGGCGGATAGTTCGGCGGACGCACGGTTGTGCGCCTGCTCTGCCGCGTGAATGGCGTCGAGCAGGGTGGTGCGTTCAGTGACCAGTCGGCGGATGTTGCCCTCCCGCCCGCGTCCAAGTGCCACAATGGTTTCGATCCGGTCTTGCAGGTGCTTTACCACAGCCTCATGCGTCGATCTGAATACGAACAATTTGAACATGGAGGTGTCTCCTTATGCTTTGAGGGTCAAAACGGAACTTCGTCGTCCAGGTCATCGCCGAATGACGATTTGCTGCCGAACCCGTCCTGATTGCTGTGCCGTGGGGCGCTGTTGGACTGCCGATCATCGGTGCGCTGGTTGCCACCCGGCGCACCATCGAGCATGGTCAAGGTAGCGCCAGGCCCGCCAAGCACTACCTCGGTCGTGTAGCGGTCGTTGCCAGATTGGTCCTGCCATTTGCGGGTGCGAAGTTGGCCCTCGATGTAGACCTTGCTGCCCTTGCGCAAAAAGCGTTCAGCCACGCCGACCAGCCCATCACCCGTAATGGACACGCTGTGCCATTCGGTGCGCTCCTTTTTTTCGCCGGTCGTCTTGTCCTTCCAGCTTTCGGACGTGGCGATACGAAGGTTTGCGATCCGCCCACCATTTTGGAATGACTTGACCTCCGGGTCCGCGCCAAGGTTGCCGACGATGATGACCTTGTTGACGGAGCCGCTCATGCCGCCACCGCCATCGCATTAGTCTCAGCCCGCACGCGCTCATCCATCTCGTCAGCGTCAACACTATTATGCGCCTCGCCTATCTGCTCATCCGCTGCCCCTTCGCCGAACGGATCATCGTCGGATCGCGCGGCTTCTCGGTCGGCGTCGGCGACAATCGCGCCCAACTCGTCAAGGATCGGGCGGACCACATTGCGCGCCGCCTTCCCTTCGTCAGTCGCCCACCAAGCATTAAACGCAACCTTGCCGCCGCGCGCCTTTTCACGCGCCAGGTCCATGGTTTCCTTCTGCTTCTGTGCGCCGCCCTGCCCCTTGGCCCATTCTGCCATGGCGAAGCCGGTATCCTCGCTCATCGGCCTGCGCGGATCGAACAACGACTTAAACTGGTCTGCGACCTTGATCTGGTAGACGGGGCAACCCGGCGCGATCGGGTCAAGGATGACCATCGCGGTCATCTCGAACATCAGGTCGCCGTCGCTGGCTGGATCCCATGGCACGTCCTTACGCCGGGTCTTCGTCAGGCGAGCATTCTCAGCCTTTTCGCCGTACCCCTTCTGCATCACTGGCTTCGCGCGGGTGCAGATGATGATATTCGACTTGGCCCTGACGATGCGGTCGATCAACCGGCGATAGCGCGGCTTTACCTCTGCCCATGCAAGCTGGCTGAATTTCCCTGGATCGACTGGCGTATTATTGTTGTACTTCTGATTGCGCGCCTCGGCCTCCCGAACAAGTCGGTCCAGCACTTGCGCATGCAGGTCCAGCACACCGCCAACGCCCTCCCACGCATGGCTGAAACTATCCATAATCAGCACGGGCATCTCTGCCGCTTCCGCCGCGTCGATGACTTCAATCCAACGCTCCGGGCCGAACCCGACCAGTTCGCCATCATCGTTGATCGCCGTGAAGTCGAAATGATGCATTTCCGGGAATGCTTCCTTATAGTGCAGCGCGCGCTTGTTCTCGGTATCGACGTACCCAATCGGCGAGTTTTTCTTGCCGGTCATTGCCGCCGCCATGCCGCGCGCGACGCGTAGGGCCGTGAAGGTCTTACCGGTGCTACTGCCACCAGACAGCCCGAGCGCGATCGTCAGGGGATCATTGATTTCGGATGCTGGGATAAATCGAATAGCCATTAAAATTCCTCCTCAAATTCGCGCTCGACCAGCCAGGCCGGGGCATCGATTTCATGCATACCCAAGGGGTATCCGGGCCATTTCCCAGCGGTGGTGCAGTCGGCCCATATCTTGCGGGCGCGGGCGGCGCGGCGCTTGGCCATTGCCTCGAATGAACCGGACAGCCTGATCAGCGTGACCGCGTAAGGCTCCGACTTTTCCTGAAAGATGAAGACGAACGGGCGCACTTCGCCGGTCGCCGCCTGCCACACAGCGCGGTAATGCTCGGCCTGAATATCGTAGCCGTAATTGAGGATCGCGCGCATGCAGGCGTCGGGGCTGGCGTCTTCGATGGTCTTGAAATCCCATATCGGGCCAGACCAACTGACGTTATCAAACATCGCGCGACACCAGATGCCATCGACCTGCGCCACCGCGCACAATTCAGAGCGCTCGGGGTCCAGAGTGACGCCGCACTCCAAAAGATGAGCGTGGGCGACCGTGCGCATGGCCTCGATTTGCTCGACTTCATCCGCTTTGAGTGGCGTAACATTGCGGTCGCGGGCGCTGGCGATGAAGGCTTTGGCTTCCGTCGTGCTGGCCGCGCCGTTCTTCCCTAACAGGCTGGCTGGGATGACTTCATAGTCGTCACCGCTGCCAAGGATCGCCCGGTGCGCAGCGCGGCCAATGTCAAACGTCTTCTTGTGGACCGGCTGGCAGTCGGGGTTCAGGCGCGGGCTGGCATGCCAGGCATGCAGCGGCGACCGCTTGATGATCAACTTTGCCAGCGTGGCCGACAGGCTCGGTTCCGGGGCTGGGTCCGCGTGATATTCGGCGCTTGGCAGGCGCATGACCTCGCCAATCCGCGCGGCTTCTGGCTTTGGTTCGCGGGGTGCTGGTGTTTCGCGGTCGAACGCCTCGTAGATGTCTGGAAGCGGGGTCGGCTCGACATATCCGACATCAAATGGATTGTCCGTCATGGCTCAAAACCTCATCGAAACATGGGGAATGTCATTGGCGCAGATCGCCTGCACCAGCCGCTCAGCAGCGCGCGGGGCAATGTTGATGTTCACCATCGCCGCGATAGCTTTGGCCTTCACGCTGGCTCGGTGGGCTTCGTCGGCTTCGCGGGCTTCCTGCTCTTGCTGCTCGCGGCGCATGTCGGCTTGGCGCTGCTGTTCGGCGCGCTCGGCTTCGGCCAACCTGCCCGATACCTCAGGCTTCTTCTTTGGCGCATCCGACGGCAGCGAGAACGAAGACGATCTCGCCTTCATCGCCACGGCGCGCGCAGCAATCGCCGAGGGCAAGACGGTCTTCTATGACTCGTGGTGGTAGGCCCGCCAAAGGGGACGCGGCGGAGCCGCGTCCCGCTTGCGTCACGTTTTCAGAAAGCGCGAGCGGACAATGGCGGCGCGACGGCTCGACCGTGCCGCCACCGATTACCCCTTGCAGTAAGTGCCGCGTAGATTGCCGCCGCCGAGGCAGCCCTTATCGTCGATGGTCATCATTTCCTGATCGTTGCCGATGACAACGATGACCTGTTTGCCGTCCACCTGATAAGTGCCGACGCGCGTTGAACCGCCTTTGACGACCTCCACCTTGTCACCGGACTTGAAGACGATCTTGTCGAGGAACGAACCCGGTTCCCCGACATATTCACCGCTGGGGCTGTTGCTGCACGCAGACAGCAGGAGCGTGCTAACCGCGAAGATCGAAAGAGATAGACTCCGCATATCTGGCTTAACTCCGTACGTTTTTGCGAGGGGAAAGGGCGCGAGCGGCGCGGCGTTTCCGGTAGGCGGACACCGCCCACCACACGCCCGCGACCGCAATCACATCAACTGCGATTGTCACGCTGCCGGTGAATATCAGGGAAACAATCCCGATCATCACGACAGTCAGCAGGACAGACAGACGCGGACGGCGTTTGAAGCCGTGCAGCAGAGCGCCCCAGCCATCTGTCATGGCACCGATAAAACCGAATCCTTGGTCGGCGGCCTCGCGGTATTTTGCACGCTGCTCATCTTCGAGAACCATCCGGTTGTGACGTTGGAGATTGGTTTCTTCTCGTTCCATACCGATCACCTTTTCCCTTTGGGTTTGGCGACCGATGGAGCGCCTGCGCTGCACCGCTTCAACGGGGAAGCCCGGACTACCGCCGTCATCGGCGCGCCGAGCGGCGTTTTCAGGGTGTCGTCGTGACTGACTTCGAGAAGGCCGCGCTGTTCACGCGCGTTGAACATCAGTATCACGGGCATATTATCGCCCCATTTGTTCTTACCGTATTTGACGTAGACCCAGCGTTGCAGCCCCGCGTATTGCGCGCCGCCCGCACAGGAAAAGCAGACGCTGACCGGCAGCGGCCCGCTTATTCCGGCGGGCGTTTCAAGATGCACCCCCGTCTTTCCGACATCCACGCGCGGCAGGCGCGCGCAATTGCCCGCTGGCGCGTAGCGCCCATAGATTTCTTCCGGCACAGGCAGATCGACGGCCTGTGCGTTCACGGCCTTCGCGCCGAGCGCCAAGCCCGTGAACGCGGCGAGCGCCAGACTGGCCGCCCATCCTCCGGTATGTTTTCGCATGACAGACTCTTCCGAATATCAAAGTTCTTCGGCGCGAGTCTGGACAGAGGCCGGGGATCATTCGTCCCCTAAATAGGGGAGAACGTCAGTGCGCCCGGTCGGGCAGCGCAGCCACACTGCGACCGATCAGGGCGATCACTTCGCCTTGCCGGTTTGTGCCCGTCTTGGAGAGGATGCGTTTCAGGTGCGAACGCACGGTTGCCAGCCCGATACCATGCCGCCGCGCAATGTCTTCGAGCGCGCGGCCACCGCCGAGATCGACGGCAATGGCCGCTTCCGTGCGCGTCAGGCCGAACAGATCGCACAGGGTCTGCGCAGACAGCGTGGGGTGTTCCGGATCGCGCAGGAAGACCAACGCCATCGGGCGCAGGTGCGCAAAGCGTGTCGCGCCTGCGCCAAAAGGTGCGGAGGTCAACGTCAGCGGCAGACGACCGTCGCGCGGAATGGCCAGTGCGGACGCGGGTGCGACAGACCGACCAGCGGCAATATCGGCGCTGGCGCGGACGAGCGACAGAAGCCGGTCATGGAGCGCAGGGCGCTTAACGCACAGGCGACCGTTCAACACCCCGATCTCGCGGGAGGCCGCCAGTATGTCTTCGGCCAGCGCGTTCGCATGGATGATGCGGCCAGACCGGTCCACGGCCAGCACGCCGGTATCGAGCCGGTCAAGCGCCGCCAGTGTCGCCGTTTGCGTCAGCGCGGCTGCCGCCAGCGTCTGGCCGAGCCGAAGGGCGCGTTGAAGGTGCGGCAGGAGATACGCGGCCTTTTGCCGGTCGGCATCGCCGTAACCGCCCGCGCCCTGGGTGCGGTGGACACCCAGCACGCCCATGGTGCCGTCCCCTGTCGGGAAGACCGCGCCGATCATGTGATGAATGTCGAGTTCGCGTAGCCACTCTTGATAGTAGCCGCTCCACCGCTGTTCGTCTTCGGACACCAGATCATGGTCGGTGACGATCCGCGACATACCGAAGGTCACGGAACGTTCGACCCATAAATCGCGGCTGTGCCAGTCCGTCGCCCAATCTTGCAGACGATCCGGCACAACGAGATTGTCGGTGCTTTCGACCAACTGCACCCGCGCATCGCTGCCGTGCAGTTTCATGACAGTGCTGGTGGAATCGAACGCCGCCGCGATCCGCGCCGCCATGCCTGACCACAGACGATCATCGACCGCCGCATCATACAGATGGCCGATCAGCCCCGAAAGACGATCATCCTCAAAGGTATCGGGCGGAAGCATGGCGCAGGGCTATCCCTGTTCACCATCGAGAGCGACGTTTGTGCGCATCCATTGATCCAGATGCTCGAAATCGAACGTACCGGCAGCATAAAGGCCGGATATGAAGGCAAAGGTTTCGTCGGCGTCGGCTGTGATCCGCGCGCCGTTGATGGCGAGAAAGGTATAGGTGGCCGCAAATGCGGCGCGTTTGTTGCCGTCGATGAACGGGTGGTTTTGCGCGAGGCTTTCCCACAGCGCCGCCGCTTCCGCGATCAGGTCGGCATAATAGCCCGTCTGCGGACGGAACAGCGCGGCTTCCAGCAAGCCGCGATCCCGCACCCCCGCCGCGCCGCCATAGCGTTCTATCTGGTCCTCATGGATGGCCAGCACTTCAATAAGCGTCAGGTAGTCCGTCATTCAGCCAGCTTTTTATAAAGCGGCGCGAATTTTTCATGGCTGGCCTGATACGCCGCCATCACATGGGAACGCGGGCGGGTTTGCTTCCGCTTCTCGATCAAGTCGGCCAGCGCTTCATCGACGAGCGCCTGAATCTGCCGTCCTTCGCTTTGCGCGATACCGCGCACCGTGGACAGGATTTCCGCATCTACCTGGGTTGCGAATTTTTCGCGTATTTGGGTCGCCATGGCGCACCTCCATTTCCTAGCTTTCAGTCTATCATGACATATCATGAAATGTCAAGAAACAGGGCGGTTTGCCACTGCGCACGCTTGCCGGAGGGATGCGCCGGGGCGCGGGTCAAACCCTCATAAAGCGCGAGCCAACAATGGCGGCACGGGCGGTTTCGTCGCTCCACAGCAGGCGATCCACCTTGCCTTGGCCGATCTTGGTGCGTTGTCGCCGGACGGTTTCACCGGCTTGGAGCGGATAGAGCGGGCGCAGCCAATGCGGTGAAGGTTCGACGGTGCAGGCACCGACCTCGATATGCACCCAGCCCGCGCGGTCGATCTTCACGACTTGCCCCGTGACGACCCTGTGTCCGATCATCGTGGGCTTCTTTTTGGAAGTGCGCGGTTGCGGCTTCCAGACCGGTTCGCGCCAGCGGATCACGTCCGCAACGATGCAATCAGTCCCGCAACTCAGCCATTTCATGTCTCCCCCGATCTGAACACGCCACGACGTAGGGCGCGCACCCGTGCCGGTATCTCGACGGCAAGTGACGCGTCCCCTCTATTTATGATTGTTCAGAATTGCGCTTTCGCACAAGTATATCCGTCATGATCGTCACCATGCGGTGAGGACTCGGCGCGGTGTTCCCGTCACGCACAGGCATACCGGTGCATGATACTGTGGGGGCCGCCATGCCGGACAAGAAAACCGAACAGAAAAGCGCGGACGCGGCGCTATCAGATTGGGAACGCGGGGAAGGTGATACGCCCGCCCCCGCACCGCATCCGGAGCGCGCGCGCCTGAAGGCGCTGTTCGAGACGCATACGGACGTATGTACACTGGCGCGCCTGCTGGACGCGGCAATAAATGATGCCAGCGATCCCGCGCCGGTGACGGTGGAGGTGCAGCCGGGCTTGCTCCGCCTTCTCGGCTATGTCGAGTCGCTGGAAGCTGCCGCCGCAGGACGACCGCCCGCGCCTGTGGAGCGCATCCTGCACCAAATCGTCGGCAATCATGCGGAGAACCTGCTGCATCTGCTCGCCACCGACCCGACCAGCCACCCGCATTTTGCCAAACTCTGGAACGCGCTTTGCGCCGGACAGGGGCAAGCGGCCTATCAGGTGCCGGATGGCACCCCTCAAACCCCGCCCGACAAGGCCGGGGAGGCACCGTTTTGATGCGCTCTGCACGTCGCCGTCGCCTGAACGCGACTGCCGTGTCCTTGAGTCTGTTCATGGCGGTTGCGACCATGCCGGTCGCGGCACAGGGAACCAGTCCCGCCGACTATGCGCGCGACCGTGCGATCATGGCCGACCTTTTGCTGAAGCGCTCCGAGATCAATTATCGCCGGTATGCGGGTCTGATCGACGACACCGAGGCGTCCTCCGCCCTTTCCGCCGAAGTCGCGCCGACCTTGGGCGTCCTTCAGGAACGCTGGCGACCGACAGGCCGCCTGGCGGACATGGAAATGGAGGCCATGTCACTCCGCGCCGACGAATACGAAGCGTTGAGCACGCGCTACGGTGGAGGCCGCACCAGCGGGCTTGAGGGGGCATGGGTGGCTGTCTGGAACTTCCTAAGCGGTATCTGGCAGTATCTGGTTTTCGGGCCGCTGGCGCTGATCGCGCTCATCGGTGTATTGCGTGCGCTGGCCGCTGGCCAGAAGCCCCGCAACCCGCCGCCCGTGTCCGATAACTTCGGCACGGCGCGCTATGCCGCCGTGCGGACAGAAATGCCGCACTGGTCATACGCGCATCAAGGCGTGTTCTTCGGCAAGAGCAGCGATCCGGAATGGAAGGCCATGCCGCTGGCCGAGCAACCAGGCGCGCCGATCCTGTCCACGCCCGAGCATCATACACTGATCGTGGCGCGGACACGGACGGGCAAAGGCACCCGCGTGATCGTGCCGACGCTGTTGCGCTATGCCGGTTCCGCCATTGTCATCGACCCAAAGGGCGAAAACGCCGCCGTCACCGCGCGCGTTCGTGCCGGGATGATCTGTGACGCGGTGCATATCATCAACCCGTGGGGCGAGCTGGCCGCGACCTTCGCCGCCCGCGACTTGTCCGCCGCCACGTTCAACCCGCTGGACGTGCTGGTGCGCGACGATCCGAACGCCGTGGCCGTGGCGCAGGCGCTGGCCGGTGCCATCTGCCCGTCATCCCCGAATGACAAAGACCGCTATTGGCAGGGGAGCGCGGCGAACGTGCTGGCCGCCGTCCTGTTGTGGATCACCGACCAGCCCGGAGAGAGCAAGACGCTCGCCCGCGCCCGCGAGATCGTCAGCATGAGCCGGAAGGACTTCACCGACAGCTTCTTGGTGAAAATGGCCGCCTCAAGCGCCTTCGGCGGGGCGATCAAGGAAATGGTCAGCCCCTATCTGGATTTGGCGCAGGAGACCTATTCCGGCATCATGGCCAACCTGTCCGAAAACACGAAGTTCCTGTCCGACCCGCAGGTCAAAGCGGCCACGGCGCGCTCCACCTTCGACATGGCCGACCTGATCCGGCAGTCCGTCACCGTCTATCTGGTTATCCCGCCCGACCGGATCGACACGCAGCGCACCTGGCTGCGTCTGATGACAACAGCGGCCATGCACACGTTCAAACGCTTCCCGCTCGAAGAACGCCCGCCACACCGCTGTATGATCCTGATGGACGAGTTTCCCGCGCTTGGCCGCATCGAGGATATGCCCCGCGATATTGCCACCATGTCGGGCTATGGCATCGACTTCACGCTGATCGTGCAGGGGCTGGACCAGCTTAAAGACCTCTACGGAGCCGCCGCCGGTACGATCCTCTCCAACTGCGCCTTCAAGTGGTTTTGCAACGTCAACGATCTGGAGAGCGCCCGTTACCTGTCCGACACGCTGGGCAAGGCCACCGTGCGGACGATCGGGCAGACCGAGGGTGAAAACGAAGGACCGGGCGGCGCGGGCAAGAGCGAAGGCATTGCCTACGGCGAGACAGGCCGCCCGCTCTTGATGCCCGACGAAGTGCTGGCACTCGGGCGCGACGTGGCGATCCTTGTCAATCCCGATGACCGCCCGCACTACTTGTGCCCGGTGGACTACTGGCAACTGCCGGATGCCTTCGAGAATGTCGCGGCGCAATACCCGCAGATGTACTGGAAGCCGCCGCTGGTCTTTGACGACAACCCCTATCACCGGAAAGGAGTGGCATAACGCGGACGGGCGCGCGCGGCGTTTCTGTGGTAAAATGTGAACCGGCCACCCGATTCTGTAGGTGGCATCCGGCGCGGCATTGGCCGCCGGTACAGGTGAGGCGCTACCTGCGATTGCAGATAGTCGCCCACAACGCCACAACTTGTGGTATTCTGAAAAGTACGGGTTGAGAGCAGGCGCAAGCCATGGACGGACTGACCGTCCGTCCGCTTGGCAAGGGGTGTTTCACCCCCGTTGCATCCCCCGACCATAGGAGCCTTCGTGCTCCCTTGGAACCCATGACCAAGGCGCTTCGCCCTTGGAGCCAGACGAGAGGCTATCGCGCCCCTCGACCCACTCGCCGGAGACTATCGCGTCCCGGCACCCACGACCAGAGCTTGCGCGCTCTGGACGACGCGCAGGCGGCTTTCATGCCCCTGCACCCTGACGAGGGGATACCCCTCGACCCGCCGCCGGATGTGTCCGGCTGAAAGGAGGTGCGCTTGACCGATACCCGCCGTTCGCCCGACAGGTGCGAAATCACGCAGGCGGATGACGCGTTGGCCTCGGCTCGCGTCATGGCCTTCGCCGCCGGATACGGCGATCACGTCGCCATGTTCATCATCGCCCGCGCGCGGCGACGCGGTGTCATGCCGGAGGGGACCGCATGACGGACGATGCGCCGAAACGCTCCAAATCCGAGAAACGGCAGCGCACCGAATCCATCTACGCCCGCGTCACGCCCGCCGAGAAAGCGGCCTTTCTCGCCCGTGCCGACAAGTCTGGCATGGCCACCGCCGCCTTCGCCAGAGCGGCGCTGATCGGCGACGCCGGTCCCCGCGCCCAGCGGCGCATTCCTGCCGACGCTGCTGCACTGCGTCAGGTGCTCGGGCATCTCGGCAAGACCGGCGGCAATCTCAACCAGATTGCCCGCTACCTGCATACGGGCGGCGACACGCACACCGTTCTGCCGGACATACAGGAAGCGCTTGCCGATCTCGCCCGCATACGCGGCCTGATCTACGATGCACTCGGCAAGGAGCCGGACGGCGCAGCGCCCGTGACCCCATCGACCCCGACCGTGCCGCCTCCGGCATCCAGATACATCCCGCCACCCGGAACATAGGCGGCGGCATGATTATCAAAGGGGGATCACGCGGCGGGCCTCGACAACTGGCCACCCATCTGGGGCGCACCGATACCAATGACCGCGTTGACGTGCTGGAAAACGACTCCCCCTACGACCTTCACGCGACCTTCCGCGATTTTCAGGTCTTGTCCGAAGCGACGCGGGGCGAATACGGGCTGTATCACGCCAGCATCGACCCGGACGCCCGCTATGACATGACCATGGCGCAATGGCTGCGCAGTGTGGATATTCTGGAAGAAGAGCTGGGCCTGAAAGGCCAGCCCCGCGCCGTGGTGCTGCACGAGAAGAAGGGCCGGGAGCATATTCACGTTGTCTGGCAGCGCACCGACCTCGACACCATGACGCTGCGCGATGACGGGCACAATTATCTGGCCCACGAACGCGCCAGCCTGCGGATGGAACGCGAGTTCGGGCATGAACACATCCCCGGCAAACACGCCAAGCGCGACCGCGAGAACCAGCCGGAATTTCCCCGCGCAGGCGTGAGCCATGCCGAGCACCAGCAGGCCGAGCGCAGCGGCGTTTCAGTCGCAGAGCGCCGAGCGCAGATTGCCGCCCTCAAGGAAGCCAGCGACAACGGCGCATCTTTCAAGGCCGCCTTGGAGGAAGCGGGCTTTGTATTGGCGCAGGGCGACAAGCGCGACTTCGTGCTGATCGGCCCCGAGGGCAGCACCTACAGCCTGGGCCGCGTCCTCAAGATGAAAGCCGCCGACGCGCGCGCCTTTATGGCGGACGTGGACCGCGCCGCGCTTCCCACCGCCAGCGAGGCCAAGAAACAGCAAGCCGCCTGTGCCGCTATGTCGGCACCGCCATCCTTCGAGATGCGGGCTCCGCCGATCGACGATCTGACACCCGCGCCCGATGCACGGCCATCGGATCTCGACCCCGCCGTGACGCGGGCGCTGGCCGAGCGGCAGGAGGCCGAACGGCACAAGCTGTCCGTCTGGCATCATGCCGAGCTGCAAAAGCTCGACCATGTGCAGAGTTTAGAAATCACCGAAAAGCTCGCGCATCAAACCGCCCTGCACACGGCGGAGCATGACCGCCTGACGCGCGCACACCGCGCGGCGGCCAGCGGCATCGAGGGCTTTATCGAGGCGCTGCAAAACCGCCTGAAACCGGGGCGCGGTGCCGAGAAGCTATCGGCGCGCAAGAAGGAATGGCGGCAGCTTTATGCCCGTCAGGTGCGCGAGAAGGCCGACATGGAAGTGCTTTTGGCGCAGAACAAGGCCGACGACATCGAGGCGCTGAAGGAGCGCCACGCCCAGCAGAGCCGTGAACAGGCGGCGGCATTCGAGGAAGAGAAGCGCCGCTATGCCGAAGACGCGGCGCTGGCCGACCGCCTGCTACAGCGTATCGAGGACGACCGGCGCGAACAGGAACGGCGACGCGCCGAGGGGCAAGCGCCCCCAGGCAGGGGAAAGTAATCGGCTCGCGTTTCTTGCAACCAGAACCGGGCCGATCAGAACAACAGGTTGCCACAGATCAAGAGCAGGCGGGCGACGGCTTCGGTGTGCCGCCCGACATGACCCCCGGATTCATGCCGACAATCCGGCGTATCGTCTCGCGCTTCTTGTCGCCGCGCAAGAAGCGCGTGGCGCGCAACCGTCGTGCGCGTGGCTGGCGCGCCTTGCTCGCCCGCTTCAAATTCCAGTCGAAGTTCCTGACACCGCCGCGACCGCCAAGTGCGCCGTCATTGAAGCCGTCCAACACCGTGCCACCCAAACCACCGCGCCCCTTGGGCGCGCGCTTCAATCGTCCTGCGAGTCCGAAGATGTAGCCTCAAAGGTCTACACATGCAGCCACCTGCATACTATTGTATGAGAATTCAATAATATTGAAAACCAAAAGATAAACGGTACCTATAAATGCATGTTATGTCTTATAGACAAACGCTTTTTCTTGCATGAAATGCAACCCATATGCGACCATCACCAGTACAATAAACACCTAGTCGGGGTCATAGTAATGAAATGTAGTATTCGCTTCCTTATCTTCGCGGCGATTCTTTCTGTTTCAGTCATGAGTGCGGACGCGGCAACCGCTCAAACACCAAGCTCTCCGACATTCCAACGCAAAATGCCTAAGTCCGTTAAAATTACGACGGATGAGAAATGTAATGTTGAGGTGGAATATCGGGCATATGGAGAATACGGCCCCTATAGAACCGCGCAAAATAGCGGAGTTAAGAGAATTGTCGCGGTGTTTGACGTGAGTTATTTAAACCTACCTGAAAATGAATTGCCCGAGTCATTAAATAAAGACCAGATTAAAGCCGAAATGCTAAATAAACTGAAAGAAAGGTATCTACCTTTTATTACTCCGACAAGAAATGGCTGCCATAAGCCCGAGGTCATTATCCAATCTCTGCCCATACCCGACGATGTTATGAACAAAATACGTAGAGAAGATACCGTGACCGTAATTTTTCGTACCAGAACTTATTTGGGAACGGAGAAGCCAGTAATTACGATGTATATGAAATATTTCAGGCCTGGAATGTCTGTAGATGAGGCGTGGAAATATGATTTTTACTGGTCACAGGTAATGTCTTTCTCGCTGTCGGAGGACCAAAGTGAAATCGCCAGAAAGGTATCTACCTTCATTGCTAGGGGAATGATGGGGAGACTATGGGCCACCGCAGATTGACGTGCAAGGAGTATAGAAGATGAATTACCAAGATATTTTAAGATACTACAATTTTACATCGTCTGATTACCTTCCAAATACCTATATAGTTCCCGATGGGAACGGAGTTTATTCTATATCCTATACATTTCTAAACCCAACAAATCTGTTAACAACCGATAGTGGCATCAACACGAACTACTATTTATCGGTCCCGGAAGCTCAAGTTTCAAGCCTACCCTCGGAAGTGTCTCCTGAACTTCAGACGGCAATAAAAACTATATTGAAGCACTCATCCATAACGGTCGATCAATACTCCGTTTATTTTGGTGATGTTGCAAATATTACATTTGATAAGTTGGATACTGGCGGGGACATAGCTATAGGAAACGGCAACAATGATTTCTTTACCGAAGGGCAGCATGTATCATTCGGCGTTCCAGCGAGTGCGCTCAGCTACCCAATCAACAACGTCCCGCAAATCGAGGCGCTGTACGGGGATGTCTGGATAAATTCAGATCGTACCGATAGAAATTGGGATGACGCATCGAAAGGTAGCGTCGCTTTTTATATTTTGCTGCATGAGATTGGTCATTCATTAGGTCTTGTCCATCCGACGACACTTAATGATCCGCTCTATACGGTCATGAGCTATAATCCCTACGCGGGAATGGGAGAAGAACTCTATGTATCCGGGTTGCAGATGGCGGATATCGTCGCGTTGCAGTCGATATATGGGCGCAACTACGCAACGCGCGGCACAGACGACGCGAATACCGCGAGCGTGAATGAGGCGAATACCCTCTACAAGGAAGGCCAGGGCTTCGGCGCAACAGCGACCGATCCTTTTGTTTACACTATTTGGGATGGAGCTGGTGTAGATGTCGTTGATGCATCTTCTTACAGCCATGCGGTATTAGTGGATTTGCGCCAAGGTAAATTTAGTTCAATTGGAGCATCGGCGGATGAAAATTTTGCACCGCTTGGTAATGCCGAGCGTCAGGATGCTGGGCTGGCGAGAGATAATCTAGGCATTGCTCATTATGCGATCATCGAAAATGCAATTGGCACAAACGACACAGGTCATAAAGACATACTTATTGGAAACGCCTGGAATAACGTGCTGTATGGCGGTGACGGTACGGACAAAATTTATGGCGACGGCGTATCCTATGATACCGATGTTGGATTCCGTGACAATGACGCGAACCGACCCGGTGACGATGCTGCGGCAGATGGAAGCGGCGACGATGTGCTGATCGGCGGAAATGGCGACGACACGCTCTATGGCGGCAAGGGCAACGACATCCTGCACGGCGGCCTGATAAAAAGTGAAATCACCGCGCTCCGCACGGATTGGGATGCAGCCGGACATTTCTCCGCTCTGACGAATATTCAGCACGTCAATGACGGCAAAGATACTGCTGACTACTCCACCCTTTCAGGTGGCGGCGTATCGGTTGTCTATGACAGTGACGGCGGCACCGTCACCAAGGGAGCAAGCGGTGCATTCGGCACGGATCACCTGATCTCCATCGAAACAGTGAAGGGTGCCGAACTGGCGAGCAATACGTTCAAGGGCAGTAACGGAGATATCGTCAATTATACCGAGCTGACCTATGTCGGCGGCGGAAAATCCGACCAGTATATCTTCGACCTGTCCGAAGACCTGGGCGCGGTACGCATCGTGGACGGCGGTACAAGCGGCATAGACCAGATCACGATCACCAACGTGACCACCGCTGTTGCCACGACAGGGGTCAATACGACCACCATAAACGGTGCTGACTATCTTGTACTGGACTTTCAGCCGGAACTCGGCGGATTGCTTGCACTCTATGTTGCATGGGATAGCGTCGAGAATATTTCCATCGACGGTCAGTGGTACCGGATGAATGATATACAGGCGAAGATAGACCAGTATCCAAGTATGTCCCTGAACGGGTACACGACGACGGAGTTCTATAACGCTATCTATCCGACCCAAGGCGGCAGCGGCGGCAGCGGAACGGGCGGCGGCGTCACGCCGACAGTTGATCCCGTCTCCGGCGAATTCACAGCGATGAGCGTGAACCCCAGTGTCTCGAATTATTTCCTCGACTATCGTTATGCGGATGAGACCCTACACCCTTGGGTTATCACGTCGTATTCGTCATCGGCAGGACACATGTCCGTTAGTTTTGACAGCTATCTCAAAAATATCCAAATGGTCGGCGGCATATCATGGGATGATATTCGCTTCACTGCCAGCAGCGCACCCGGCGATGCCAGCCTTACTATCTGGATCGATAGTTTGAACTCTAGCTATACGATCAGCCATTTCGAGGCGGGAAAGATCATCCATGGTATGGGGATCTATGGTGCAGGTATGCACTCCTATATCCAAAATAGCCCAAATATAACACTCAATGGCGGTGCGCCTGGTCAGTATAGCGGATATTACCTGCGTCCTGAAGACGAGGATGAGGAAGACAGGTACGAATACGTCGGTTCTCCGATGACAGCACACTACTTTTTAGAGACGTTCTCGGTTTCCGGCATTCCGACGATCAACATGCAGACCGATGTTCTGACGTTCAAGGGAACGGCTGCAAGCGAAGCACTGTATGGCCTTGATACCCGTGACGACATCATCATGGGATTTGATGGCAACGATACCATGCACGGGTATGGCGGGAACGACACCCTGATCGGTGGTGGTGGCCGCGACGCGCTTCATGGCGGCGCAGGAAATGATGTTTACGTCTTCGGTCAGGATTTCTCATCGGGAAGCGGCATTGGCTACGATGCCATTGGCGAGACGAATGGTTCCGGCACAGACACAATCCGCTTTACGGAGGGAATTGAGGCTTCCGATGTTTACATGTGGACCGATATGTACGGCTACATTTGGTTCGAGGTGGGCGATGATCCCGAAAACAATACGCTGATGGTTTTGGGAACGATCACTGGAACAGGTGTGGTGACATATGTGGAGCGTGTCGAGTTTGACGATCAAACCGTTTTGGACTTCTCCGAAGGCATTCATATCCGCAACAACGACACAGGCCGGAATCTTTTCGGCACGATTTATGGTGACGTGATCGAGGGCGGCGCGGGCAGCGATACTCTCAATGGATACGGTGATGACGACACCCTGATCGGTGGCGGTGGCCGCGACATTCTTTATGGCGGCGCAGGTGATGATGTTTACGTCTTCGGGCAGGATTTTTCGTCGGGGAGCGGCTATGGCTACGACACCATCAGCGAAGCGGCTGATGCCGGTACGGACACGATACGCTTCACCGATGGCGTGGAAGCCGACGATGTTTACTTATGGACGGACATGTACGGTTACTTGTGGCTCCAAGCTGGAGACGACGCGAACAACAATACGCTGACGATTCCGGGGGCAATAGTATCGGGCGTAGGTGTCACGACCAATGTCGAACGTGTCGAGTTTGACGATCAAACCGTTTGGGATATTTCCGAAGGCTTCCACATTCGTAACAACGACACAGGCCGGAGCCTTTTCGGCACGACCTACGATGACGTGATCGAAGGCGGTGCAGGGAGCGACACGCTGTACGGTTATGGCGGTGATGATACCCTGATCGGACGTGCCGGAAATGACCAGATATTCGGCGGCGCGGGCGCTGATACGTTTGTATTCCTGGCCGCTGATGTGGGCAACGGAATCGATCATATTGTCGATTTCACGCTCGCGCAGGGCGACAGGCTCGACCTGCGGGACGTGCTGTCCGGCTACGACCCCTTGGCAGACGCGCTGTCTGATTTCGTGCAGTTCACGACCTCTCCTTGGGGCGAAACAATCGTGAAGGTCGATACCGATGGAATTGGCACGGGGCAGGCTTGGACTCAGATCGCGACACTTCAAGGTGTCGTCCTGACTGATCCCGATGTGCTGGTGACGAATGGCCATCTGCTGGCGGCGTAAGCCGGTTCCTGAGTTCTGGGTGCTGCGAAACCGCAAAGAGGTGGGGTTAAAACCCCGGCCCCTTGAGGCGGCGCTTGATGATCGCGCGGTTGATGTTTTCGAGAGAAGCCAGCGCGTTCGCGCGGTCGGTGGTAGCCGGTTCTGTGGCGGCCAGTTCCTGGCTCACGCGGTAGAATTTGGAATGCAGGACGGTTTCCGGCAGATGATCGAGTTCGGCGGCGATGATGAGGCGCATGGGATTGTCTCCTTTGCTTGAGGCCGCAACCAACACGGCCTTTCATGCCCCGATGACGGCAACGGTATTGCCGGGACGCATCCGCAGGACTGAAACGCAGAGGAAGAGCCTGTAAGGCTTGCGCCCATAGGCAAGACAGGTGCCAGGGTGCAGGATCAAAAGGACGCGATGGTGGTGGACGAACGGAGAGGCAAACCCACATTGCCCTGCCTGTCGCACGCTTAGATATCTCGATCATATGAAGGTTTGGGCGTTGCCTAACGGCCTGTGCTCTACGCGCTGACGCTTACGGAACCGTCACAGCGTTTCCGCCATCCGGTCACGATCACGAACGCAAACAGGCTGGGGCGCTGCCCCTCGCGCGCTGCGAAGCGCCTTCCGCCCAGCTTCCTCCGCATTCGCTCCGTGCAGCCGGTTCCCCGCGAAGGCGCTTGCTCCGCTTGCCCCCCGCTGTTCGCCACGAGGCAAGGTTTCAGAACGCGACCTGAAACCCGAACCAAATGGAGAAAAGAAATGGGAGAAACTATCACCAACGAAACCGAACATCCCCGCATCTATGTGGCGTGTCTCGCCGCCTACAATAACGGCTATCTGCATGGCGCATGGATTGACGCCGCGCAGGAGCCTTGGGCGCTTTATGATGCCGTCCGCGAATTGCTGAAATCATCCCCCGTCAGTGGCGCGGAGGAATGGGCTATTCATGACTATGAAGGTTTTGGCAGTGTCCGCCTTGCGGAATACGCCAGCTTTGAGCGTGTCAGCGCAATGGCAATGTTCATTGCCGAACACGGCGAAATCGGCGCGGCCTTGCTGGACTATTACAGTGGCGATCTGGACGAAGCCCGCGAAGCCATGACCGACCGCTACATGGGGCAACACGCCACCCTTGCCGACTATATGCAGGAACTCACCGAAGAAACCACCGCCATTCCCCATGCCTTGCGCTACTACATCGACTATCCGGCAATGGCGCGTGACGCTGAATTGAATGGCGACCTGTTCACCGTCAGCACCGCATGGGACGTGGTGCATATCTTCGCGGGGTGCTGACCATGGAACAGCATCACATGACCTCCGTACAAATCCTTGCCGACCTCGGTATCGCCAGCAACAGGCACGTTCTGTCATGCAATGGAGGACTAATCGCAGTCCCCCATGACTTCGACTTACCCGACCCGTGGGCGCTTCCCTCGCGCCTGTTTCGGTTTCCCATCGAGACCTGCGAAGAAGAAGAAGGCGACAACATCCGTATCGGTATCGTTCACCCCGCGCTTGCTGACCATCCATTCGTCAGGCACGTTGAAACCTTGCTCGGACACGCCATCGACCGAAAAAGCACACCCAATGGCCACGGCTACAGTAGACGCGCCACCGCCCAATGGTGGCACTCCGTTGACCTCGTAACCGCGCACCACTGGCAAGACCTTCTGGCGACACGCCATTTCACCACCGATGAGAACATTGCCCGCGCCGTTGTCTTTGGCCTGATCTACTCCGACCACAACGCCCGCCGCATGGGCTACATCACCATCGCGCAAGCCCGCGCCATGCTGGCCGCTATAGGTGCGGACGAACTCCGTGACCGCCGCCAAGGTATCCTGTCCCTCTTGCCGCCTTCGCCCTGCAAGCCCGAAGGACAGGCGGCATACTGGCCGATCAATCATCCGCCCATGCCCGCCAATACCCTTGCATGGGCAATCGTCCATGGCATCGAGGATGGATGGTTCGCCCATGACCGTTCCGGCTTTCTGCACTGGACGGCGACTGGACGCGACCGCTACGCGGCAGGAGACAGCGACAGCTTCACCGAAGCCAGCGGGCAAGCCGCCTTCACGTTCTGACTCCACGCGCAAGGCGAACTATTCAGACATGAAGGCCGCACAACAGTGCGGTCTTCATGCTTTCCGCCCTTAGCCCCGGAACCCGCCCCACCGACTCCATGAGCGGACGGCGCGGCCTCTTGACGACCGCGCCGCAAAACGGGGCTTTCAGCCTCAATAATCCTCGAAATTACGTTCCCGCTTCGGCGGCACGTCCTTGTGACCGCTACACAGCGAGCAGGAGCAAGGGCGGCAATGCGTCGCCGCGTTGCGCCCGACCGCGCGCGGCGAGTGTTCCGGCGCGGCCAGCCCGCGCGACCACAGGTTCATGACACGGCGCGCCCGCGCCTTCATGCGTTCCTCGTCTTGTCTGCGCCTTGCTCGCATTGTCCGATCCTGCCGAAGCCATCTATTGTATAGAAGCTCCGCGCCATAGCCGATTTGCCTTGGATTCGGCCAGTGGCAACAACAGGCATGAGGGCCGATTGCCGTATCCAGTCAGGCGCGCAAGGGCGTGGCTGAATAAGTGGGAGCAAGGGCGCAAGCCCGAATCGAAGGGCTACGCTGCCACGAGCCGACAGGGCGGCAGTTTGCGGGGGAAAGAGCACACTTTCCCTGCGTGTGCGCACGGCAGTTCCGCAAATTTTTCTACACAAAACCTACACAGGCAAAAATCGCTGATTTTTACCTATATATATCAAATATTTAATGGAATCTAAAGATATGGAGCGGGTGAAGGGAATCGAAACTCCACCACTAACTAACAGAAATCGCGCAATTTTGTGATTTCGCTCTTCTTGCAAAAGCCCCCTAAAAGGCCCCCGGAATTTCTGACTGAAAAAAGATTCGAACCGAGTCCATTGAGCGCGAATTGGACAATGGCACGGACCGCGAATCTGTTCAACCTCGGGTGGGGCGGTGGCTTAAGCTGAAACCTCCGGCGCGAGTGAATAACTGGTGCTACGCCCGCCAGCGGCGTCTTTCACAAGGATGCCCCGCTGGATCAAATCGTTGATGTCGCGCAATGCCGTGTCGGACGACGCCTTGGTGATCGCCGCCCATTTGGCATTGGTCAGCTTGCCCTCGAAGCCGTCCAGCAACCGGTTGATGACCTTGCGCTGGCGTTCGTTCAACGGCTGGCCCGCGACTGATTCCCAAAACCGCGCCTTACGCATGACGTTGGCGAGGATGGTTTCAGCGCCGTCAAAGGCGCGGTCAAGGCAGCCGATGAACCACGAAAGCCAGGGCGTGATGTCGAGGTCGCCCTTCTGCGTCGATTCTAGCATGTCGTAATAGGCTTTGCGCTCGGTGCGGATTTGCGCGGACATGCTGTAGAAACGCTGCGCGGTTCCCTCCGCGCGCGCCAGCGCAAGGTCGGCAATGGCGCGGGCAATGCGCCCGTTGCCGTCATCGAAGGGATGGATGGTGACAAACCATAGATGCGCGATTCCGGCTTTCAGGACGGGATCGGGCGTCGCCGTCTCGAACCAGTCGAGGAAGCGGGACATTTCTTCGTCCAGCCGCTCCGATACCGGGGCTTCGTAATGGACACGCTCGCGGCCAATCGGCCCCGAGACAACTTGCATCGGCCCGCCTTCCGGTTTCCGCCACGCACCCACGGTGATGCGGCTTATGCCGCTGCGCCCCGTGGGAAACAGCGCCGCGTGCCAGCCGAACAGCCGTTCGGCGGTCAGCGGCTGGGCATAGTTCTGCGTGGCATCCAGCATCATTTCCACGACGCCTTCGACGTTGCGATCCGCTTCAACCAAACCGCCGATGTCCATGCCAAGGCGGCGGGCGATGGAGGAACGCACCTGTTCCCGGTCCAGCACCTCGCCCTCGATCTCGCTGGATTTGATAACGTCTTCGGTGAGTGCTTGAAGCACGGCTTCCGCGCGCAGCGGGAAGCCAAGTGCCTCCATGTGCCCGATCAGCCGCCCCTGCCGGTGACGCACGGCGGCAAGCGGTTGGGCAAGCTGCTCGTCGCTCCAGCGCAGGTTCGGCCAGTCCGGCAGTTCATGGATATATGTCATAATCACCGTATCTTCTGCGGCGATTATAGGGGTTTATCGCCGCAAGGAGCAAGAACATTCACCGCATAATATGCGGTGAATGAGATGGCCAATCGCCGCACTCGTCGCACGGGGTCCGGCTTGCAAAGGCGGCCGCGCCAACAAGCCGCCTATGCTGGCGGCGGAGAAGCATTAGGGTCACGGACTTGCCGGAGCGCCCGGTTGAAGAAATGGCGCGTGGCCTTGTCGCGGGCATCGGCATCGGAAAGGACGATGTTGCGCATTTCGTTGTCGCGCTGGAACATGCGGATCGCGCCCTGAAAGAAGGCATGGGCGAAGGCGGTATAAACCACATCGGGCGGATTGTTGCGGAGCATTTCGGAAAGGTCGGTGCCAAGGATTTCCGCGTTCACGGCCTCGAATCGTATCATGTCCGCCTCGGTGAACTGCGTGCCGTGGCGCTCGTTGAACGCCTTCACGATCTCGGAAAGCTCCTTCTGCTCGTCCTCGGTGTAAGGCTTCGCGCCGAACTCGCTGATCGGTTTGAGCGGCGTGTGATCGCCCGCCGAAAGCGAAGCGTCGCCCTGCTCCTTCTGCTCCACCTTGAACTTTTGAAGGAGGAGCATGTCGTCGGTGATCTCGATTTCGGGCGGGATTTCGCGGTTGGGGAGAAGGCGCGAAAGCCAAGCGGCATAGGCGGAAAGCTTCTCCAGACTCGTATCCTCCAGCTTCATGACTTGGGAAATGAAGCTGTAGAAGCGCATATAGCTTCGCAAGAGTTGGCGGAACTCCTCCTGCCGCCCCTCATCGTCATCGGCCTCGAAGCGCGTGACGGCCTGACGGACAAGCCCTTCGAGGCGGGCGCGGTCGCCTCCGTTCAACGGCCCCTTGAAGTAGGTCTGCGCGAAACGCTCGATCTCCTCCTTGTCGAGATAGCCGAATTTGAAGAGGCGGCCTTCAAGGTCGTAGACAAGGTTGGGGTCGGAATTAGCCTCCAGCGCCGTCACCTCGTAATAGGGACGGAAGGCGTTCTGAATGTCCTCGGTGGTGTTCTGGAAATCGAGAATGAAGGTCTGGTCTTTGCCCGGCCTCGTGCGGTTCAAGCGCGAAAGGGTCTGAACGGCCTGCAAGCCCGCGAGCTTGCGGTCGACATACATGGCGCAAAGCTTGGGCTGGTCGAATCCGGTCTGGTATTTCTCGGCGACGATCAGGATTTGGTATTGCTCGGGATAGGCTGTGCCATCGGGCTTGAATCCGTCGAAGCGGCGGGGAAGCTCGGTTTCGGCGAAGCCGTTCAAGTCGGCTTCGGTGTATTTCTCGCCGTTGAAAACAAGCTCGCCCGAGAAGGCGACAAGAGCGCGAAGGTCGGCGTAGCCCTGCTGCGCGATATAGTCGCGCACGCCGAAATAGTAACGCAGCGCGTGATCGCGGCTGCTGGTCACGATCATTGCTTTGGCTTGCCCGTCTAGCAGTTTGGCGACGTGGCGACGGAAATGCTCAACGACGATCTCGACCTTCTGGCCGATGGCGGTGGGGTGAAGATTGGCATAGCGGGCAACCTTGCGCTGGCCGCGCCGCCCGCTCAATTTGGGGTCATCCTCAATGGCTTTTTCAAGCTCGTAATAGGCTTTGTAGGTCATGTAGTTCTGGAGCACGTCCAGAATGAAACCTTCCTCGACAGCCTGACGCATGGAATAGAGGTGGAAGGGGTGCGGCAACCCGTCCGGCCCCTTGATGCCGAAGCGCTCCAGCGTCACGTTGCGCGGTGTCGCCGTGAAGGCGAAGAAGCTGATGTTCGCCTGCGGGCCGCGCGCCTTCTGGTAGGCGGCGATAATATCCTCGATGTCGTCACTGGAATCGGCTTCGCGGGTGAGCGCGTCGGTCATGGCTTGGGCGGTCGCGCCCGATTGGCTGCTATGGGCCTCGTCCACGATGACGGCGAAGGTGCGGCCTGACTGGCCAGAGATTTCCCGCAAATGCTCGGTCGAAAACTTCTGGATGGTGGTGACGATGATGCGCACGCCGCTTGCGATGGCTTCCTTCAACTGGCGGGAGGTGCCGTCGATCTTGCGCACGATGCCCTGCACCTGCTCGAACTGCGAGACGGTGCTTTGCAACTGGCGATCAAGCACGATGCGGTCGGTGACGATGATTGCCGTATTGAACACGGCCTTGTCAGCTTCATCGTGCAAGTTGATCGCATGGTGGGCAAGCCAGCCGATGGTGTTGGATTTACCCGCGCCCTGCAACTGTGCGAAGGCCGCGCCCGCTTCGACGGAACCAAGCTGCTTCACGTCGCCGACAAGTATGATACGGGCATCATGCTTGTCGGCCAGGTCGAATAGGCGGGCGGTATCGCGAGCTGACAAAAGCGATGCCTCGTCCACGATCCACGCTGCGGGGCGGGTGGGGTCGGGACGCTCCGGCGATAGCAGATGCCGCGCGACGGTATCGCCGCGCGTGCCCAAGGCGTCCCCCAACACCATCGCCGCCGATGCGGTGGGGGCCAATGCCGTCACCGCCATGCCGCGCGCTTCGGCCTCGCGGGCAAAGGTCGCCAAGACGGTTGTGGTCTTGGCGGTGCCTGCATAGCCCTGCAAGGCGGTGATACGGTTACGGCTGATCAATAGCTGTTCGGTCGCGGCGCGCTGATCGGCGTTCCACCCCAAACCAACGCGCTCCGACTGCGCGGAGGCGGCAGCAACGGCCTTGGCGGCGGCAAGCGGCGATGCAAGGGGGGAAAGCGCGTCGCGCCCTTCCGCCTCGATCCGCAACATCTTGGCTTCGGTTTCGACATTCTGCCGGGTGGTGAACCCGGCGAACTCCGCGCCGCGCCGATCCTGAAAGGTCCGGCCAATCAACTCGCCCTGCTTTGTCGCGGCGTCGATGGCCGCTCCGATCTGCGCATAACCGATCTTGCCCAGCCCGATCCGTCCGGCTTCCTCCTGCAACGCGGCGGCTGAAAACACCGATTGCCGCTCCCCCAGCTTGTCGGCGGCATGGGCGACTGCACGAGAGGCCGCCCCGTCACCCTGCATTTCGATGGTGACACGGTGGGAAGGATCGGCGGCCTTGGCTTCGGCCTGCTCGATCATCGCCAGTCGCTCCGCCGCACCGAAACCGGCCCCGCTGGCTGTCTCCCGCCAGTCGGCGACAAGTGAGGCATGATCGGCGGCAACCTTCGCCTCGCGGGTGTCGAGCGTGGCGATCTGCTTTTCGACGGCGCTGGCCGCGTCGCGGGACGTGCCGCGCTCAGCCAACGCTGCCTCGATCTCCGCGCTACGGGTGCTGAACGCGGCTATGACCTCGCTGGACACGCCCTTGATCTCGAACAGCGACTCCTTGCCTGCCTCGATCTCATACCCGAGTTCGCGCACCTTTACGGCCAGTTCCTGCCGGTAGATCGCACCGATCTGCTTTTGAAGCTGGTAGATCGCGCGCGGCTCAAGGCTGCGCCATGCGCCGTCCTCATCCCGCGTCGCGTTCATAATGACATTGTGGGTATGAAGCTGCGGGTCTTGGGCGCGGCTGGTGCCGTGCTGGAAGCTGGCGACTATAAGATTGCCGGTCGCCTCGCGGCTGACGGTGCCGCCGTCGCGGATGCGCGTGGCGGCCATATGGCGTTCGACATGAGCCATCGCGGTCCTCACCGCTTCACCATGCGCGGCGATCAACCGCCGGTCGCCCGCGACCTCGGCCATGATCGACACCGACTTGGGCGCGCTCAAGGTCACGTCCCAGCCGGGGCGATGTTCAAGCTGGCTGTCGCGGAAGGTGCCAAGCTGCTGCTCGCCGATCCTGCCGTCCAGCAAATCGCGGAACTGATCGCGGTCCACCTCGCCGGACAATCCCAGCGCCTCCGCGCCCGCGCCCTGCCATTCAGACGGGGATAGCCCGCCCTCGGAATAATAGTCATCGGCTTCGTAATAGCTGCTGGCCTGTGCCGAACTGGTCAGCGCCGATATCGACGCCACCATCACACCGGCCCTTGGCTGGCGGGTGGCAGCGGAGGCGGCGGCGCTGCGGGCGCGACATTCCCCGACTGTTTCCAAAGCGTGGTGTTGGGATCGCCCGCGACGAATCCCGACTGACGGGCAGGCCCGCGCCGCGCGACATGATCGGCGGTCAGCCTGATCCGTGCCACGGGCAAGCCATCGGGGAACAACAAATATCCCTCGAACTTGGGAAGCCGCAATTCGCTTTCCAGAACGGCGGGCCGCATCTTGCGCATCCGGCCCAGGGTGGTGCGGGCTTCGTCGTCGCCATCGGCCAGCGCGTCGGTCATGGTCTGGATTTCGACCTCGCAATCGCCGATGGTCTGGCTCGCCCATTGCCGGGTTTCGCTGTCCATGGTTTGCAGGAACAGCTTGGTGTTGCAGCAACCCAGCATGGATTCGGCAATCTGCGGCCCGTAGCGGTGTCGCATCTGTCCCAGCGCCTGAAAGGTCAGCACGACCGCCGCACCGAACTTGCGCCCTTCGGGCAGCAGCCGCGCGAGATTATCGACGCGAGGCAGGTCAGCCAGCTCGTCCAGCACGAACCAGATGCGCCGGTCGGGTGACGGGGGAAGCCCCAGCACGGCGCTGGCCGCACATTCCAGCCAGCAGGCGAGCAAGGGCTTGGACGCCTCGAAATAGTCCTCCTTGCGCGGCACGAATATCCAAGGTTTCGCACCCGTGCGCTTGTCCAGCCCGTGAATGAAGTCCCGGAAGGCGAAGGGTGCGCCGCCGCCGCTCTCGGCGCGCAAAAACTGGATCAGGTTGGCGGCCTTGGCGAGCATGAACAGCACGCTGCCCGTTGCCCGGTCGGCATCGTCGGCGAACGTGCGCGCAGATGAAGTCTCCCTCAACCACTCCTTGAGTTCGTCCTTGGTCTTGTTCTGGAAAGCGGCCAGCAGGTTCGGCAGGGTGCCCTTGCCCTCCTCCCAGAGTTGGCGGAGCATGTTGGCGACAAGGATGCGCGCCATTTCCAGCCACACGTCATTGTCATGCTGGCCCGTCTCGGTGATGAACTGGTGTGCGATGCGGGCGGCGTCGGCTGGATGGGCGATCTCCGCAAACGGCGACCAGAAGGCGCACCGGGCGTCAAAGGGATTGAGGATGATGTCGCCGCGTTCGGGCCGATAATAATGGGCGATGAACTCGCCGCTGGTGTCATAGACCAAGGCGGCTTCGCCGCGCGCCTCGATGCCGTCGAGCGACTGGCGCAAGGCTGTGGTCTTGCCGCTGCCGGTCGTGCCGATCATCGCCATATGCCGGGTTTCCAGCCGCGACGGGATCGGCACCGTGCCGATGGCGAGCGCGCGGGAATCCGCTTCGGTGCCGGTCAGCTTGGCAAGCTGCTTCTCGCTCGTGACCAAGGTTCCGGCGATGACGCGATCTCGAAGCGCGCGTTCGCGCCGCCGTGCCATGGCCCCGCGAAACAGGAACAGGCAAGATAGCCAAGCGACGAAGCCCAGCAGGCCACCCATGCAAGCCTCGGACAAAGCGCGCGATAGCGCCCCGCGATAATAGTCGTTGGCAACCACGGCACGGGCAGACAGGCGGTATCGCGTCCCGTGATATGTGACCCTGATCCCCGGATCAGGGGAAAAGCTGCTGGTGATCCAGAGCGTTCCTCGCGCGTAGGCGTAGACGCCGGCGGCCCATCGCTCGTCCTTGTCCAGCATCGCATAGGGCGTGGCAGCCGCACCCAGGGCGATAGTCGCCAGCATGATACCGGCCTGCCGCTTGAACCGCGACCACTGGTTGCCGTGATGCTGGCGGCGCAAGGCGTCGGCATGGATACGGCGATCATGGGGCTGTGTCATATCCGGCCCTTCTGCGAGAGCCGCCGCTGGCGATCATAGGCCGCTTCTATCTCGGCTGTGATGATCTCGTCCGACTTGCGCGCGCCCATCGCCGCGCTGCGGGCATAGCAATAGGAGGCGCAGGCGGTGAACAAGGCGCGGTCCAGCATCCGCTCCACCTCCACGATGCGGGTGCTGACCGAAGCCAGTTCGGCGACGATCTCCCGGTTGCCTATGTCGGGCGCGGGCGGGTTGGCGAGCGTGGCGATCCCGGTTTTCACGCTGCGTTGGAGCATGGCATAAGCGCTGATGCCGTGCCGCTCGGCCAGCACCCGAAGCGCCTTGTCGAGCGAAACCGGAAGGCGGATGGAGTGGTGAACGGGTTTCATGCCACCGTCTCCGCGAGGGTGCGCGGCGCACCCTCGAAAAACGGCGGAAATGCGTGGGTTCCGTAATCGGCCAATCCCGCGCACCCTTTGCGCACCCTCGAAAAATGGCGGAAAAGCTGGATGCACCCGTGCGTGAGGTGTGTATCTGAATTGTTGGCTCGATGCGTAGCATCGCAGCCCTGCAACGCTACCTCATAGGCGATAGGATCAGGCATGGTTTGGCCCTTTCCCGCAGGCTTCGCACAAGGCGTCGCCGGGTTCGCCGGAACAGCAATCGCTGGCCTCGCCAGGGCTGGCGTCCGGCATGGCGTCGGCCTCGCGCTGCCCGAAAGCCCATGCCGCGATCATCGCCTTGGCGGCGGGGTCGGCCACCGTTCGGTCGATTTCCTCCGGTCCACGGCGATGACTGCGAAGATCATGTTCGCGGACCCATGCGAGGGTGGTATCCTCAATCGCCTGCTGCATCTCCTTATGCAGCGCCTGCGCCTCGAACGGATTGAGGTGGGCAGTCACGCCACTGGTGACGATCAGGCCGCCCAAAGGAAGCCAATGATCGTCCGCCACCTGCCAAGGACCGTCGATCCGGCAGGTGGAAACATCGCCGCGATAGATGGCGATGGGTGGGCGCTCGGCGCGTCGCCACGGGATCAACGAATTGCGGAGCGTGTCGCCGTCCGCGTCGTCGGCAACGATCTTGTCGAGCAACGGCGTCACATACGGGGCGACGCGGGCGTTGATGAACGCGCGATACGTGATCCTGCGATCACTGCGCAGCAAGTCGGCAAGCCGGTCCACGGCCTTGCGTAAAACAGGCATGGGACATCCTTTCGTGAAGGTCACGATTGAGGTGAGTCAGTGGGGCGGAGGTCAGTTGGCGGAACGGGATCGCGCCAAACGCCGGATGGAATCGGTGGTCAGCAGGGTCCGCCTACCGATCTTGATGGCGTCGAGGCCACCGGATTTTATCAGGGCGTAAACCGATGATCGCCCGACGCCGAGCGCCTTGGCGGTGTCACTGATGGATATAGCAAGAGGTTCCATTTGCGTCTCCGTGGTTGCCGATTCGCGGCGGGAGACAGGTCCAGTTGCAGACGTTCGCGAGCATTTCCAACGGTGCGCCTAAGGCGCGGAAATCAGCCGATAGCGAAGATTTCTAGGTAATTGGCTGGCAGCCGGAATGGCTAATTTCCGCCGTTCATTGGTAATCGGGATCAGGAATCCGCTGCACGATTTTTCGCGATGACGTCCTGTATCATCGACGCATACTCGCCAAGTTGCCCGTCACTCGGTGGCGTCTGCCGCTTTCCGACATACCAATCTCGCAGAAGGCCAACGATTTTGGTCTTGCTGCCATGTTTGCGCGGGTCGATGCGACGAATAGCTGGATGCTCGATCAAGGACATTACGGCATCCGTGTAATCGTATGTCTTTTTCACTCCGGCACGATTCGGTTTGGCTTTGGCCTGTGCGATCAAAGCCGCAACATCGACCTTCATGAAAAGCTCACGGGAAAACCAAAGGCCCGCCGGGGTGAGAAACATATCTTGCAACGGCTGCTCTTTGGACACCAATGCCGCGCGCAGAGTTCCGAAGAAATATCGTTCGCTAACGTGTCGCTCCGCACCATTCTTCATCCGATAGAAGGCGCGAGGGGTTATCTCCAATTGAAGCATGGAGAACAGGCGTTCCAGATTGCGCACAGCGGGGTCATCGGGGTCCGCGTATATCGCAGTTTGCGGCTTCCGCGCGGTCATGCCGCCATACTGGAGAAAGCGCCAGCGACACAAAACTCCAAGCAAAAGGCAAAAAGGGATCAGCCCGATAGTCACCACTATATCGCTGCCTCTGACACCGAAAAAGGAAAACCCGATCCCCGGAAGCAGGATAATCACGGTGGCGAACAAGGCTGCCGTGAAAGCGGACCACAAGCGCATATATTGCCAATAAACTCGGCGATACACGTCCGCCGTGATACGGTTGAGTTCGTCCAAACCTTCAAGCTCATTTGTGCTGATGAACCGTGCCGCAATAATTCTAAGGGGTAGAACCTCCTTCTGATTGTCCATGATTATCTCCTGCGTGATGGGAGCTGACATTGCCTCCTTCGCGGAGACTGCACAGATAATCGCTCCACCATTGCGCCATCTCGACGCGTTCCTTCCAATAGGCAGAGCGGTTATAAATGCGCCGAACACTGCCCGCCACCATATGTGCCAGCGACCGTTCGATGGCGTCGGGGTTCCACTTGCCGGATTCGTTCAGGAGTGACGATGCGGATGTGCGGAAGCCGTGCGCGGTCATCTGCTCCTTGGAATAGCCCATGCGCCGTAGCGCGGCATTGATCGTGTTGTCGCTGATCGGCCTTGCCCGTGTCCGTACCGAGGGGAACACATAGCGGCCCGAACCGGATAGCTGGCGCATCTCGGTAAGGATCGCCAGCGCCTGCCGGGACAGGGGCACCGAATGAGGCTGGCGCATCTTCATCTTGCCTTCCGGGATGATCCAGACGGCCTTCTCGAAGTCGATCTCTTTCCATTCCATTTGGCGGAGTTCACCGGGACGCTGGAACACATGGGGGGCGAGTTTCAGGGCATACATGACGGATGGGTCGCCCTGATAATCCTCTATCGCCCGAAGCAGGGCACCGAATTCGACTGGATCGGTGATCGCCGCGAAATGCTTGACCCTCGGCGTGATCAGTGCGCCCAGCAGCAGTTGGGCCGGGTCACGCTCGGCCCGTGCGGTTGCCACCGCGTAACGGAACACACGGCTGGCGAACGAGCGCAATTGCTTGGTGGCTTCCAACCGGCCCCGCCGTTCGTGCTTCCTCAGTTCGTGAAGCAATTCCTGCGGTGTGATGTCTGCGACTGGCCGCTTGCCGAAGTCGGTGCCGAGCAACTTTAGAAGCCAACGCTGTTTTTCCAGCGTGGCTTGCGCGATGCCCTCCCGGCCCTTCTTCTCGATCAATTCCTCGGCGACAGTCGCGAAGCTGTTGCTCGCGCGAACGCTCGCCTCAATGCGCGCCTGTCGCTTTGCCGCATTGGGATCAACCGCGTGGGCCAATTGCCTGCGGGCCGCGTCACGAGCCGCCCGCGCCTCGGCCAGCGTGATTTCAGGGTATGGCCCCAACGCCAGCTTTCGCTCCACCCCGTCCATGCGGTATTTGATGCGCCATAGCTTGCTACCTCTCGGGTTGACCAAGAGGTAAAGCCCCTGAGAGTCTGCCACTTTGTAGGGCTTCTCCTTGGGGCGGGCGTTGCGGATCGCGGTATCGGTCAGCGCCATTGGGGGCCTCGATTCTGAGGGGCCTTGCGAGGCCCCCAAATTAGGCCCCCATCATGCGCAATTGCGGACAAGCAGAGGCAATCACCGACAACCAGTGACTGTCTAAAAAATAGCGGAAATCAGGGCTTTTTTCAACTGTCGGCGACCATTGTCAGACAGGAAAATGGAGCGGGTGAAGGGAATCGAACCCTCGTCACTTGCTTGGGAAGCAAAAGCTCTACCATTGAGCTACACCCGCGACGGCACCGCCCTTCGCACGACCGGCCCGCGTCGGTCAACACCCTGGCGCTTAATCCCCGAACAGCGGCGCGCGCTTCTCCTTTGCCGCCCGCAGCGTTTCGGCATGATCCGGGCCGGCCAGCAGCACGGCCTGTTCGCGCGATTCGGCGAGCAATATCTCCGCCGCGCTAGCCTCCGCCGCCAGATTGAACAGGCGCTTGTCCGCGCGCACCGCCGCCGGGCTGTTTGCGGCGATCGTCCGCGCGGTCGCCATCGCCTCGGCATAGGGATCATCGACCACCCGAGTCACCACGCCCAGCCCTGCCGCTTCCACGCCCTCGAATATCCGCCCGCTATAGCTGATCTCCCGCGCCACATCGTCGCGCACCACCCCACGGAATAGCGCGATTCCGGCGACATCGGGCACCAGTCCCCAACGTACTTCCATGACGGAAAGCTTCGCGTCGGGCGTCGAAAAACGCATGTCCGCCCCCATCATCATCTGGAACCCGGCACCGAACGCGACACCATGCACCGCCGCGATCACCGGCATCGGCAGCGTCCGCCAGCCCCAGGCGATCTGCTGCACCCAATTGGCATCCTTATGGGTGCGCGGCATCAGGTCGATCGGATCGCCGCCTGCCAGCAGGGCCATGTCGATCCCCGCGCAAAATCCCGGCCCCTCGCCCGACAGGACGACACAGCGCACGTCGCGTCTGTCGCCCAGCCGCGCGATCATCAGGTTGATCGCGTCAAACTGTGCCCGATCGAGCGCATTCATCTTGTCGGGTCGATTGAGCCGCACATCGGCAACCCCGGCTTCCACCCGCACCGTCACGCGATCGTCCATCACTCATTCCCCGCTTGCATACGCCACCAGCCTGGCCAAAGGAGGTACGCAATCCCAGCCACCCACGCAACGACAGGCCGCTATGGATATCGCGCTAACCTCCGGTCCCACATCGCATTTCTTCACGTCGCAGCGTACCCGGCTGCATTATCTCGACTGGGGCAACCGGGGTGCCCCGGTGCTCATCCTGATCCATGGCGGGTTCGATCATGGCCGTAGCTGGGATTGGACCGCGCGTGCGCTCAGCGCCGACTGGCATGTCATCGTCCCCGACCTGCGCGGTCATGGCGACAGCGCCTGGTCGGCGGACGGCAATTATATGATCCATCAATATGTCTACGACCTGGCGCAACTCGTCGCGCTGCAAAGCGAGGCGCAGGTGACCATCATCAGCCATTCGCTCGGCGGATCGATTGCGCTGCGTTACGCAGGCCTGTTTCCCGACACCGTGCGAAAGCTGGTCGCGATAGAGGGACTCGGCATGGCCCCTGCTTCGGCGCAAATGGAATTGGAAAAACCGGCACCCGATCGGTGGCTGAACTGGATCGACAAGCGCCGCATCAATGCCGACCGTCCGGTGAACCGCTACCCCAGCATTGCGGTCGCCATGCAGCGGATGCTGGACCGAAACGGCTATCTGTCGCGGGACCAGGCGCACCACCTGACCATCCATGGCACCAACCGGAACGAGGATGGCAGCTATAGCTGGAAGTTCGATCCCTATTTGGGCACCTTTCCCCCGGTCGGGAATATTGATGAGGCGCTGCCCGAATTCTGGTCGCGGATCACTTGCCCCGTCCTGCTTTGCCTCGGTCTCGACAGTTGGGCCTCCAACCCGGTCGAAGACGGCCGCGCCGCGCATTTCCGCGACGCGCGCCTCGCCACGTTCGAGAAAGCGGGCCATTGGCTGCATCATGATCAGTTCGACCGGTTCATCGCCGAACTAAGAGCCTTTCTTTAGGATCGAAGGCTGGCAAGCGCCGCCTGATATTCCCCACGCAGCCGATCGACCAGCACCGCCACCGGCACCACCGCATCCACCGCGCCAATCCCCTGCCCGCATCCCCAGATATCGCGCCACGCCTTCGCGTCGCCCAACGCCGCGCCGAAGTCCATGGCGCTCGCATCGCCCTCCGGCAGCTTGTCCGGGTCCAGCCCCGCCGCGACGATGCTGGGGCGCAGATAATTGCCATGCACGCCGGTAAAGAGGTTAGAATAGACGATATCGCTGGCTGATCCGTCGACGATCGCCTGCTTATAGGCGGCGGCGGCATTGGCCTCTTCCGTCGCGATGAATACCGATCCGGCATAGCCCAGGTCCGCGCCCATCGCCCGCGCCGCCGCGATAGACCGCCCCGTCGCGATCGCGCCCGACAGCGCCAGCGGTCCGTCGAACCAGGCGCGGATTTCCTCGATCAGCGCGAAAGGCGATTGGGTGCCCGCATGACCACCGGCACCCGTCGCCACTGCAATCAGGCCGTCAGCCCCCTTCTCGATCGCCTTGCGCGCAAAGCGATTGTCGATGACGTCATGCAGCACGATGCCGCCATAGCTGTGGATCGCCGCATTCACATCCTCACGCGCGCCCAGCGACGTAATCACGATCGGCACCTTATACCGGACGCAGAGTGCCAGATCTTCCTCCAGCCGCGGGTTGGAGCGATGCACGATCAGGTTCACCGCAAAGGGCGCGTCCGCATCGGTCAGCGCATCGCCCAACTGCTTCAGCCAATCCTCGAACACGCCGGATGGCCGCGCGTTGAGCGAAGGGAACGCCCCCACGATGCCCGCCCGGCATTGTGCGATCACCAGCGCGGGCTGCGAGATGATGAACATGGGCGATCCGATCAGCGGCAGCGACAAGCGGTCTTTCAGCACGGCAGGAAGGGTCATGGAAGGCTGGCCTTTCTGGGCAACGACGGTGCCCGTGCGACTGTCGCTAACATCGCGCGCGTCGGAAAGCGAAAGCAAAAATCATGGGTGGTCTATGCTTTGCCTACTGTATTGCTACACCAATACAGCTATGCTATATAGTGCCAATAAGAGACCGGAAAAGGACTGCCCCATGTACAGCGAAGGCGACTTGCAGGATGCCGTAACGGCGGGTGTCATCACGCCCCAGGCCGCCGATGCGCTGCGCAATCATGTCGCATCGCTGCGCGCCACGCCCGCGGTGGATGAGGAGCATTTTCGCCTGCTAACCGGCTTTAACGATATTTTCGTGGCCATCGCCTGCATCATCCTGCTGGTCGCGGTCGGCTGGCTCGGCAACAGCGTGCGTCTTGGCGCAGCCGAACATGCCCCCTCTTTGATGTCGGGCCTGCTGATCGCGGCGACGAGTTGGGGGCTGGCCGAATATTTCACTCGCCAGCGGCGCATGGCCCTGCCCAGCATATTGCTGTTGCTCGGCTTTGTGGGCGGCACCGGCTTTGCGCTCGGCGCGCTCGTGACGCAGATTTTTCCTGATGTGGGTGATCGGGAAGGCGCGTTGATTCTATCGGCCATCGCGCTGCTGACGACCGGGGCGGCCTGGCTACACTGGCGGCGCTTCATGGTGCCGATCACGGTCGCGGCAGGCGCCGCGACCGGCGCGGCTGTCGGTGTGGGCCTGCTGCTGGCGGCTATTCCCATGCTCAAGGAGCACATCTTCCCGCTCGTCCTGCTCTCGGGCCTCGCCATCTTCGCGCTCGCCATGCGCTGGGACATGAGCGACCGCGCCCGCCAGACCCGCCGGTCGGACGTCGCCTTTTGGCTCCACCTTGCCGCCGCGCCGATGATCGCCCATTCGATGTTCCAGCTTCTGGGCGTGACGCGGGGCGATATCGGGGTCGCTCATGCGCTGATGGTGGTCGCGCTCTATGTCGCTTTCTGCCTCGTCGCGCTCGCGGTCGATCGCCGGGCGCTGCTGGTGTCCAGCCTCGCTTATGTGCTCTACGCACTCTACGCATTATTCCGGCAGGCTGGCGCGGTGGAACTGTCCTTCGCCTTCACCGCGCTGGTGATCGGCTCGGCGCTTCTCCTGCTCTCCGCCTTCTGGCACCGCGCCCGCGCGCTGGTGGTCGCTGGCCTGCCCGATACGCTTGTGGCGCGATTGCCTTATGCCGGGCGCGTACCCGCATAGCCATAGCCGTTCCCCGGCGAAGGCCGAGGTTCAGTTCCGCAGTCCCGCGTTAATCAACGGGCGGGACTGGACCCCGGCCTTCGCCGGGGAACAGTTATATCCGCGCGATCCGGTCAAATATGGATCGGTTTGCCCTGCACCGCCATCGCGGCTTCCTTGATCGCTTCGCTATGCGTGGGATGCGCGTGGCAGGTATAGGCGATATCCTCGCTCGACGCGCCGAACTCCATCGCCTGCACCGCCTGCGCGATCATCGTCCCCGCCACCGACGCGATGATCCACACGCCCAGCACCTTGTCGGTGTCCGCCTCCGCGATGATCTTCACGAAGCCGTCCGGCTCATGATTGGTCTTGGCGCGGCTGTTGCCCGCCATCGGGAATTTGCCGACCTTGATCGCGCCCTTCTCCTTGGCCTGTTCCTCGGTCAGGCCCACGCCCGCGATTTCGGGCCAAGTGTAGACGACGCCGGGGATCAGGTCATGGTTCACGATGCCAGTCAGGCCCGCAATATTCTCGGCAACGGCAATGCCTTCATCCTCGGCCTTGTGCGCCAGCATAGGGCCGGGGATGACATCGCCGATCGCCCATATGCCCGGCACCTTGGTGGCGAAATCATGGTCCGTCTCGATCTGGCCGCGCTTGTTCAGTTCCAGCCCGATCTTGTCGAGGCCCAGGCCATCGGTATTGGGACGGCGGCCGATCGACACCAGCACGACATCCGCCTCGATCGTTTCGGCCGCGCCGCCGGCGGCCGGCTCGACGGTTAGCGTCACACCCTTCTTGCCTGCCTGCGCGCCTGTCACCTTGGTAGACAGCTTATATTCAAAGCCCTGCTTCTTGAAGATCTTGTTGGCTTCCTTGCGGATGTCACCGTCCATGCCGGGCAGGATCTGGTCGAGATATTCGACGATCGTCACCTTCGCGCCCACGCGCCGCCACACCGATCCAAGCTCCAGCCCGATCACGCCACCGCCGATCACCACCAAGTGCCCCGGCACCTTGTCCAGTTCCAGCGCGCCGGTCGAATCGACGATCAACTGCTTGGCATTATCGACCTCGACGCCCGGCAACGGCGTCACCGACGATCCGGTGGCGATGATGATGTTCTTCGCTGTGACGGACTTGCCCGCGACGTCGACCGTGTTCGCACCGGTAAAAACCGCCCGGCCCTTCAGCCAGTCGACCTTATTTTTCTTGAACAGATATTCGATGCCGCCGGTCAGCCCCTTGACCGCATCGATGCGCTGCGCGTGCATCGCAGGCAGGTCGAGGCTCATCTTGTCGATCTTGACGCCCAGCTTGGCGAGCTTGCCCGACGCCGCTTCCTCGAACAGTTCGGACGCATGCAGCAGCGCCTTGGACGGGATGCAGCCGACATTGAGGCAGGTGCCGCCCAGCGTCTCGCGGCTTTCCGCACACGCGACCTTAAGCCCCAGCTGCGCCGCGCGGATCGCCGCGACATAACCACCGGGGCCGGACCCGATCACCAGGACATCATAGTCGAACTCAGCCATCATTTACTTCCTCAATGTGTTCCTGCGAACGCAGGAACCCAGGGTGGTTCAGACCAGCCCATCGAACAGGTCTTTCCATTGCGGGTTGTCAGCTTCGATCAATTCGATCTTCCAGCCCCGTTTCCATTTTTTCATCTGCAATTCACGCTGCCGCGCCTCTTGCAGATCATCATATGCCTCGAACCACACCAACATGGTGCAGCCATGGTCCTTCGTAAACCCGTCCACCAACGCATTGCGATGCTGATATGCTCTGGCGACCAGATTGCTCGTCACACCCAGATATAGGGTGCCGTTGCGCCGACTGGCCATCAGATAAACATCTCCCGCTTTCGTTGCGTTGCTCCACCCTAGGCTCCTGCGTCCGCAGGAGCACTTCCATGTGTCGTATCTACAGGTCGATCAGCAACCGCGTCGGATCTTCGATCGCGTTCTTCACCGCGACCAGGAAGGTCACCGCCTCGCGCCCGTCGATCAGCCTGTGGTCGTAGGATAGCGCCAGATACATCATCGGGCGCACCACGACCTGCCCGTCGCGTACCACCGGGCGGTCCTCGATGCGATGCAGGCCCAGCACGGCGGACTGGGGCGGGTTGATGATCGGGGTCGACATCAGGCTGCCGAACACGCCGCCGTTGGAAATGGTGAAGGTGCCGCCCATCATGTCTTCCATCGTCAGCAGGCCGTCCTTGGCCTTCTTGCCGAAGTCGCCGATCGTCTTTTCGATCGTCGCGACGCTCATGCTTTCCGCGTTGCGGATCACCGGCACGACGAGGCCGTTGGGCGCCGACACCGCGACCGAGATATCGCAGAAATTATTGTAGACGATCTCGTCGCCCTCGATCTGGCCGTTGACGCCGGGAATGTCCTTGAGCGCCATGCACACGGCCTTGGTGAAGAAGCCCATGAAGCCCAAACGGACGCCATGCTTTTTCTCGAACAGATCCTTATATTTGGCGCGCGCCTCGATCACCGCGGTCATGTCGACATCGTTGAAGGTGGTCAGCAGCGCGGCATTATTCTGCGCTTCCTTCAGCCGCTTGGCGACGGTCTGGCGTAGGCGGGTCATCTTGACCCGCTCCTGCGCGCGGCCCGGTGCCGATGGGGCGGCGGGCGCAGCGACAGCGGCAGGCGCGGACGCGGCTGCCTCGGTCGCCTTGGCGGTGCCGGCCGCCACGGCGGCGGTCACATCATCCTTGGTCAGGCGGCCGTCCTTGCCGGTGCCCTTGATCTTGCTCGGGTCCAGCCCATGCTCCAGCACCAGGCGACGGACGGCGGGCGATAGCGTCAGATTGCCGCTCTCGTCATCGTCGGTGGCAGGCGCGGTCGCAGTCGCGGCAGGCGCGGGAGCCGCCGCTTCCGCCTTGGCGGCAGGCGCCGCACCTGCGCTCGCCCCTTCGTTGATGATCGCCAGCAGCGCGCCGACATTGACGGTATCGCCTTCCTTGGCAATCTGTTCGCCCAGCGTGCCCGCGACCGGCGATGGCACATCGACCGCGACCTTGTCGGTTTCCAGGCTGACTATGGGTTCATCGACGGCAACCGCCTCGCCCGGCTTCTTCAGCCAGGTGCCAACGGTCGCTTCGGTAACGGATTCGCCCAGCGTGGGGACTTTGACTTCGGTTGCCATGAGCTTGTTCAGCCTTTCTTCTGGCGTCGGATTTCTTCGCGGACACTATGTCCCAGGGCGTCGGCGACGAGCGCACCCTGTTCGGCGACATGGCGCTTGGCCAGGCCCGTGGCGGGCGATGCGGACGCCTTGCGGCCCGCATAGCGTGCGCGCATCGGGGCACGACCGGCTTCGACCAGTGCTTCCTCGATATAAGGTTCGACATGGAACCAGGCGCCGTTATTCTTCGGCTCCTCCTGGCACCAGATCACCTCTTCCAGCTTGCCCATCCGCTTGATGCGGATCGCCAGTGCCTCGGTCGGGAAGGGGTAGAGCTGCTCGATGCGGACGATCTGGGTGTTCTTGTCCCCCGCCGCATCGCGCGCCTCGATCAGATCATAGGCGACCTTGCCCGAACAGAGCACCAGCCGCCTGGTTTCCGCGTCGGGTGCCGGATTGGTATCCGACAATATCCGCATGAAATGCGTGCCGCCCTGGAAATCCCCCGCCTTGCTCACTGCCAGCTTGTGCCGCAGCAGCGACTTGGGGGTCATCATGATCAGCGGCTTGCGGAAGGACCGCAGCATCTGGCGACGCAAGATGTGGAAATAGTTCGCCGGGGTCGTGCAGTTGGCAACCTGGATATTCCCCTCTGCACAAAGTTGAAGGAAGCGTTCCAGACGTGCGGAGCTATGTTCCGGTCCCTGCCCCTCATAGCCATGGGGCAACAGGCAGACCAGCCCGTTGGCGCGCAACCATTTGCTTTCGGACGATGCGATATATTGGTCGAAGATAATCTGCGCGCCATTGGCGAAATCGCCGAACTGCGCTTCCCACAGCACCAGCGATTTGGGATCGGCCAGCGCATAGCCATATTCAAAGCCCAGCACGCCATATTCGGAAAGCGGGCTGTCCAGCACCTCGAACCGGCCGTGGCGGACGGTCGACAGCGGAATATACCGCTTTTCACTGTCCTGATCGACCCAGACCGAATGGCGCTGGCTGAACGTGCCGCGACCCGAATCCTGCCCCGACAACCGCACGCCATAGCCCTCGGTCAACAACGCCCCGAACGCCAGCGCCTCGCCGGTCGCCCAGTCGAAATTGGCGCCCGTCTTGAACATCTCCGCCTTGGCATCCAGGATGCGCTTCAACGTCTTGTGGACGTTCACGTCCTGCGGCACCGTCGTCAGCGTCTTGCCCAGGCTGTCGAACAGCTTGGGGGTGATGCCGCTCTCGATATTCTGCCGGGTGGTCTCGGCGTCGGCCGGCTTGTGCAGCCCGGACCAGCGTCCCGCGAACCAGTCGGCCGTGTTCGACTTGTAGCTTTTGGCCGCCTCGAACTCTTCCTCCAGATGATTGACGAAATCACCGGTCGCCTTCGCGACGAAATCATCGTCGACCACGCCCTGCTCCTTCAGCCGCGCCGAATAAACGTCGCTGACCGGGGGATGCTGGCGGATCTTGGCGTACATCAGCGGCTGGGTGAAGGAAGGCTCATCGCCTTCATTATGGCCAAAGCGGCGATAGCACCACATGTCGATCACGACGTCGCGATGGAAAGTGTGACGATATTCCATCGCCAGCTTGCACGCGAATGTCACCGCTTCGGGATCATCACCATTGACGTGCAGGATCGGCGCCTGAACCCCCTTGGCCACGTCGCTGGGATAGGGCGAGGAGCGCGCGAATTGCGGGCTGGTCGTAAAGCCGACCTGATTGTTGACGATGAAGTGGATGCAGCCGCCGGTATTATAGCCGCGAATGCCCGAAAAGCCGAAACATTCCCAGACGATCCCCTGCCCCGCAAACGCCGCGTCGCCATGGATCAGCACGGGCAGCACGGTCTCATGCTTCACCAGATCGTCGCGGAACACTTGCTGCGCACGCACCTTGCCCAGCACGATCGGATCGACCGTTTCCAGATGCGACGGGTTGGGGACGAGCGACATATGCACCTTCACGCCGTCGAACTCGCGATCGGTGCTGGTGCCCAGATGATATTTGACGTCGCCCGATCCGCCGACATCCTCGGGATTGGCGGTGCCGCCCGAAAATTCGTGGAAGATGACGCGAAAGCCCTTGGACAATACGTTCGCCAGCACGTTCAACCGGCCGCGATGCGCCATGCCGAAGACGATTTCACGCACGCCCGATGCGCCGCCATATTTGATGACCGCTTCCAGCGCAGGAATCATCGACTCGCCACCATCGAGGCCGAACCGCTTGGTGCCGACATATTTGCGGCCCAGGAATTTCTCATATTGTTCGGCCTGGATGACCTTGGACAGGATCGCCTTCTTGCCCTCGGGCGTGAAGTGGATCTCCTTGTCCTGGCCTTCCATGCGCTCCTGCAGGAAGCGCCGCTCCGCCACATCGGCGATATGCATATATTCCAGGCCGACATTGCCGCAATAATTGGCGCGCAGGATCGCCACGA
>CAZLSU010000002.1:0-12775 GCA_964562225.1 uncultured Sphingobium sp.
TGTCCCTTCATCAATTCAACAATGTCAAAGATCCTCACCAAATATAAGGCGGACAACCAACCCGCCCCGATTCTTACGTTTCGGGGGACTGGTGTCCGTTTATGTTGGCGACCGTTCCAAACGCTGTCAGTAGGCAGCGCCCCGTCCGGTGAACAGCCCTCTAGGGCGATGACCTCCACCCGTCAAACATTTTTTGCACTTTTGTTTCGTAATTTTTGGGAGTTGCCGGTGTAGGGCCATCGCCAAGATACCGAAATGCCAGCCGAAAGCCTTGATTCATGGGATTGCAGGACGCCGACGCGAACGATGCCGGTTTTGGCGCGCGCATCCGAAACGCCATCTTCTGGCGCTCCGGCAGCCAGATCGTGTCTCAGATGGTCAGCTGGGTTGCGACCCTCGTCGTGATTCGCATGCTGGACCCGGCCGATTATGGCCTGTTCGCCATGACCCAGGTGATTCTCAACTTCACCGCCTTCCTCAACGGCTATGGTCTGGTAAGCGCCCTGGTGCAGTCCGAGACGCTCGATACGCACCGTCTGCGGCAAGCGTTCGGCATCATGCTGCTGCTGAACGGGGGGCTGGCGCTGGTCCAACTGATCATCGCGCCATTCGCTGCCGACTATTATGACCAGCCGATGGTCGCCGACCTGCTGCGCGTGCAGGCCCTCCTATATCTCTCGACTCCGTTCATCTCCGTGCCCGAGGCGATCATGGGCCGCGCGCTGGATTTTCGGCGGCCCGCCTTCGTCAATCTGGTCGCGGCGATCGTGTCCGCCGGTGTCGCGCTGGCGGGCGCGCTGCTCGGCTGGGGTGTCTGGACGCTGGTATTCGCGCCGATGGCCGGCTTCTGGGTCAAGGGGCTGGGCTATGTGCTGGCGACCGGCTTTCGGCCGATCCCGAGCTTCGATTTTCGCGGCACCGGCGCGATGGTCGCGTTCGGCGCGTCGCTGCTGGGAAGCCAGCTTTTCTGGATCATCCAGAGTCAGGCCGATATCTTCATCGGCGGACGCGCGCTCAGCGCGCATGACCTGGGCCTTTATGCCGAGGCGCTGTTCCTGACGCAGATCTTCGTCAGCAAATTCATCCCGCCGCTCAACGACGTCGCCTTCCCCGCTTATGCGCGGATGCAGGCCGATCCGTCGCGAATCGCCTGGTCTTTCTGCAAGGCGGTGCGGCTGCTGCTGCTGCTGTCATGCCCGGTCTATCTGGGCATGGCGGTGACCGCCGGGCCACTGGTCGAGACGTTGTTCGGACGCAAATGGCTGGAAATGGCGCCGTTCGTGTCGGTCCTGGCGCTCGCCATGCCGTTCATGACGATCCAGGTGATGTTCGCCCCGGTCAGCAACGCGCTGGGGCGGCCCGGCATCACCGCGCGAATCGCGGGCGTAGGCGCCGTGCTGATGCCAGTCGCCTTCCTGATCGGCATCCAATATGGCGCGATCGGGCTTGCCTGGGGCTGGCTGATCGCCTTCCCGTTGCTGACGATCGTCACCGCGCGATTCGCGGGCGCACCGATGGGATTGCGCATCATCGACCTGGTGCGGGCAGCCGCGCCCGGCATCGGCTGTTCTGTGCTGATGGCGCTTGGCGTGATGGCGCTCGACCGGATGCTCCCGCCGATGGCCGCGCCGATACGGCTAGCGCTGCTCGTGCCCGCCGGCGGGCTGATCTTTGGCGCAACGCTGCTGCTATGCGCGCGCGAAACCGTGGCGGATCTGATCAGGCTGGTGGTGCGTCGCGCCCCGCCGTCACAGGCACCCGCCTGACGGGCAATCAGGCGCTCTGGATATAGACGCGCATCGCTTCGGCTTCCGATTCGATCCGGTCGATTCGATATTTGACGAGATCGCCGATCGACACGAGGCCGATAATGCCGTCGCCCGAAACCACGGGCAGGTGGCGGATGCGCCGCTGGGTCATCAGCGACAGGCCCTGGAGCACCTGGGTATCGGGCGTGATGGTAATGGCCGGTGCGGTCATCACGCTGCTCACCGGCTGGTCGAGCACCCCCGCCCCATCGGCGGCGAGACGGTAGACGAGGTCGCGCTCGGAAAAAATGCCCACCACTTTACCGTCGTCGACCACCGGTACGCAGCCGATCCGCCGGTTCGCGAGCAATTGCACGGCGGACAACACGCTGTCACCGGATCGCACCTGGATGACTTCGTCACCCTTGCCCTGCAAAATAGCTGCTACCGTCATCGTCGCTCTCCTTTGGCGGGTGGACAATATCTATCTGTCCTTGATGATCCCACTTTAGCCCTCCAAAGGGAAGAGATGACACGAAAAACTGCGCTGGATGATCCACAGATCGCCGCTACAGCCTGGCATCGCTTTCGGCTGATCATGCGGTGGATGGCGCTTGCCGGAATCGTCTGCGTCGGCATCGCGCTGCTGGCGCTGCGGCTGACCAGCGGACCGATGCCCATCCACATGATTATCGCCACCATTATCGGCGTGTGGTTGACCTTCATGCTCGGCACCGGGCTGATGGCGCTGGTTTTCCTGTCCAGCGGGACAGGGCATGACGAGCAGGTGATCGACATGCTGAAGGGCGAGGTGGAAATCGATGATTGAGCAGGACGCCATCCTGCGGGTGGTGCCGCGCCCCAGCGACATCAACGCCAATGGCCATATTTTCGGCGGCTGGGTGCTAAGCCAGATGGACATCGCGGCGGGCATCGTCGCCGCCCGCGCCGCCCAGGGACCGGTCGCGACCGTGGCGATCGAGGCGATGCAGTTTATCGCGCCCATCCTGCTGCACGATGTGGTCTCGCTCTATGTGCGGGAAGAAAAACGCGGGCGTACATCAATCGCGCTGCGGATCGACGTGGTGGCGACGCGCGGGAGCGATCAGCAGAAGGTCGAATTGACGAGCGGGCTGTTCACCTTCGTGGCGCTGGACGAGAATCACCGGCCCAGGCCACTGCCTGCGGCCTAGTTGGTCGTGCGAAAAGCGTAGGTCGTGCTGCCATTGGCGGGAATGATCACGCGCCAGACCCAGCTTTCGCCGCGCCGCTCCATATCAGTCGGCCGCGGCGATATGTCTTGCGGGATCATCACCTCCGCTGTCGCGGCAAAGGGCCGCGCATTGCTGAGGGTAATCGCCCAGGAAGATTCTTTCGCGCGTTCCGCCGTACGGCGCACCGCCATGCGGACGTCGGCGCTGGACGCGATGTCATAATCGATTCGCTCGCCGACCGCCTTGTCACCAATCTCGGCTTCGCCCGCGAGCAGGCGGCTGCCGTCAACCTCCTCGAACAGCGCGACCCCGCCCGATGGCATGGGGAGACCGAGACCATCATCCTTGCGATTCTGTAGTCGCACGCGCAGCGTCATCGGCCGCGACTGGCCCGCGCCGTCGCGATAATCGAGCGTCGCGGCGTAGAGCCGTTCCGATCTGACGCCGGGCTGGCGCATCAATGCGACCTGCTTCTGGCTCTTGGCCGACAGGGTGACGGGCACGGGTACGCGATAGAATTTGAGGTCGCCCAGATCTTCCTGCTCGGCCATGACCGGCGCGGGCGGCGGCGGCGGCGGTGGGGGTGGAGCCATAGCCATATTGACCCGCTGTGCGGTGACGACGATATCCTGCGCGCGCTCCATCATCATTTCGGGCCGCCGCATCTCCACCGGAAACAGTGCCCAACTCGGGTGTGTGCTCGTAATGTCCATCGGCCAGCATTGCAGGCGCAGCGCCCCGCCCACCGGCCGGGCCTGCCTACCGCGTCGCGCCTTGTTGGGCTGCCCGGCGATGACGTTCAATTGCGCATCGGGAAAGCTCGTGACGCCGCCATTGGCGACCGTCAGCCAGGCCATCAGGTCCAGCGCCTTCGCGTCGCCCTGCATGTCCGCAACATAATTGGCGGCCCAGTCGAACCCCTCGGCCAGATAGACCAGTTGCAGGGTCATGGTCACAGCGCGGTTGCTGTGCGCGATCACCGACAAGGTGGGGCGCGCCGACAAATGCTTCGGGCGGCCGGGATAGAGCATGCGTTCGGGCAGGCCGCTGCATCCGAGCGCCTCATGGCCCTGCGCAGTCTGGACTATGACCCCGCCCATCGGCCCGGCGCTGATGATCGCATCCTGCTCGACGGTCTTGCCGGTGGCGCGATCGGTGCGGCGCAGGGTTACGCTGCGCTTGAGATAGGCGTCGACCAGACCGGAGGGCGAGAGCAGCCGCGCATCGCGATTCTTCTCCCGCACGCCGTCGGGCAGGCCCGTGACCATCGCGGTTTCGGGCATCAGCCCTTCGGCCACGCCCTCGAACCGGATCACCGATTTGCCCTGCGGCAGGATGACGGTCCGGGTCTCGGTGATCAACGCATAGCCGCCCGGCCAGTTCGGATCGATGCCGCCCTGCCCCCGCCCCGGCGCGCGATAAACGGTGACCGACACCGCATCGACACGGTCGGATATTACCGGGTCTGCCCGCGCAGGCGCACCCGCGCCGATCAGCAGCAGAAGAAGGATGCGCAGCACCGCGCCGGTCCCCAGGCGGTCAATATCGCGAATCGAAGGTGACAGTCAGGTCGGTCGATCCATTGGCGGGCACCGGCACATGCCATTCCATCCGGTCAGCCGAAATGCGTGTGCCCTCGATGCTCTGCGCAACGATCCGCACATCGCCCCACAGACCATTCTGCGCCAGATCGACCGTCACCGGCTCTGGCCGTGCGTTGGTCAGCGTATAGCGCATCCGGGTTTCCCAGCGCGAAGCCCCCTTGCGGGTGCGTTGCTCCACGGTCGGGCGGACCTTCACGTCGAAAGCCTGGCCCGTCCGCAGCGCCATTGACGATCCCATCGGCGTATGGTCGATCTGGTTTTCGCCGATGAACTGCGGGTCGCCGCGCGCATCGCGCATATAGACGCCAATCGTGCCTGCGGGCAGTTGATCGCCGAGGCCACCCGATCTGGACGTCGAGAATTTGAGCACGCTCGACGCGCTTTGCGGCTCGGTCGCGCTGCCCAGCCAGCCATTGGCATATTCATAGGTGCTGCGCGCTGGCGCGCCCTTGACGTCGAGGAAGCTCACCTGTTTCTGCTGGGCATTGGCGATCGTGGTGCGCGCGGCCAGCGGGTAGAGATAATAGTCGCCCAGCCGTTCGCGCGGGCCGCTTTCGGTGCCTGCCTGGTCGATCGCGCCGCTCGACGCCTGCCACCAATTGTTGCGCCCGCCGCCATTGGCGGGATCGCCCGCCACCAATATGGTGCGCGCATTGGCGAAGCTGGTGCCGGTATTGTTGGTCAGCGTTACCCAGCCCTGCATGTCCATGGCCCCCTTCGCCGCGTCGAACAGCGCGACATAGTCGGCGGTCCAGCCCATATTGGGTGTCAGGTAAGACAGGCGCGCGGGCACGGTCGTGGCGCGCGCGGCGTCCACCGTCACCGATAGCGTCGGGCGCGCGCGCAGATTGGGCGGCACACGGTCGAAGATGACACGGACTGGCAAGCCGTCGTCGCGCAGCACTTCGATCCGCTCGCCGATCTGGAGGACGATGCCGCCATTGGCCGCCAATATCCTGGCCCGCTCGCGCGTTTCCGCGCCGGTTGCCGGATTAGTGCGGAGCAGCGTAACCTCCTGCCCCACCGCCTTGTCCATCAACTTGTCGGGTGAGAGCAGGTCGAAGTCGAAATTCTGTTCGACGATGCTCAGGCCGGGACCGGACAATGTCACCGTCTCGGGACGAATGCGCGCCGACACGTCGGGAAATTCGATACGGTTGCGCCCCTGACTGACCGGCAATTGGCGGTCATCCTGCACAAGCGACTGGCCACCATTATAGATGGTGACCGCGACGTCGCCCTGTGCGCTCCCATCAGCCGCCTGCGCGATGGTGGGCAGGGTGAGTGCAAGCAGAAGCATCAGGGTGGCGGGCTTCATCGGGCGGTCCTCTTCTGCGTCTTATACCACCCTTGTGGCGCAGGACCGGGATATTGAAAAGCACCGATGACGCGAAAAGGGGCGGCACCCTGTTCAGGCACCGCCCCTTTCGATCCAACACCGGGAAAGGCTTATTCGGCCGCTTCGGTCGCGGGGCGCGCGCGGCGCGTGCGTTTGCGCGGCGCTTCCGCCTCGGTCGCTTCGCTGTCATTGTCGGCACGACCGATCGGCGGTGGCAATGCGGCCATATCCAGTCCCAGCGCTTCTTCGGCGGGCGCTTCGACACGCACGCGCGGCGGGCGACCGCGACGCGGCTTGGGTGCCTCCTCGACCGGTGCAGGCGCTACGGCTTCCACCGATGTTGCAGGTGTGGCCGGCTCAGCCTCTCGCTGGGGCGCTGCCGGCTCGAAGCGGGGGCGATCGCCACGATTGCGGCCATCCTGCCGATAGCGTTCGCCTTCGTTACGCTCGGTGCGTTCCGGGCGCTCGGCACGGGCGGGGCGATCCTGGCGTTCGGGACGCAAGGGGCGTTCCGGACGGTCCACCTGTTCCGGCCGATCGTTGCGCTCAGAGCGTTCGGGACGGTCGTTGCGTTCCTGCCGCTCGGGCCGCGCCGATCGCTCGGGACGGTCGTTGCGATCCTGGCGGTCGTTACGCTCCGGCGTGCGTTCGGCGGGCCGCTCGGTCCGTTCAAACGACGAAGGACGGAATTCGTCCATGCCATCATCATTGCCGAAATAATCGTCGCCCTCCTCCTCGAAATTCTCGTTCGACTGGGGTGCGTCGCCCGGCTGGCGATAGCGTTGCTGCTGTTCTTCCTGCCGCGCCCGATTGTCGGCCAAGACACGGAAATAATGGTCGGCGAATTGCAGGCAATATTCCGCATTCACCCGATCACCGGCAAGCTGCGCATCGCGCGCCATGTTCCGGTATTTTTCGAGCAGTTGGGTCGCATTGCCGCGGGACCGATTGTCGATGCGGTTGCCATTGTCGGCCCCACCCCGGTTATTGCCACCCTGGGGACGACCGGTACCACCATTGTTATTCCGGCCGCGATTGCGGCGACCGGCCTGCCTGTTATTGATCAAGACATAGTCCTTGCGTTCACTGATGCTCTGTTCACTGAGACACTGTTCAGTTTGCCATCCCAAAACACGGCCGATTTCCAAAAGGCCGGCGTAAGGCTCCGCAGAACATCGGCCCTGCCGCTTGCAAGACCATGTCCAATCGTCAGAGGCGCCGGGCAGCAGCGCCGTCATGACTTTAAGGAGCGGGGCTTTAAGCTGTTTTCCTACGTCGACCTTGTTGGCCAGAACCGGGGAAAGTGCCGTCCCTGCCTGTCCTCTAATCACTTTCGCCCGATAAACCAAGCAATTTCCGCTTGGGTGTCCACAAGATCAGGCTGCTTAACCTGGATCAGCCCGAGATCGCGCGATCAGGCAGCGGTCATGTTCGGCAAGGTCGCGTCGCGCTTCCACTGCCAACCCTTGCGCGCGCAACAGCGCCGACACGCTGTCGCGTTGATCAAAGCCGATTTCGAGCACCGCCACCCCGCCCGGTGCGAGCAGGGGCGGCAGTTGCGGCGCGATACGTCGGTAATCGTCAAGACCCTCGTCACCCGCAAACAGGGCGCTGTGCGGCTCGTGATGCAGCACGTCGCCGGGGAGCGATGCGCTCGTGGCGATATAGGGCGGGTTAATCAGGATCAGGTCGAAGCGTTCGGTGAGGCCCATGGCCCAGTCGCCGGGTCGAAATGCCGCGCGATCGGCCATGCCGAGCCGAAGCGCGTTAGCGGAGGCGACAAGCAGGGCATCGGTCGATGCGTCCACGCCCACGCCCGACGCATCCGGCCATTGGTCAAGCGCGGCGAGCAGCAACGCGCCCGATCCGGTGCCAAGGTCGAGAATGCGTGCCGGGACACGGTCGCGAAAATGGTCGATCGCGGCCTCGATCAGCGTCTCGCTGTCGGGGCGGGGGATCAGTACAGCGGGGGTGACGTGCAGCGTCAGCGTCCAGAAATCGCGGCTGCCGGTGATGTAGGCGATCGGCTCGCCGCTGTGGCGGCGCTCGATCAGCGCGTCAAAGGTCGGTGGGACGGAAAGGTCGCGCTGGCGCATCAGCATGTCGGCCCGCCCGATACCCAGCGCATGGGCCATCAGCAGTTCGGCGTCGAGCCGCGCGGTATCGCTGGTGGGGGTGAGCCGGGCGGCGGCGGCGCGCAGGGCGGCGGGAATATCGGCCATTTACCCCCCCTCCATCGAAAGTGAGGGGAAAAATAGGGTAATCACCCCACCCCGTCCAGTTGCGCCAGCCGGGCGACTTCATCCTCGGATATCAACGCGTCGATCACCTCCGCCAGCCCCGGCCCTTCCAATATCTCGGGCAGGCGGTGCAGCGTCAGGTTGATGCGGTGGTCGGTGACTCGGCCCTGCGGGAAATTATAGGTGCGGATGCGTTCGGACCGGTCGCCCGATCCGACCATCGCCTTGCGTGCGCCCGCCTGTTCGCTCTGCGTCCGCTCACGTTCGGCCTCGTACAGGCGGGTGCGCAATATCTTGAGCGCCTTGGCCTTGTTCTTGTGCTGCGATTTTTCGTCCTGCTGGGTCACGACCAGGCCGGTGGGCAGATGGGTGATCCGCACCGCGCTGTCGGTGGTGTTGACATGCTGCCCGCCCGATCCCGATGCGCGATATACGTCGATGCGCAGGTCGGTCGCCTCGTTGATCTGAACATCGACCTCTTCGGGTTCGGGCAGCACCGCCACGGTCGCGGCGGATGTATGGATGCGCCCGCCGCTTTCGGTGACGGGCACGCGCTGGACGCGGTGGACCCCGCTCTCGAACTTCAGCTTCGCGAACACGCCATTGCCATTGATGCTGGCGACCACTTCCTTGAAGCCGCCGACATCGGGCGCGCTGGCGGATATCAGCTCGACCTTCCAGCCCTGTTCCTCGGCATATTTGCTGTACATGCGGAACAGATCGCCCGCGAACAGCGCGGCTTCATCGCCGCCGGTCCCCGCGCGGATTTCCAGCATGGCGGGGCGCGCGTCCGCCGAATCGCGGGGCAGGAGTTGCAGCGCGAGGGCGCGTTCGGCGGCGGGCAACTGCTCTTTGAGAAGCTGCATTTCCTCCTGCGCCATCTCGCGCATCATCGGATCGGCATCGGGATCGCCGCCGCCGGTCATGATTTCGAGTGCCGCGAACTCCTGCCGCAACCGCCGCACCTCATGCGCGGCGCGGGCGACCGGCTCCAACTCGGCATATTCCTTGGACAGCTTGACGAACTGGTCGGGCGCCAGGTCCGCACGCGTCATCGCCGCCTGCACCTCATCCCGGCGCGCCTCGATCTGCGCGATGCGTTCGGCGGAGATCGACATTAGCGGCCCACCTCAATGCCGTTCGGGCTGAGCTTGTCGAAGCCTTGTCCTTCTTTAAGAAAGAAAGAGCAGCCCTTCGACAGGCTCAGGGCGAACGGGGTGGGGTGGGCGCGGTGAAGATGAATGTTCACGGATTTTTTAGCAGTAAAGAAAGGGTCCCATTGCCGGAGATCGCGTGTGACCATACAAATTCATCAATGCCGAATTGGTTAGCCATCAATTTTGCAGGTGATGCATAAAGGGCTTTAATAGCCCTCCCCTCACCCTTTGTCACCTTTCTGATTGACAATCGAGCTACTTCGCCGGCTGCCTCAGGGTCACGAAGAACCAATATTATAGATGGATTGGTTTTTATCGCTTTATCGTAACGCTTACGTATCGCCCCAGATTCGTATATCAGTGCAGGCCCATCGCTATACCGAACCGCCTTTGCCAGCATAATCGCAATATTGGTCAGACGCTGTTCATTGCTTTCGACAACAACAGCGCAAACATCTTGAGATGCTTCCGGCGCAGCCACCAGCATCGCCAGCCGCTCGATCCCCGCCGCCCAGCCGACCGCAGGGGTCGCGGGGCCACCCAGCGTCTCGATCAGCCCGTCATAGCGCCCGCCGCCCAGCACAGTGCCCTGCGCGCCCAGCCGGTCGGTGACGAACTCGAACGCGGTGTGCCGATAATAGTCCAGCCCCCGCACCAGCCGGGCATTGCGCACGAATTCCACATCCGCCGCCTTCAGCCCCGCTTCGACCTTCTCGAAGAAAGTCCGCGCCTCGTCGGTCAGATAGGCGTCGATGTCCGGTGCGCTGTCGGCGATGGGACGGTCGCGGGGGTCTTTGCTGTCCAGGATACGGAGCGGGTTTTTCGCCAGCCGCTCGACGCTTTCCTCCGACAACTCGCCCCGATGCGCCTCGAAATGTGCGACCAGCGCGGCGCGCCAGGCGTCGCGGCTCGGCGCGTCGCCCAGCGTGTTGAGGGTCAGGGTCACGCCCTCGGCGATGCCCAGCTCCTTCAGTAATTGATCAGCAAAAACAAGGAGTTCCACGTCGGCGCCCGGCTCGGCCGCGCCGATGATCTCGGCATCGAGCTGGTGGAACTGACGGAAGCGGCCCTTTTGCGGGCGTTCATAACGGAAAAGCGGGCCGTGGGTGGCGACCTTCAACGGGGAATATTGCTGCCAGCCTTCGGTGATATAGGCGCGGCACAGGCCCGCGGTGAATTCCGGGCGCAGAGTGACGCTATCGCCGCCGCGATCGGTGAAGGTGTACATTTCCTTCGACACGACATCGGTGGTCTCGCCCAGCGAACGCGCAAACACGGCGGTCTGCTCGAACACCGGTACTTCGACCCGCTGGAAGCCATAGAGGCGGCGCACCTTGTCGAAGGTCGCCACGACATGAGCGAAACGCTCCTGAAACGCATCCGGCGTGCCGCCCAGCATGTCCTGCGTGCCCCGGATCGGGCGCGGTGTCTCGATTTTCGCCATGGGAATGGGCGTGTAACGATAATTTAGCCCTAAGGAAACGCGCTTTTTACGACCGTTCATCAAGGGGGTGGACGAAGCCGGAATGCCCCGCCATTCTGCGCCCATCCGGCCGTCCGGCCACGCCCCATTCGGAGACCCGCCCATGATCCGCAGCCTCGCTGCCGCCCTGATCCTGTCGACCGCGATCGCTACACCCTTATACGCACAGGACGCCATCCGATCGAAGCCCACGGCCCTGCCCGTCGTCGATACCGTCCCCGCACCCCGCGACACGCCCTGGCCCGGCGGCACGATCAGGCTGGAGGTCGATGCGACCGACACGACCCAACGTATTTTCCGCGTCAAGGAGACGATCCCGGTCGCATCGTCCGGCCCGCTGACGCTGCTGATGCCCGAATGGCTGCCCGGCAATCATGCGCCGCGCGGGCAGATCGAGAAGCTGTCGGGCCTGACCTTCACCGCCGATGGCAAGCCGGTCGGCTGGCGGCGCGATCCGCTCAATGTCTTCGCTTTCCATATCGACGTGCCCCAGGGCGCGAAGTCGGTCGTCGCGCAGTTCCAGTTCCTGTCGGCCACGGCCGGCAATCAGGGCCGCGTCGTGGTGACGCCCAAGATGCTGAACATCCAGTGGGAATCGGTATCGCTCTATCCCGCCGGTTATTTCACCCGGCAAATCCCGATCCAGGCGACCGTCACCTACCCCGCCGGATGGCAGGCGGCGACCGCGCTGCGCGGCAAGAAGACCGGCGACAGCGTTGCGTATGAGACGATTGATTACGAAGCATTGCAGGATTCGCCGGTCTTCGCGGGCACGCATTTCAAGGCGGTCGATCTGGGCAATGCCGTGACGCTCAACATCGTCGCCGACGATGCGGATGAGCTGGACGCCAAGCCCGAGCAGATCGCCAAGCATAAGAAACTGGTCGACGAAGCGCTCGGCCTGTTCGGGGCGAAGCATTTCGACCATTATGATTTCCTGCTGGCGATCACCGACGAGATGGGCGGCATCGGGCTGGAGCATCATCGTTCCAGCGAGAATCAGGTCGAGCCGGGCTATTTCAAGAAATGGGACGACGGACTGCTGGACCGCAACCTGCTGCCCCATGAATTCACCCATAGCTGGGACGGCAAGTTCCGCCGCCCCGACCTGCTATGGACGCCCGATTTCGCGGTGCCGATGCAGGATAATCTGTTGTGGGTCTATGAAGGACAGACACAATTTTGGGGCTATGTGCTGGGCGCCCGCTCGGGCCTTTTTTCCAAGCAGGAAACGCTGGACGCCTATGCCCATATCGCGGCCAAGCTGGATACCGCCAAGGGCCGAAGCTGGCGCGCGATGGAGGATACCACGCTCGATCCGATCATTTCCTCGCGCCGTCCCAAGGGCTGGGCCAGCCAGCAGCGGTCGGAGGATTATTATAATGAAGGGCTGATGATCTGGCTGGAGGCCGATGCGATCATCCGCAAGCAGACCGGTGGCACCAAGGGCCTGGATGATTTCGCCAAGGCGTTTTTCGGCATCAATCCGGGCGACTGGGGACAGGTCGTCTATAACCGGCAGGACGTGATCGCCACGCTGAACGGCGTCGCGCCCTATGACTGGGCCGGGTTCTTGCGCACCCATGTCGACAGCCCGACCAAGGAAACCCCCAAGGGCGGCTTCACCCTGGGCGGCTACCGGCTGATCTACGGCGACACGCCGGGCGCGACCACCAAACTGGGTGAGACCACCAACAAGATGGTCGACCAGAGCTTCGGCGTCGGCCTGATCGTCAAGAATGACGGGGAGATCAGCGGGGTGATCTGGGACAGCCCGGCGTTCAAGGCGGGTCTGGTCGTCGGCGCGAAGATCATCGCGATCAATGGCGACGAATATTCGGGCGAAGCCTTCAAGTCCGCGCTCAAGCTGGCCAAAGACCCCAAAAAGCCGATCCAGATCATTCTGAAACAGGATAAATATTACCGCACTTTGACCCTCGATTATTCGGGCGGGCTGCGCTATCCGCGCCTCGAAAAGACAGGAGAGGGT
>CAZLSU010000002.1:12965-90571 GCA_964562225.1 uncultured Sphingobium sp.
TTATGGCTTCGTGCCGCACACGCTGTCGCCCGATGGCGATCCGCTCGACGCGCTGGTGATCGCGCGTTCGCCCTTCGTTCCCGGCTCGGTCGTGCGCGCCCGGCCGATCGCGGTGCTGAACCTGGAAGACGAAGCCGGCGGCGACGAGAAACTGGTCTGCGTCCCCGACAACAAGACATTCCCTTATTATGCCGACATCAATGAAAAGGACGATCTGCCCGGCATTGTGATGGAGCAAATCGAGCATTTCTTCACCCATTACAAGGACTTGGAAAAGACCAAATGGGTGCGCATCGGCACCTGGGGCGGGGCGGAAGATGCCAAGAAGGTGACGCTCGAAGCGATCGAGCGGTATCGCACGAGCAAATAAGAGCGCAGCGCAGGCTGTTCCCCGGCCCTTCGACTGCCCGCCTGCGGCAGGCGTTCAGGGCCGGGGAACAGCAAGCCGATCTGATAAATCGCCTACGTCCTTTGCGATGAACCAGCATCCCGCTCATCGCCTTCTGCCGCGGCCGCCCTCGACCCCACCGTTCGCGCGCAGCAGCCGACCCACAGGACGGCCACCGATCAGGCAATATCCGATCATGCGGTCGTAGCTGCGCTTGCCGGCGACGCACGTCAGCGCCTGACCCAAGACAAGGCGTTCGAGCCTGCGTTTAGCCGCCTGGCCTCCGCCCGTTGGCGATCAGGCAGAGCGCGACGACATGTTGCGCATTCAAAGCCACGATTTTCACTGAGCTGGTCCTCAAGCGGAGATCCTATGGGTCGGTGCTTGGCGGCTTTCGTCTCGACGCGCTTTTGAAACAAGAAGCCTCTGCGCCGCGCTGCAAGGCGGCGCAGAGGCGCTCAATCATTTGCGGACGCGGCGGCGGGGCTTGCCCGCCAATTCCGCAAGTATGTCCTTGCGATCGTGAATTTCGGCAGCCGCGTGCAGCAGATACTCCTCGAACCTTTGGACGTTGCGGCCCTTGTGCCGATCGAAGGCGATATGGCCGCGCGCGTCGCTGACCAGACCGCGCAGGTCCGCCGGTGTGAAGCCTTCAGTCGCTGCAATGAGCGCTGTTTCATCGAAGGACTGGAATTCTTCGGGCAGGCTCCGGGCATAGTAGCGGATCACGTCCGCGCGCACGGCCGGATCAGGGAGCTTCATGTGAAGCCACACCTCGACACGGCCCGAACGGACGATCGCCGGGGGCATGTCGGCCACATCCATGGCCGTCATGATGATGCAGACATTGCCGATCGTCTCACTCTCCAACCCGTCGAGCTTCGTCAGCAACTTGCGCGCGAAGCCGGAATTCTCGCCATTCTTGAAGATGACGTCGGCATCGTCGATGAAGAAAACCGAAGGCGACGATGCTTCCGCGGCGGAGAGCAGGCCGTCTGCCCCGTCCGGCGCGACCGAGCCGTCCATGATGAAAAATTTGCCCTTCATCAGGCGGGCGATCGCGCGGCCAATGGTGGTCTTCCCCGTGCCCGGCTCGCCATGCAGCAGGATACCGCGCGCCGGTTTCAGCCCGAGTTCGCGCGCCAGTTCGGGCTGCGTCATCGGGATGACGATCGTGCGCATCAGATCTCGGACCACATGATCCACACCGACAAGCCCGTCGAGGGACACATCTTCGACATCGTCCACCACCAGGTTTGACCGCGGCTTGATCAGGTCGATCGCGGCGATGACATCGTCGGCCACCGGCTGCTCAATGCCTTTCTCCTTCACCAGATTGGCGCCGGCCACGATCTGATAGGCGGTCAGCTTCTTGAACGTGCGGGCAAGCTTGTCAGAATCGAAGTCAACGGGCAGCGTTTTGAGCTGATTCTGTAGGATTGCGAGATAGTCGCGGTGGCCGAACTTCTCGGTTTCGACTGTCGTCGCGCGGTTCGCGTTATAGCCGGACAGATAGTCCTCGGCAGTCGTGATCACCAGCCGCTTGCCCGCCGCTGCGATCCGGTCATAAACCGTCGACAGCACATGAAACATGAAGTCGGGACGCGCGCCCCCGGTCGAACGCCCCGGCTTCTCGAACATAGTAAAGTCGTCGAGAAAGACGAGGTCGTCATGCTGGAAGGTCGTGACGATGAAATCGACGATTGTCTCCTCGAACTTGCCGCCGCGCCGGATGAGTTCGTCGATAATATCGTTGACCGACCGGATCGTACCGCCGAGACGGGCCTGAAGATGCTGAATGATCAGCGTCTTGCCCGCGCCCACCTCTCCTTTGAGCACGGTCAGATAGGAGCCGGGAATCGTTGCCAACATGACATTGAATGTCTTCTGCTGGCTTGGTGTCAGAGCGAACAGGGCCTCACCCCCGGTCTTCGCCGCCTTTTCCAATGTAAGCGTCATAACAGATTTTCCTTGCAAGCCGGTCGCGCCCAGAGGCGCCGACGGCGAAATTACGAAAGGGTCGGCAGCGCGGGGCTCAGTAGAACCGGCGCCCGCCACGACGGCCGAAAGCCTCGTCAGCCAGCAGCTTCTGATCGCGAAGCGCCGTGGCCGCACGGTCGATATAGATTTCAAAAGGTTGTGCCTTGTCTCCGAGATAGCGGTCGAGCGCGAGATGACCGGTGGCGTCACCCACCACCCTGCGCAGATCCGCCGGCGTGAACCCCTCCGTCTTGCTGCCAAGTTCCACCACGTCGAAATCCGGCGGAGCGATCGGCAGGCGGCTCGCATATTGGGCGATCATATCGATGCGCGACTTTTCGTCCGGCAGCTGCATTTCGAGCCACACTTCCATCCGGCCGGACCGCAGGAGCGCGAGCGGCAGCCCGCGCAAGTCCATGGCCGTCATCATCACGCAGATACGGCCCGAAGCTTCATTCATCAGTCCATCAAGCTGCGTCAGCAAATAGCGCCCGAAATAGGCAAGGCGCGGATCGGTCAGGATCACATCGGCGTCGTCGATGAAGATGACGGCAGGCGCATTGCGCTGCGCTGCGCGGAAGATGGCCTGCACCTGCGCGAAGAAGAGCTGGCTCTCATGATCGAAGTCGCCATCGATGAGGAAGAATTTGCCTTGCATCTTGTGCGCGAGCGCCCGACCGATCGTGGTTTTGCCAGTGCCCGGCGGGCCGTGCAGGATCACGCCATGCTTGGGCGACAGGCCCAGTTCCCTTGCCAGTTCGGGTTGCTGCAGTGGCAGGAGAATGGTGCGTTCGAGTTTCTCGACGATCTCCTCGACACCGATCAATGTGTCGAGCGCCACCGCTTCGACTTCGCTGACATCGACATTTGAGCGCAACAGTTGCTCATTGACGATGGTAACGATCTGGTCGGTCGTCGGGACTGTGATCCCGCGAACCTTCAACAGGTCGCAAATCGTCCCGAGATAATAGCCGGAGAGCTTTCGGAAGAAGCCGTAGAGCCTTTCAAAATTGACATCGGCGAGATTTTCCGCACCAAACTGACTGGCAAAGATTTGCTCGTAATCCGTCCGACGAAGATCCTCAACGGTGATGGTCACCGGGCGATATTTGATCGTTTGAGGGGGCTGGGCAGCCATAAAGCCTTTTCGCGCCGTGCAGACGAACCTCTTGCCCGTTGCAGCGGCGTGATCGTAAAGCGCCTTGAAGGCAGCATCGAAAAGCCCCCAGCGCGCGTAGCGAGCATTGCCCGATAACTCCTGAAACTCACTGATATCGTCATAATAGACGACGTCATCCTGATCGAAAGCGTCACGGATGACATCGAAGACGACCTTTTCATAATCGGTCGCGGCCGAACGAGCATGAGCGCGCATCACAGTCTGAGCGTCGAGATATCGACCGCCGGTCTCCGCGTGCATCGCCCGAAGCACGGTCGACTTACCCATGCCCGGCTCACTCTCCACCAGCACAAGCGCATTGCTCCGATGCGCCGCCATCGCCGCTTCAAATGCAATTTTCTGGCTCGGGGTGAGAGTGTCCGGCCCTGGATGCCGGGCGCGCGTGTCCGGCGCGCGAACAATCATGTTCATCGTAACAAGTCCTTCGATATTGAGGATGACGGTTGGTTCCGTTCACCCCGCAATGACTGAACGAGCCGTCCTCTCGCATGTGACAATGTCGACACATTAATCGCACTCAAAATGGGCTGATTGGGAGCGCAACCGAAACAAGAAAGGGCAGCCGAGGCTGCCCCGACAGATATGTGTGGGGCTGCGGCTCAGAGCGGCCTGGCGTCCTGATCAATAAGCGTGAATGTTGTTAGATCGAGGTGGGCCGGATCTCCCGCTACCACCCAACTATATTTGGAAGGGTCCGCGACCATCTCCGCAACCATCTGGAGATCGTCCAGGGTGACATTGCGAATTCGGCTTGCGAAGGAATCCTGATAATCGTGCGGTCTGTCGGACAAGCAGCAGGACGATCCCGATGAGCCGTTCGGCTTTACCGAGATCCGGCGTTTGGCGCGTCCGATCAGTGGCCTGACGCCCTCGGAAGAGCCGGTTATCAGGGCCAGGCTCCAGCGCGACAAGGCGACCGTCGCCACGCTCTATCATGATGCGCTTGGACGGTTCGAAAGCATCTATGGCGAGGGCGTTGGCCCGGCAAAAAAGACACCTGCCTATCTGGGTTGCAAGCTCGCCTTCGCAGGCGTCGCCGAGCAGATCGACGCAACGCCCGCGCCGAACGGAGACACGCATCTCGCGGTGCTATGGGACCAGCTGCAACGCTGCTATTCGACCGGCCAGCGTTGGACCGGGCCAGCCGAGATGGCGACGTTCGGCAGCGATCTGCGGGCAATGGCCGGAGGCGCGACCCTGGTACTGAGCTATGCTGGCGCAGCTTCCGGCTCTCCGCTCGCGCCTGAAATATATAGTTCGCTCCCACCTAGCGACCGATCGGTGGACGGAGCACTGTAAGACAAATCCGGGCGTTTCAGAAATCGTCGGGAAAAGAACTCAAAATGAGTACGATTTTATCATTATTGCAGACAAGAGCCAATCTGAGTAATTATATTACGCACCCGCCGTATCGAGCGGATCCGCTGGTCGCTATCGATCGGTGCAGCAAGGCGCGAATCGGCGATGAATGATGGGCAGATTCCACCTTTTCCCTAGCCCGTTGGCGATGAGCCAAATTGTGTGACGGCGTCATGTCAAGGTGCTGCTCGGGGAGAGTCAGGGGCCGTCTAAAACGAGACCGCACCCTGCCCCTTCAGCGCCGCTTCAGAGCGCCTGCCACATGGACCACTCAAGGCTGTACTATAACAGGCGGCGCGTTGAGGCCGTGACTTTCGAGGAGTTTATGCGGATCTGGTGCGCGCCCTCGAAACGCCGAGAAATTTTCAGCCGTTGTTCGGGTTGCGCCGCGCGACAGTATTTCGGCCCGAAGCGAAGCTCCGATCTCGGCGGAGATACCGCCCGCATCCCGGAACCGGCCGAAAGCGTCTGCGGAGAGAAGTTCTGCCCACAAATAGCTGTAATAACCGGCCGAATAGCCACCAGCGAAGATGTGGGTGAAGGCGTGCGAAAAGCGATGCCATCTTGGTGGGCGCATGACCGAAACTTCGTTGCGCACACCGTCCAGTATCTCAAGAACGCGCGCGCCCAGCGCCGGGTCATAATCCCGGTGCAGCCGCAGATCGAACAGCGCAAACTCGATCTGACGGCACAACCGCAGGCCGCTCTGGAAATTCTTGGCAATCAGCATCCGGTCAAAAAGGTCTCGCGCAAGCGGTTCTCCGGTTTCGCTGTGCGCTGACAATTTGCAAAGCGCCTCATAGTCCCACGCGAAATTTTCCATGAGCTGGCTGGGCAGTTCAACCGCATCCCATTCGACACCGCTGATGCCGCCAATGCTGGGATAATCGACCTCGGTCAGGATATGATGAAGAACGTGGCCAAACTCGTGGAGGAAGGTCACCACATCATCGTGCCGCAAGGTGGCGACGCCGCCCGACACGGGGCCGGCAAAGTTGCAGGTCAGATAGGCGACGGGATGCACCTTGTTCTCACCGCTGCGGAAGCGTTGCCTGCAGACGTCCATCCACGCGCCACCCTGTTTTCCCGAACGCGCGAAGAGATCGAGATATACACCTGCGATGATCTCGCCGGTCTGGTCGAACACGTCGAAATAGGAGACGTCGCCATGCCAGACAGGCACGTCGGAACGTGGCACGAAGCTGACGCCGAAAAGGTCGGTGATGAGCGCCATGACCCCGGCTGTGACGATGTGCGCTGGAAAATAGGCGCGCACCGTCTCAGCATCGAACGCATAACGCTCGCACCGAATGAGGTCCGACACAAACCCCACATCCCATGGCATAAGATTGACGAGGCCGAGCTTCGTTGCCGCATATTCGCGCACTTCAGCGAGATCGTCCGACCCGGCCGATCTTGCCGAGACGGCAAGATCGAGCAGGAAGTGTTCAACCTCTTCGCTCGTCTGCGCCATCTTCGTCGACAGGGAATGATCGGCAATGGTCGCGAAGCCGAGCAGGCGTGCAGCCTCGAAGCGAAGCGCCATGATCTGTTCGATTCGGCCGCTATTGTCGAATGCCCGGTGCGGTCCCTGATCGGAGGCGCGGGTGGCGTGCGCCTTGTAGATGGTCCGGCGCAGCCAACGGGACTTTGCGTAAAGAAGCACGGCGTGGACGTCGGGACCCTGAAGGCCCACACGCCAGCCCGCGACGCCTGCCGTTTGCGCCGCCGCGCGGAACGCCGAGATGTAACTTTCGGGAATGCCGTCGAGGGTCTTGCGGCGTTTGATGTCGAGCGCGTAACCGTCAGTGGCATCGAGCACGGCGTTGCCGAAGGCAGTCGAGAGCTGCGTCAGCTCGGCGACGATCTCGCGGAAACGCTCTCTCTCGGCGCCCACCAGCGCAACGCCGGACAGCTCGAAGTTGCGAAGGGCCAGGCTGCGCAGCCGGCGCTGCGCGAGGCTCCACTCCTCTTCCGACGCGATCCAGCGCGCGGCCACGGTCGCGTCATAAAGAGCGCGGTTCTGGCTGACCCAAAGGCCATGATCGGACAATTGCGCCTCGGCCGTCGCATGTGCGTCGCGCAGAGCGGGGGTATTGGCCACCCGATGGAGATGGGACACCGGACTCCACGCATGGGAAAGCGCGAGATCAGCCTTCTCCTTCTCGACTAGGATCGTGTCGAAACCGGGATCGTTCGCCGCGCAAATACGCTCGATGGCGGTCCGGTGGGCGCTGATCGCCGCATCCACCAGAGGGCCGACAGCCTCCGGCGTAATCGCGTCGAAGTGCACAACATCCTCACCGAGGGCAGATGGGTTGAGCGGCATTTCTTGGGTCACAGTCACTCCTGTTTGTCAGGCAAGCGACAGCGGTCGATTGCCTCTTTCTTGATCGGAACGAGCCACGACCGGTTTGCCAGCAAATCAATCGCCCCCGATCCGGGTGCAATTCTCAGACGACTAGAGAGAGATGTAAACGAAGCGCCGGTCTCGCCACCCAGGGGACGTGCCAGAGAAGGCGCCGGAGGGCTGCCTTGCACTAAGCAGGATGGTCTCCTGCGCCCGCATTTTCTTTTGCAATGTCCGCGCCAGCCGCTCGTTCTCGGATTGGGAATGGATAGCCGCCCTGAAGGGCGGTCGCGGAGCCGCAATGGGAAAGATGTCGCATTGATGTCGAGCGCGCGCGCGGAACCGCAGCAAGGCGATGCGCTTGGGCCGTTGGACGCGACATCGGCCGATCTCATGCCCATTGCCCGACTCATGGCGCGCGAGCTGCGCTTGCGAAACGAGATACAGATCGACGAGCCTCGCTGGATGATCCTGCTCGAACTGTTCGTCGCTCTGGGCGAGGCGCGCGAAGTGCCGTTCATGAGCGCAGCCTATGCCAGCAGCGCGCCCGTCTCGACGGCCCAGCGCTATATACACGATATGGTCAAGGCCGGGCTGCTTAAGCAAAGCCGGTCCGGCGTCGACCAGCGCGTCACCCATGTCGAGCTGACCGAAGCTGGGCGTGACATGGTCAGCCAAATTTTGGCGAGGACGCAGGCGCTGCGAGCACGCTAAACCGGAGGAGGCCCTCTCAAAGCAAGACGATTGACGTTAGCCAAACAGCAACCCCGGCACCCATCATGGGAGGCCCATTCAGCTTTGGCGAGAAGGGGTGCCGCCAAAGCTTTGCATTCATTCAGCGGGGCTTGAAGTGAAAAGAAAAGGCGATCGGCGATTGCGATATTTGGCGCGCCCACCCGTCTAGCCAGTGCCTGCGATCGTAGATCGGGGGGAGGATGGGAGAGGACAGGCGGCCATGCGCAGTCAGGGAGAACAGCCCAAGGTCAATGGCCTTGCCCTTTCCCCGCGCAAGAATGCTCGTCCCATGGGGCCGGTGTAAACCCTTGCACACTGGTCCCCCCACGCCCTGGCCCAGACGTAGGATACGAATTCATTTTCCGTTTCACACGCCCCAGCCCCAGCGCCGCTAGGGCCACCATAAAGTTAGGAAAGAGATCATCATGGCGACCAAGGCAATCACCCGCGACAGCTTCGTCGCCGACATACTGGATAGCGATCGTCCCGTTCTCCTCGATTTCTGGGCGCCCTGGTGCGCACCCTGCAAGCAGATCGGTCCGATTCTGGAAGAATTGAGCGAGGAACTTGGTGATCGCCTTTCGATCTGCAAGATGGACGTCGATCAGAATCCGGACGCGCCGGCGCTCTTTGGAATCCGCAGCATCCCGACCATGATCCTCTTCAAGGAAGGCGTGCCGGCCGCAACCCTGTCCGGCGCAGCGAGCAAGACGGATATCGTCGCCTGGATCGACGAGTGGCTCGCGCCGCAGCCGCAATAAGACACAGCCGGCAAGCGACGCTCAGCCCGGAAGCCTGAGCGCCGGCGCGCGCGCGGCCGGGTTCAGGCTGCCAGTGCAGACTCCCCCCGACCGATTTTCTCGGCCGTCCGCTGTGCGGTCGCGGCCGACAAGGTCCATCCCGGATGGCCATGCCCTATATTGTGGAAGATGCGTGGGTGGCGCCCATAGCCGACACACGGCAGCATGCTGGGCGTCATTGGCCGAAGGCGAGCCCAGGGGATGACCTGTTCAGTCGACATGCCCGGCCAGCTTCTGCCGAACCAGATTTTCAGTGGCTCAACCTACGCCAGAACCACCCGCAAATATGCGCGCCGCATATTACGTCCTTATTACTTCAGGTATTTCAGGAGGTCGCGTAATATGAAACATTGGCCAGTTGCCCCAGAAACCATTGATTTTACTATGATTTCTGGAGCGGGCGAAGGGATTCGAACCCTCGACCCCAACCTTGGCAAGGACTCCGAAGTTCAAGAAAAACAACGGCTTAGCCGTGCAAAAGCTGGCAAATCTGGCACGCAAAACTAAGGTTTTTGCAGAACATGCGTGCGAGTTGCGTGCTAGACCCCGAAATGGAAAACGCCGCCCCGGATAATCCCCGGAGCGGCGATTCCGTATCTCTACATCCCCGTCAACTGGACAACGGACCTGTAAATTCCGGGATCTCCCGGCAGGTATCAGAATACCATAACGCCGATGATTCGCAAAGCCCGCTGGACCGGGAGATCACCATTACCCAGTTCCGGGATGCGGGCGCTAAGCGGGCTTTCCGCCACCTAGTCCCGCTCCGGGGTCTAGCCCCTAAGATCGCAACGCGCCGGGCGGAGCGGAAGGACCGGCTGCCATGGCTCAAGCTCGCCAGCTTTGGCGACAAGCCCACGGGCAAGGGGTCGCTCCGCAACAATGCCAATGTGACCGCCATAGACGGCATAGAGGGCGATCACGACGCGGGGACCCTGACGCTCGCTGAGGCCGCCGACAAACTCCAGCGGGCCGGAATCGCTGCGCTGATCTATACCAGCCCGTCTCATACCCCAGAGCGCCCGCGCTGGCGTGTCCTCGCGCCCCTATCGCGTTCCATGCCCCCTGAGCATCGGGAGCAGCTATGTGCCCGGCTACAGGGCGTCCTTGGCGGCGCGCTGGCACCTGAGTCCTTCGCCCTGTCGCAAGCCTATTACTATGGCGGCGTGGACGGCGGCACGGTCCCGGAGACGCAGCTAGTCGACGGGGCCGGACTTGATACACTGGACCGGCTGGACGCGGGCGCGCTCGATAAGTGGGGCAAGCCCTATGCGTCGGTTGATCCCGATCACTTCATGTATGTCCCGCCCTCGCTGCTGGAGCCGTCGCAAGATGACGACGACGATCTGGACATCCGGGCGGCCCCGCCTGTCGAGAAAATCAGCGCGGCGCTGGCGGCGATTCCGGCGGAGGCGCGCGACGATCGGGAAGGCGTCTGGCGGCCCGTAGGCATGGCGCTGCATCACGAGTTCGGCGGAGGCGAGTCCGGCTTTGCCCTCTGGGACGAGTGGAGCGCGACCAGCGCGAAGCATGATGCCCGCGATCAGCGGCGCGTTTGGGAATCGTTCGGGAAGGGCACCGGCAAGGCAACCGCCATCGGGACGCTCTATGCCTTGGCTGACCAGCATGGCCCGACGTGGCGGCGAAAGGCTGTTGCGCCAAGGGAGCCGTCCCGCCTCCAGCTATTCACGCCCGCTGATTGCACGAACGCCCCGGCGCGCGGCTATATCATCAAAAAGATGATCGCACCGCGCGATGTCGTCTGCATTTTCGGCGCGCCCGGCGCGGGCAAGTCCACGATTGCGCCGCATCTGGGCTATCAAGTTGCCCTTGGGGAGTCGGCGTTCGGTCTGCGGACCAAACAGGGCAAGGTCCTTTATGTAGCGGCTGAGGACACGCACGGCATGAAGAACCGTGTTGCCGCTCTCCGCCGTCGTAACGGGGATACGCCTGATTTCTACGTCGTGGACGGCGTGGCCGATCTGCTAGGCGACGGCGATGGCGACTCCTCGGACCTCGCGGCGTTGCGGGAATATGTGGACGACCTCCGCCCCGCGCTGATTGTCATCGACACGCTGGCTATCGCCTTCCCCAATCTGGAGGAGAACGATGCCCAGAGCATGAACCGAGTGAACGCCATAGCCCGGTCGCTCACGCATCGGGATGCGGCTGTCGTCATCATCCACCATGGCACGAAAGCGGAGGGAACGACGCCGCGCGGGCATAGCGTCCTTAATGGCGCGCTGGACATCACGCTCCAGCTTCTCCCGCCGGATAGTGATGGCGTGATTCGGGGCAAGTTCGGCAAGAACAGGAACGGTCCACAGGACCTCGACATCGCGTTTCGTGTCGCATCGGAGGAGCTTGGCAGGGACGAGGATGGCGACCCAATCACCGCCGCTATCGTAAGCGAGCTTGCCCCCGGCTCTGTGCCAAGGGGGAAGTCCCTGCCGGTCGCGCAACGGGAAGCCCTCGCCATGCTGGTCGATCTGGAGGCCGATGGTTCTGTGACAGAGGACGCATGGCGGGATGCCTGCATAGACTCCCGGCGCGTGTCGCAGTCGGAGGAGCGGGACAGCCGTAAGAAGGCGTTCAACCGTGCGAAAACGGGCCTCTATCGCGCTGGGGCTATCCTGTTGTCCGATGATCGCGTGTCGGCAGCCCGTTCTCCGGTCATGGATTGGCCGGACGACGACGACATGGAGGACGGGGAATGAGCCGGGACAAACCGGGACATTGCCGGGACATGCCGGGACAGTCCCGCTTGAGGTTGCCGGGACGGACAGGGACACACCCCTTAAGGGGTGTCCCGATGTCCCGCCCTCCTCGACTGAGCGCGTGTCCTATCCATCATTCAGAGTCTGAATCGACGGGTCCCTCCTACCGGGGGGCCGTTGGGGGGACGCTGAGCCGCAGCATTTCAATCGGTGCAGTAAAATGATTCAGACTTCTACTACCGGCAAATCAGACTCTGAGGTTTCAGCGGTGGAGCTTGGCGACTGGCTTGGCGTGTCTGACCGCACGATCAGCGATTATGTGAAGAAGGGAATCGTGGCCCGCAGCGGTCCCGGAAAATTCATGCTCCGGGCTTCCATCAAAGCGGTCGCCAGTCACCTCCGGGAATTGTCCGCCCAACGTGGTGCATCATCGGCGGGCCTGACCGCTCAGCGCGAACGCATTGCACGGGAGCAAGCGGACAAGCTGGAAATGCAGAACGCCGCGTCACGGCGCGAACTGTTGCCCGCCAAAGCGGTCGCGGACGAATGGGCATCGGTTCTCAGAATGGTCCGGTCGCGGATGCTCGCAAGCCCCAGCCGGATTCAGCAGCAGCTAGGCCACCTGTCCGCCCATGATGTTGCTGTGATCGACCGGGAAATGCGCGACGCGCTGGAGGAGCTTTCCAACAATGGGCTATGAAGCCTCCATATTCGCCGTGCGGTCGCAAGCCCTGCTGGCGCTGAAACCGCCGCCGCGCCTTCCGCTGAGTCAGTGGATCGAGTCCACGCTCCGGCTCCCGGACGACGTGTCCGCGTTGCCCGGCCCGGTGCGGCTCTGGCAATTCCAGCGCGAGATTGCCGACGCCATGAGCGACCCGGAACTGGAGCGCGTAACGCTCGTGAAATCGGTTCGCGTCGGGCTGTCCACCTTGCTTACCGCGACCGTGGGCAGCTTCGCGGCGAATGAGCCTTCGCCTATCCTGTTGCTCTTGCCGACCGAGGCCGATTGTCGCGACGTGATGGTGTCCGACATCGAACCGATTTTCGGTGCCACGCCCGCCCTGTCCAGTCTGCTAAGCGACGATAGCGGGGAGTCCGGTCGCAATACGCTGCTGTCCCGGCGCTTCCCCGGCGGGTCGCTTAAGGTCATCGCGGCGAAGGCTCCGCGCAACCTTCGTCGTCATAACGCCCGCGTCCTGCTGATCGACGAAGCGGACGGCATGGAACCGGGGCCGGAAGGCAGCCCGGTGCTGTTGGCTGAGCGCCGAACGCTGAGTTTTGCCAATCGTAAAATCATCATGGGCAGCACTCCTACCCTAGAAGCGACCAGCAATGTCCTTCGCGCTTATGCCCAATCCGATCAGCGCGTGTTTGAGGTGCCTTGCCCTGAGTGCGACACGATGACGGAAATCCAGTGGTCACATATCGAATGGCAGCCCGATCAGCCGGAGACGGCGGCGTTCCGTTGTCCGGCCTGCTTGGAAATCATTTCGGAGCACCACAAGTCCGGGATGATCGAAGCCGGACGTTGGCGCGTCACCCGCCCGGAAGTGAAGGGCCACGCCGGATTCCGCATCAATGCGCTGGTCAGTCCCCACGCAAACGCAGCTTGGAGCAAGCTGGCGACCGAGTTTCTGGCGTCCAAGGGCGACCCGGATACGCTCCAGACGTTCGTAAACACTATCCTCGCTCAGGGGTGGAAGGACGCGGCGGACGAACTGGAGGAGGGCGAGCTTGCTGCCCGTGCGGAGGATTGGGGGCTGGACGCCATGCCGCCGGAGGTTCTGTTCATCACGGCTGGCGTAGACGTTCAGGACGACCGGCTGGAGACAACGCTAGTCGGCTGGTCGCGAGACGGCGCGCTTATCCTTGGTCATGTCGTCATATGGGGCAGCCCCGGCGATGACTCGACATGGGCCGAACTGGACGACTTGCTACGGACGACATGGCCGCATCCCGGAGGTGGAACGCTCCGCCTGGACTCGGCTGTCATCGACTCCGGCGATGGCGGCTGGACCGAGCGGGTCTATGCGTTCTGTCGTCCCCGGTTTGGTCGCAAGGTCATGGCCGGGAAGGGCGTGGCAGGGACCCGCCCACCTATCGCCCTCTCTCAGTCGAAGGGCGTGAAGCTATTCCTGATCGGCGTGGACGGGCTGAAATCGCAAATCCTCACCCGCCTGTCGCGGGGCCGCACAATCCGTTTCAGCGACCGGCTGGAGACTGCATGGTATGAGCAACTGGCATCGGAGCGCCGCGTCGTCCGCTATGTGCGAGGCCAGCCGGTGCGCCGGTTCGAGCGCAAGCCCGGCATGAGGGCTGAGGCATTAGATTGCGTGGTTTATGCTTTCGCCGCCCGTCACCTCGTCACCGCCAATCAGGACCGGCGGGAGGAGGAGCTATCGACGCAAGCCGCGCTCCCGGCGGCCATGAAATCGGTTGTTCGGTCGAAATGGCTTAATAGATAAGATCAAGCAAAAGCCTCATCAAAGGCATATAGAACCCGTTTGGCTAGGTTATGGGTGGATTTTGCTTCTTCTAGTGTCGTATTCCTAATGCCAGCGTGCGCAAAGTCGTGCCTCCAACTTAATATCTGCTCGTATGATTTGGTAATATCCTTACCAATACGAGATGATATTAGTTCCTTTCTTGCGCTAAGCTTGATGCCGAACCTACGATGTACTGTAGGATCAAATGTCTTCGCGTACTTATTTAGATCACTGATATTAATTTTGCTGTTCAATTTTGCAAAATGGCTCTGAGCAAATAATGCAAATTGCACATGGTGACGGCTGGAGTACCCAATCAATATCTCTTTAACCGCTGACTCATAGGACGCAGCCATAGCAACGACTAAGAGACCGGCCAAATCCGCTCGAAATTGCACGGAGCTTGGGTCTGTCGAAACAAAAGCGGCAATCTCATCTGCGAGATCATCACCGCGCCTTAGTATTGGCTCAATATCTACTCTAGCCATTGACCAATTTTCTTGATGCTATTGCAATCCGAGTTCTCAATATCAACGTATCCGTAGTACCGCCGGTGATGAAACCTAAAAAATTCGGATCACGTATCAACGCTTCATAACGCTCTTCCAGCTTATCCATATCAATATCTGGGTTCTCGATAATCGCTATCATGACTGCTTCAAGAACAGCAGAATTGATGACACCACGAGGCCGAAATGGCTTTTTGAGGCAATTATTTACAGTATCAACTGCACGAGGAAACTCTTTAGCGAAACGGGTAGCCCGATCTGACGAAAAATCGCGATCTTCGTCCATCATTCGGTTCAAGTATCGCAGCATGGGTTTTTCATATCCCCCCCACACATCATAAAGAGAGTATAGCCTCAGTATAAGCTCGACATCTTTTTGGTTTTTATCAGCTTTATTTATGCCAAGAATTGTCCGCCAACCCGGAGTTTCGTTGAGTTCCTGCAAACGAGAAACAATTTTACCACGATATACTGCATTCCTAATCTCTTGAGGCTTAAGCTGAGTTCCTCCAGTGTTAAGTCGCTCAAATATATGAAAAACGCTATCATTACGTAGGCTAGGCTTGAGCTGCTTTACGTTGATTGCTCGAAGAGTCGAGTTGCGAAGTTTGCGTTGATCGCGGGGTGATAGGTCAGAAAAGCCCTTTCCATTGTACTCTGAACGTTCTGATAGTCCTTTAAGTGTAAAGACCTGCCTTCTACCTTTGTCATCAACGCCGCCAAAGAATCCATCCATGAAAAACTTAACGGACATTAGGCGTTGTTGCCCATCAATTACTTCCAACTGATCTTCAGAATTAACGTAAAGGAATACCTGCGGAACCGGGAGGCCCATAAGGAACGACTCTATCAGCCGAGATGCCTGCTCAATTTTCCAAACGTACTTCCGCTGGTAAAACGGAATGATAATGTCGCCACGCTCGATTTGCTGAGTGAGGAGTTCAAGACTGGGATCGGACGGCGACACAGAGATGTCGAATTCCACATAGGGGACGTCATCGTTTTCGTCTTCGACAGATAGCTCAGTGAATTCCGTGTCGTCTGACATGCGCAGCCCCTTGTCCCAATGTGGGTTTTGTAGCTGCAAGGACTTTAAGCGCAAACAAGAAACGAAAAGGCCGGACGGTGCACCATCACCGCCCGGCCTTCCCGGAAATCACTTCGGGGAAAGGAGATTACCCAAAGCGCCAGACGTGAGGTCCCCACGACTTTCCGCCCAGCGAATCACCGTATGCCACACTGGACACGATAAGTCTAGACATGCTGTGTCCACGATGCTATCGAGTCGGGGCAAATGGTCGGAGGCTAAAAATGAACGACATCACGCTTACGGATATGACGGAGATTATCGGGGCAGTGGCAGGACTTCCTCTGTCGGAAAAGCCTGCGCTCCATCGTGCGCTGAAAAACCTTGTGGGCCGTGGCATTATCGTTCCCTACGGATCGCGCGGAACAAGCGACCGCGCGCCGGACCTGTTCGACGTTCAAGCCGTTTGCCTGTCGCGCGTTTGCGTTGCGCTCATGACTGCCAATCTGGAGGTGCGCGCTTTTCGTCGGTTTTTGGATGTAGAAGATCATTTGACGGAGGGGCCTCATGCTCGCCGGGTAAGCGGACTTGAGAACGCCATTGCTGCCGCAATAGACGGCAAGCCCGCGACAGTGCGCTTCGACATTCTCGATGGCAACCGGGGCATCCGTGGTCATTTCGAGCATAGCGCCCCCGCCGACAATGAGCGGGTGAATCAAATCCTCGCGGATCAAGAAGCTGTGTTTGGTGGAGCCGTCGTCGCCTCCCTGACACTCAACATCAATGCAATGGTTAACGCCATTCTTAACCGCGTGAAGGCGGCCTGAGCGATGCGCCTGCCGTCGTCTCTCTCCCGTATGTTCGGACGCGGGCAGCAACGCCCGGCGGCCCGCCGCGATCTGCTCCAGCGTCGCTTTGACGCGACCTCCGGGCAGCGCGGCAATGGCGTGTTCGGAAGTTATGGGCCGGAGACAATGGCGGGAAGCGTCATGATTTCCCGCAAGGCCCGATACGCCGCAGAGAACAACCCATGGATCACGAACGGCGTTCAGGCGTGGGGGACGGCACTGGTCGGCGCTGGCATCGTACCGACGCCGCAGCATCCGAATCGTGAGACGCGCCGCATGGTGCAATCCGCGTTCAACCGCTGGGCATCGGTCTGCGATCTTGACGGGCTGACTGACTTCCACGGGCTGATCGCCGCCGCCGCCCGCTGCATGATCGTGAGCGGAGAGGCGTTCATTCAACTTGTGGTGACGGACGAAGGGCTGCGGCTCCGCCTGATCGCCCCGGAGCAAGTGGACATCGCGCAAACCGGCGAACTGAGTTCGGGCGGTCGCATCGTTGCGGGTGTCGAGTTTGACGCGGAAGGCCGCCGGGTCGCCTATTGGGTTCGGCCTGTCGATCCGACCGCGATATTCGAGGGTTACGCGCCGCCCGTCCGGGTGCCTGCTGCGGACATCCTGCATCTGTTCAAGCCGCTTGGGCCGGGACAGGTTCGCGGCATTTCGTGGCTTGCTCCCGTGTTGATCCGGGCTGGCGAACTGGACCAGTTGGACGACGCGCTGCTAGTCGGCGCGAAGGTCGCGGCCATGTTTGCTGGCTTCCTGATCGACCAGAATGGCAGCGGGACCGGCTTTCCGTTCGAGGGCGTTACGGCTGACTCGATAATGGAAAGCGGCTTGGAGCCAGGGACCCTCAAAGTCCTGCCCGCCGGTTTCGACATCAAGTTTAGCGGCCCGGCGAACGCGCAACAGACGGTGGATTTCGCCAAGCTCCAGTTGCGCGGCATCGCCGCCGGGCTGGGCATCCCCGAATATCTCCTGACCGGCGATTTGACCGGCGCGAACTATTCGTCGCTCCGTGCCGGGCTGGTCGAATTTCGCGGTCGCGTGGAAGCGATTCAGTTTCATACCATCGTTCCCCAGTTGCTCCGTCCGATCTGGCAGCGGTTCGTCACGACCTCCGTTCTGTCGGGCGACGTGGAGGCCGCCGATTTCGAGGCGAACGCTGAGGATTGGTTTTCCTGCGAGTGGATCATGCCAGCCCAAACATGGATCGACCCGGCAAAGGATGCTGAGGCAATGGCAACGATGATCGACGCAGGACTGACCTCGCGCCGTCGTGCCGTGGCGGCCCAAGGCTATAGCGTGGAAGAACTGGACGCGGAAATCATTTCCGACCGGGAGCGCGAAAAGCAACTGGGCCTCTCCTTTGGAGAAACCAAGGAGGCGACCAATGCCCCAGCGTGAATATCCTCCCGCATATTCGATCCGCATTGAATCGGCTGTGACTGGCATGGCTCGTATACCGACCATCACCCACATTGGCGCTCTCGCCCCGCTAATCGCGGCCCTGCTTGAAAGGCATCCCGAGGCCAAGGAGCGCGTGGAGGCCGCAGATGCGCGGACTCATAAGCTCGATAGGAAGCCGCGCGGCGTCGATCCGGTGCCCGAACCCGACGAATTTGGAGGGCTGTAATGACAATGTATTTCCGTTCGCAACTTGAGACCCGCGCATCGGCGGTCTCCAGCTTCGCGCCCGATACGCTCGACCTTGAGACTGGCACGGTCGAGGTGGTGCTATCCACCGGAGCGCCCGTACAGCGGGGCAGCCATATCGAGGTGCTGGCAATCGGTCGCGAGAATGTCGAGTTCGCACCACGTATCCCGTTGCTGGACAGCCATCGCCAGACCAGCATTGCCGACATCAAAGGGTCCGTATCGAACGTCCGGTTTGAGCCGGGCGCGATTGTCGCGACCCTGAACGTATCTGACCCCGCTGCCCTTGCCGCAATCGCCCGTGGCGACGTGACAGGCGTGAGCGTGGGCTATCGGGTGAAGAAATGGTCCGAAGGCCGCGATGCCAAGTCTGGCAAGCGCGTTCGCACCGCCACCCTGTTTGAAATCGTCGAGGCATCCTTGGTTGCCGTCCCTGCCGACGTGATGGCCATCATGAGGAGTGCCAACATGGAAGATGAAGTTATCGAAACGGGGCCGGACATCGTTTCCGATCCGCCCGAAAATGCAACGCGGGCGGAGACGAACGCCCATATCCGCAGCGCCGTATCCTATGCCCGCCTGCCTGCCGCGTTCGCCGATGGTCTGATCGACCGGGAAGCGACCGTGGAGGAGGCGCGCTCGGCGGTTTTCAGTGAAATGCAGCGCCGCAGCGTCAACGTCTCGACCATCCGCGTCGGGCCGTCCGGCGATGATCCCGCCGTGGTGCAAGATCGTATGGCGGAAGCTCTGGCTTGCCGGGCAACCGGCGCGCAACCGAGCGACGGCGCGCGGGCGTATATGTCGCTGGCAATGTCGGACATGGCGCGCTTGTCGCTCCAGCGTTCGGGTGCAACGGGCATCGCCATGCTGGGCCGGGAGGAACTGCTTACCCGTGCGATGCACACCACGTCGGACTTCCCGAACCTGCTGACCTCCACGGGCAATCGGATTCTCATGCCAGCTTATACGGCTGCGGAATCGCCGCTCAAGCGGCTGGCGCGCCAGCGTAGTGCGGACGACTTCCGCCCTATCTCGCTGGTCAAGCTGGGCGAGTTCGGGAAGCTCCAGAAGGTCACGGAGGCAGGCGAGATCAAGGCGCTCAGCACGGGCGAGGCGACCGAGGGCCTGCAACTGGAGACGTTCGGCGGGATTTTCAGCCTCAGCCGAAAAGCCATCGTCAACGATGACCTTGGCGCGTTTGCCCGCTGGGCTGCCATGATGGGCACCGCTGCGGCGGAAACGGAAGCGGACCAGCTTGTCGCCCTGCTGACCGCATCGGCTGGCCTTGGTCCGATCATGGGAGACGGCAAGCGCCTGTTCCATGTCGATCACGGCAACCTTGCTGCGGACGCTGCGCTTCCCGACGTGGATACGCTGTCGGCGGCCCGGCTGGCGCTTCGTCGCCAAACCGGACTGGACGGCGTGTCGCCGATCAGCGCGACGCCCAAGTTCTTCCTCGTTCCGCCGGAACTGGAGACGCTTGGCGAAAAGCTGTTGGCCGAACTGGCAGCGACCACGGTGGACAGTCAGAATCCGTTCTCCGGCAAGCTCACGCTGCTGGTGGAGCCGCGTCTGACCCGTGACGACTGGTATGTGTTCGCGGACCCGGCTGTCCTGCCGGTGCTGGAATACGCTTATCTGTCGTCCGCTCCGGGGCCGCAGCTTTCGAGCCGCGACGGTTGGGAAGTCCTAGGCCGTGAGTTCCGCGTCGTTCTCGACTTCGGTTGCGGCGCGGTCGATTGGCGCGGTGCCTACCGGAACGCCGGAGAGGACGAACTGTAATGGCGTCCTTGGCCGATCTGCAAAAATGGCGGGAGGCCCTTTTCGAGGCCCGGATGAACGGCGTTCGTTCCTTCCGGGACCAGAACGGGGAGGAAGTCACCTATTCGTCTGACCGGGAAATGGCGGCTGCCTTGGCCGCCGTGGACCGGGAGATTCAGACGGCAACCGCCGGTCGGCCACCTTCCACCATCATTTTCCGAACCTCGAAAGGGCTTTGATCCATGCGTAATTATGTCCAACCGGGTGACACGCTCACCCTGACCGCTCCGGCGGAAATCGTTTCCGGCGGCGTCGTCATCGTCGGTTCCATCATCGGCGTGGCAAACGGCAACGCTGCCAACGGCGCTCCGGTCGATGTCGATACGGTCGGCGTGTTCACGCTGCCCAAGGTGTCGGCACTCGCCATTGCGGCGGGCGATGTCGTCTATTGGGATTCGGCGGCCAAGCTGGTCAACAAGACGGCTGGCGGCAACACGAAGCTGGGCGTGGCGACGGCTGCTGCTGCCAACCCCAGCGCCAGCGTTACCGTGCGCCTGAACGGCTCGTTCTGAGGCGATCACGGTGTCCGCCGACATCCTCAAGCTCCCGGAGCTACTGCCCGAAAGGCAGGCCGCCGCGCGGTTGGGGATGTCGGCTGACACATTGCGGCGCATCCGCAGCCGTGGAGAAATCCGTTACTTTAAGGTCGGAGGCCGTCCCCGATATACCGACGAACATATCCTTGAATATCTATCGAGAAATGAGGTCCCCCCATGCCCAGTAAATCAGATGAAAGGGCGTTCCAGCTTGGCCCATATTGGCTTAGCCAGCGCCCCAATAGCCCCCAATGGTGCCGAACATGGTTCGATACCGACACGCGACAGACTCGCAGAGCATCACTCGGCACTGATGATCTTGAGGCCGCAAAAGAAGCCCTAGCCGCTTGGTTCACGCTGAACGGGCGTCGCGACCGGGAGGAGCCGCGCTCCGTCGTGCTGGCAACCGTATGCGCCCGCTATCAGGATAAGCAGGGGCAGCATGTGCGCTCCGCCAATATCCAGCGCCGGAATCTGACCATCATCCTTGAGGCCCTGTCTCCGGGCCTGACGGTCGGCGAGTTCACGCTTGAGCGCCAGATGGAAGTCGTCCGCAAATTGCGCGGCCAAAGCTACGCCGATGGCACGATCAAGCGTGCTATGGGAGCCGTGAAAGCCGCTGTGAACTTCGCGTGGAAGAACGGCGAACTTGACCGGCCTGTCCCGTTTGGAACGCTGCCCGAAGGCCAGCCGCGTGAGCGGGTGCTGTCTGTCGAGGAAATCGCGGCGCTCTGGGATGCGACCGAACCGCCCCACCTCCAGACCTTCCTTATGCTGCTGTTGGGCACCGCCGCGCGCCCGGAGGCGATCTTGCAGCTTACCCGATTCCAGTGCGACCTTGCGCGCGGTATCATCGACCTTAACCCGCCGGGCCGTTCGCAGACGAAGAAGCGCCGCCCCGTGGTGCCCATGCCAGATTTCCTTGTCCCGTGGATTGAACGCGCGACCGGGCCGCTGGTCCACTGGCACGGGAAACCGATTCAGAAGATCAACAAGACATGGCGGACGATCCGGGACGCGGCTGGCCTTGACGCCGACGTGGTGCCCTATTCGATCCGCCATACCGTCGCGACCGAGCTACGCTCGCGCGGGGTCCCTGAACTGGAAATTGCCGGGATGCTTGGTCATTCCATGCCGAACTTTCGGACGACCGGGCGCTACGCCAAGTACGCCCCGGACTATCTCGGCAAGGCGCGTGAGGCGCTGGACGACCTCATGGAAGAAGTCGGTCGGGTCGCGTCGCGTCCGATCATCCCTGTAACGCTGCGTGCTAGTAGCGTGTTAGCGATTGCCACCCCCCGCATGGGGAGTGACGCTAAGTCTGTTGTTTTTATTGGAAGAACTGGAGCGGGCGAAGGGATTCGAACCCTCGACCCCAACCTTGGCAAAATTGGGCTCTACCTTTTCTGGGGTACGCTGAGGTACTCCAGAGCATGATAAATCCCTGTTTTTAGGCCGTTCTTGCTATGCTATAGTCCTCTCGAATACGACCAAATATTCTGTCTGGTGGACCCGCAGTGGACCCAGCAGGGGTGTCGGGTCCACCGAGGTGATGACATGGGTATCAAGTCAACGACCAGACTTAGCAAGCCGATTTGCGACAATGCGGCGGCGAGCGAGGAGCAATATGAGCTATGGGATAGCGAGCTGGCCGGCTTCGGGCTGAGGATCATGCCGAGCGGCACGAAGTCCTTCATCGTGCGATATCGGATAGATGGAGGTGGCCGGACCGCGAAACGCCGCACATTCACCATTGGCCGCTTTGGGCAGTTCACGGTCGAACAGGCGCGCAAGAAAGCGAAAGCTGTCCTCGGCGCTGCGGCGAATGGCGAGGATCCCGGCGGCGAGCGCATCGCCAAGCGCGGCGAGATGCTGATGTCCGAGCTGCGCAAGCTCTACGAGGAGCGCGGTTGCGTCATCCAGCGGGGCAAAAAGATTGGGCAGCCGATGCAGCCGCTGACCAGGCAATACACGCTCGCCCGGATTGATCACCACATCGTTCCCCTGCTGGGCCGCAAGCGCCTGGGCGACATTCGCATCCCCGACGTCGAACAGTTCGCCAAGGATGTGACCGCAGGGAAGACCGCCAAGGACGAGAAAGTCGGACCGCGTAAAAGGATCATCGTTCGCGGAGGCGAAGGCGCGGCTCGGAAGGCGTTGCGCGATCTCTCGGCGATGTTCAGCTTTGCCATGCGGTACGAGCTCATCGACCGAAACCCGGTCGACAAAGCAGCTGTGCGCAAAACCGACAACCAAAACGAGCGCTACCTGAGTGTCGAAGAGGTCCAACGTCTCGGCGAAGCGTTCAATCAACTCGAGGCCGAGGGGGCCAATCCGAAGGCGATCGCGATTTCACGGTTGTGGGCCTTGACCGGTTGCCGCCGCAACGAGATTGCGGAGCTCACTTGGAGCGAGGTCGATCTCGAGCGCGGGTTCCTCATCCTGCGAAGCACCAAAACAGGGCGGTCGGTGCGACCTTTGGGCATGGCCGCAGTTGAAATCCTCCGCTCAATCGCCAAGCAGGACGGGTCCGACTTCGTCTTTCCGTCGACGACGGGGGAATCTTTTTATCAGGGTACCAAGAAGATTTGGCCACGCGTGAAGACCCTCGCCGAGCTACCCGACGTGACGCCGCACACCCTCCGCCACACGATGGGATCGACGTCGACATCGGCCGGTCAGGCATTGGCGCTGACCGGCGCCATCCTGGGCCACAAGAACCCGCGCTCGACGCAGATCTATGCCCATGTTCAGATGGGTCCGGCGAAACGAGCAGCCGAGCGGTCGTCTGGTCGGATCGCGGCAGCGATGGGACGCCCTGTGCGGAAGAAGTCAGCGCGACGCTGACTCGCCCACTTCAAGATTGACATTGCACTTTATAAGGTGCATGAACTATATAAGGTACGGATGTGGATCAGGTGCCACAGAAGATCGAGCTGGTCTTCTATAAGAGCAAAATGGGCAATGAACCGGTACGAGATTGGTTGCTGGGTGCTCCGGATGAGCATCGTCGCCTGATCGGCCTCGATTTGCAGAGAGTGCAATATCGCTGGCCAGTGGGCATGCCACTCGTCCGGCCAATGAGCAAAGGGTTGTTCGAGGTTCGCACGAACCTACCGGATGGCACCATCGCCAGAGTGTTGTTCTGCTTCCATGGCGGTGAACTTTTCGCGCTGCATGGCTTCATCAAGAAGGCGCAGAAGACACCTCCGGCCGATTTGAAATTGGCGCGTGAGCGCATGAAGGAGGTCACGAATGGCTGACAACCAGCATCGAGGTTCATCGCTGGACAGTTTCCTGGAGGAACAAGGCGTCCTCGCCGAATTTCAGGCGAAGGCAATCAAGGAGGTGATCGCGTGGCAGCTCGCCGAAGCGATGAAGGAGCGCAAGCTTAGCAAGAGCCGCCTTGCGACGCTGATGCATACGAGTCGCACGCAGGTGAACCGCGTGCTCGATCCAACCGACGGCAATGTGACCATCGAAACCTTGCAACGAGCAGCCGAGATCGTGGGCCGCAGGGTGCAACTTCAACTGGTGTGACCCAGACGGTAGGTCTTACGGCCCCTTACACGCAGGGTCGGACGTCGAACTGCACCTTCGGTTCGCAGCCCAAGCCTCTAGATCTCTAGCAGCGTAGGCGACCCGGCGGCCGAATTTACAGAATGGTGGCCCGCCTCCAACGACACGCATTTTTTCGAGCGTTCGTGGTGACAGGTTCAAGAACGATGCTGCCTCCTCGTTCGACAGAAATGGTGACGTTCTTGGTGGCAGATGAGGCAGATCGCGGTGATCAGGCACCTTTGCGCACTCCCCTCTTCTGGAAGGCACGATCGCTCTCCAGAAATCCCGAGAGCATTGCCGGAATCAGCTCGGCGATCGCTTCTTTCTGCCCATAGGTTTCGGCATAGAGCGCGGCGTAATCGGCGAGCGCCTGATGCAGTTCCGGCAGAACGGAGATCGTCAGTTTCACGGGTGTGCGATCGGGCAGCTTGCCGAGTTTCAGTTCGGCCATGACTTTCCTCCTATTCTTTCCAGCGAGTCAAAATGAGATCGCGATGGACGACGAGCCGGACCGGGGCACCGGGCCGGATCGTGATGGTCGGTTGGATTTGAAGATTGCGAGAGGTGATCTGATCACCTGCACGCGACACGTTCTGCTGGGTGGATTCCCGGATCGCCTGGACGAGATCGCTCTCCCCAGAAAAAGTCACGTTCGCGCCGACGCCCAGCAGGGTTGAGATCGCGACGCCCTTGAGCAGCGCCCAGGTGTGGAAATCGACCTTGTCGGCGAGCCCGGCATAGCCAGATGGGTCCGTCGCGGGCACGTTGTCGAGTTGAATCGAGCTGCCGTCCGGCAAGATGATCCGCTGCCACACCACCAGCGCGCGCTTCTGTCCGAAGGCGACCACGCTATCGTAGCTGCCGATCAACCGCGCGCCCTGCGGAATGAGAAGGATGTTGCCCGTTGCGCTGTCGAAGACGCGTTCGGTCACTTGAGCGGTGACGAGGCCAGGGAGGTCGGATCGAAGCCCGGTGATCAGGCTCGCCGCGATGACACTGCCGGCGGATAGCATGTTCGGCGACGCCGGCGGACTCAACCGATGCTCGTTGACGTCGCCGCCGGTGTCGCGCGCCGCGACGAAGTCGGCCTTGCGCTGCTGGGCATTGGGATCGCGATCAGGATCGATAGCGATCCGCGCCGCATCGGTGGCTGCGACCGGTGGCGAGGATGGCGTCGCAGCGGCGTCGCGGCTCGGATCGGTGCGATTGCCGGATTGCACTAGCAATCCCGACTCGCGCGCCGCCTTCAGCTCCGCCGCGCGCCGATCGCGTTCGGTCGCGGCGGCCTGTTCCGCGCGACCGGTTTCGCCGCTCGCCGGCGCGACGCCCATCGCGCGCTGATGATCGAGGATCGGCCGGCCGAGATCGCCCGGCAATGGCGGTCCTAGCTTGGGCACGTCGCCATAGCTCCCCGGCAGTCCGCTCAGCGTATCGGCCGGCGCCTTCGCCGCGACCGTCTGGTCATCGGCTTGTCCAGCGAGGTGCAATGCGGACGGCCGCAGCGCGACCCAGGCTGTCGCGATCAGGCTGACGGAGCCGAGCGCCGCGATCGCCACCACGGCGCCCCGCTTGAAGCGGATCGCCCGCGCCGGCTGCGCGCGAAGGGCGAGCGTTTCCGGGTCCACCTTGCCCGGTGCGGCGGGGGTCTCGGGCGCCGGTGGGGCCGCCGTCTCGACGGTCATGATCCCCTCCGCTTGGGCGCGCCTTCCGCCACCCTGCTGATGCGGACGATTTGCTGGTGCTTGGTTCCGAGGCGAAGTTCGGCAACGTCGAAGATGCGATCGACGACGTAGAAGCGTCCCTTCACGCGATAGTTGACGAGCTGGGCTTCGCCTTTTGGGTCCACCAGGAAAATCGGCGGCGCCTCGCCGACGGCCAGCGTTGCCGGGAACTCGATGAAGGTCTGGCGCCCGTCGTCGAAAGCACGAAACGGCCGCCAAGCCGGTCGATCGCCCGATACGGCATAGTTGAAATGGAGCTGCTCGACCTCGATCCCGGCTGCCACCGGAGCCGCCGCCTCGGTCGCCGCCGCGGCGCGCTTCAATGCGATCAGCGCATCCTGCGGATAGGTCCAGGAGAGCGCGGCCAGCGCCGTCTTCGCCATGCTGGTCAGGGCGATGTGATAGCTGCGCCGGTCGGTGGTGATGACGAGGTTGGTGGACAGGCCGGCGCTGAACGGCTTCACCAGAACATGCGTTCGCTTCTCCGCGCCCGACCCGCTGGTCGTATCGCCGATCACCCAGCGCACCGTGTCGCCGCTTGCCACGGCCACCAGCGTCTCACCCGGTTGCAGCGCGATGTCGGTCACCCGCTCCGGGGCGGTGATGACATGATAGATGGCGCCGTCGGCGAACGGATAGACCTGCACGGCGTTGATGAAGCCCTGCGCGACGGGTTCGATCGTCGCTGCGCGGTTGGCGGCGGCGACCGGCGTGGTTTTGTGCATGGTCGCCTCTACCGGTTGGGCAGCAAGGGTCAGGCAAGGCGCCAGCAGCGCTGCGGCTGCGAGAATTCGAGTCATGGCTGGGTCTCCGTATTGACGGTCGGTTGAGCGGCAAGGTTCGGGTCGAGCGGCGAGCCGAGCGGCACGTTGCTGGGCGGCTGCGTGGTGCGCGCGGGAGCAGTCAACGCCGCGGGCTCGAGTTCGCGGCTCCAGTCGATCGCGTCGATGTAGATGCCGAGCGGGTTCTTGCGGAGTGTGTCGGCGGATGCCGGTGGCTTCGTTAGGATCGTCAGGATGCCGGTCCAGTGGGAGGAGCCAGCCTCACTCCCACGCTCATAGGCCGTCTCGGTCCATTTGACCTGGAATGAGCGGTCCGATGCCCGGACGACGCTGGTCACCTGGACCGACACGGTGCGCTCGCCGATTTTGGCGAAGGGGTCAGCAGCACGGGCATAGTCGCCGAGGAACTGGCTTCCCCGCGTGGTGGTAAAGTCATAGGCGGACAGCCAGTCGCGGCGCATCAGCACAGGATCGAGCGAGACCCCGCGGACATTCTCGATGAACTTCGCCAGATGCCAGGCGATCTGGGGGTCGGTGGGGTGATAGCCCGCTTCGGCTTCGGTCACCGCCCGGGCCTCGCCCAGGCGATCGACCTCGACGACATAGGGCGTGACACGGCTCTGCAGCGATTGCCAGATGAGCGCGCCCGACATGGCGGTCGACAGCGACAGCGTGCCGAACGCCATCAGGCGCCAGTTGCGGGCCTGGACACGCGCCGACCCGATGCGGTCATCCCAGGCCTGGCCTGCGCGTTGATAGGGCGTCTCGGGCTCGGGCGTCTGCGCGTAGCGCTGGACGGCGCGCTTAAAGAACATGGGGCTTGAAGATCATGGCTCAATCTTCCCTTTCCTTGATGTCGGGGGTGGCGGATGCGCCGCCGCGATCGCCCTGCTGGAGAGTGTGCAACGCGACTTGACGGTGGTGGCGAGAGGTCTGCTGCGCGCGCAGCGAGCGTGCCCAGGACGGCGCACCATCGCTGCCGGCATCGAGAGCTGATCCTTTAGAACCGGTGCCGCCATTGAGAGCGGACCAGGCGGCGTCGCGGCCGCGCTCGGCGGCTTCTGACAATCCCAGCGCCGCCGATGCTTTCTGGCGGACTGCGTTGCCGGCCGCCTGCGCCATGCCGCCAATCCCGGCGCCCACGCTCGACGATCCGGCCGCAGTCTGGCCGAGCTGGTAGGAAGCCGAAGCCGCCGAACCCATGGTCGTGCCGGCCCGGATCGCACCGAGCGCAGCACCGCCGACCGCACGAGCCGCGCCGATAGTAGCGCCGCCTGCAAGCATGGTAACGCCTGCCGCGCCGACAGCTGTACCGAGCGCGGCGCCTGCCCCCAGTTGTGGCGCGCCGGCGACGAGACCCGAGGCGATGCCGGGGCCGAAGATGCCGAGGCCGAACAGCGCGAGCGCGCCGAGCGTCAGGCTCATCGCGGCGCCGAGATCGGGTTCCTGGCCCTGCATCGAGGTCGTGAACTCGGCGAAGAAATTGGAGCCGATGCCGACGATCACGCCGAGCACCATCACCTTGATTCCCGACGAGACGACGTTGCCGAGCACGCGCTCGGCGAGGAAGCTGGTGCGATTCCAGAGCGCGAAGGGCACGAGGATGAAGCCGGCCAGCGAGGTCAATTTGAACTCGATGATCGTCACGAACATCTGCACGGCGAGGATGAAGAAGGCGAGGATGACGATCACCCAGGCGAACAGCAGCACCGCGATCGTCAGGAAATTCTCGAAGAAGCTGACGAACCCCATCATGCTCGACGCCTGCTGGAGCAGTGGCCAGGCGGCGGAGAAGCCAGTCGAGGCGACGCGGCCGGGCTTGAGCAGATCGTCCGCCGAGAGGGTTCCGCCCCCGGCGGTGAGCCCAGCCTGCGCGAACGATTTGAAGATGATGTCGGCAAGAGTCGAGAAGCTGTTCAGGATGAACGCGAACGCGCCGATGTAGAGGATCTTCTTGATGAAGCGGCCAATGACATTGTCTTCGCCGCCCATCGCCCAGAACAGGCCAGCGAGCGTGATGTCGATGCCGATCAGCGTGACCGTCAGGAAGTGGACGTCGCCGCCCAGCAGCCCAAACCCGCTGTCAATGTAGCGGATGAAGGCCTGCATGAACCGGTCGATGACACTGAGATCGTTCACTTCACTCTTCCATCAAGAGGGGTGCCGCGGGACGTGCAAGGGGAGCATCACGCGCCCCGCGGCGACGGCGGCGGGAGGCGAGACCGCCGCCGCCTGGCCGGCGTCCGACTACTGGGGCGTGTAGGCGGAGCCGGTACCGAGGAACTTCGTCGTGGCGGCGCGTCCTTCGGCCTCGGCCTGGGCACGGCGCGCCGCGTCCGTGGCTTCGGCGCGGTATTGGGCCGCCATCAGGTTCTGGATCTGGAACTGCTGCTTGGCGGTCAGCGCGAGCAACTGGTTGGTTGCCTGTTGTGCTTGCAGGGCGCCCTCGGCGCCCTGGCTTCGCGATACGATGCCACCCAGGGTCTGGGCGTCAGCCTGGACATTTTCGACGACCTGCGCCTGCACGCCCATCGTCTGCTTGTAGGCCGCCATCTCGGTGTCGAGCCGCGTCCGCGCCGCAACAACCTGGCTGTTCATGGTCATCGCCTGATTGAAGTTCTGGGGAAAGAGCTGGCGGAATTGCTGGTCGAGACCGTCGACACGGAACTGGATGCCCTGCGCCTGGCCCATCAACTGGTCGATCTGCTGGAGCGTGCTTGTGATCGCCTGGATCTCGGGAAAGCCGATCGTGGTGAGATTCTTCGCCTGGTTCATCAGGCTCTGGGCCTGATTCTGAAGCGAGCGGATCTGGTTGTTGACCTGCTGGAGGGTTCGCGCGGCGGTGAGAAGATTCTGGCTGTAGTTGCTCGGATCGAACACGGTGAACTGCGCATGGGCGGGCGCACTCGGCACGATCAGCGTGACTGCGAGCGAACTGAGGGCGCCGACCCCGAGCGCGGTCGCGATCAGATATTTGCGGGTTGGGATACGCATCACACTTTACTCCTTGGCTTGGGGGACGGGAAAATCGGCGAGGAGGCCGGCGGCCCAGTCGAGGCCGGCCCCTTCAAGGAATCGGGCGGCGAAATCCTCGGGGCCGTGCTCGGCCAGCAGGCTATCGATGCGCGCCTGGGTCGCAGGATCGGAGGCGCCGCACAGGGCAAGGGCAATCGGACCGAGGCCCAGTTCGAACAGGCGGTTGCCGCGTGCGGATTGCAGATAATAATGCCGCTTGGGGGTGGCGCGGCTGACCAGTTCAATCTGCCGCTCGTTGAGGCCGAACCGCTCATAGGCGGCGCGCGACTGCGGTTCGATCGCGCGGTCGTTGGGTAGCAATATGCGCTGTGGGCAGCTTTCGATGATGGCCGGCGCGATGCTGCTGTCGGCGATGTCGGCCAGGCTCTGGGTCGCGAACAGCACCGCGACATTCTTTTTGCGGAGCGTCTTCAGCCATTCGCGGATGCGCGCGGCGAAGAGCGGATGGTCAAGGAAGATCCAGGCCTCGTCGAGCAACAGCAGCGTGGGCCGACCGTCGAAGCGCTCCTCAAGGCGATGGAAGAGATAGGTCAGCACCGGGGCGACGACGCCGGCCTGCCCCATCAGCGACTCGGTCTCGAAGCACTGGACGTCTGCGAGCGCGAGATGCTGTTCCGCCGCATCGAGGAGACGGCCATAGGGGCCGTCGAGCGTATAGGCGGTAAGCGCGGTGCGCAGCGCATTGGACTGGAGCAGCATGGCGAGCCCGGTCAGCGTGCGCTCCTCCGGGGGCGCCGACGCGAGACTGCCCAGCGCCGACCAGACGGCGTCCTTCACCTCGGGGGTGACCAAGACCTTCTCGTGCGCCAGCAGCGCCGCGATCCATTCGGCCGCCCAGCTCCGCTCGCTTTGATCGTCGATGCGGCGGAGCGGCTGGAACGCCAGGGTTTCGCCGCTGTCCGCGCCGAGCCCCAGTGCATGATGGGCGCCGCCCATCGCCAGCACCGCCGCACGCGCCGAGTAGCCCTTATCGAAGATATAGAGTTGGGAACCGGGATAGCGCCGGAACTGCAGCGCGATCAGCGCCAACAGCACCGACTTGCCCGCGCCCGTCGGGCCGACGACGAGCATATGGCCAACATCGCCGACATGGGTCGAAAGTCGAAACGGGGTCGATCCGCTTGTCTGGGCATAGAGTAGCGGCGGCCCGCCAAGATGCCGGTTTTCCGTTGGTCCTGCCCAGACCGACGATAGCGGCATGAGATGGGCGAGGTTGAGGGTATGGACCAGCGGCTGGCGCACATTGGCGTAGGCCTGGCCGGGCAGCGACGAGAGCCAGGCTTCAACCGCGTTGACGCCTTCGCGCTTCGCGGTGAAGCCGAGGCCGTTGACGATCCGCTCGACCGCGCGGACCTTGTCCTCGGCGCGGTTACGGTCGGCATCCGATACCGTGATCGTCGTGGTCAGGTAGCCGAAGGCGACGTGATCGCCGCCGAGCGCCTGGAGCGCGAGATCGGCATCGACCACCTTGTTGTCGGCGTCGGTGTCGAGGAGCTGGACCGGCTGGTTGTACATCACCTCGCGCAGCAGCGCGGTGATCGACTTGCGCTTGTTGAACCATTGCCGCCTGATCTTCGTCAGCGTCTTGGTCGCATCGGTCTTGTCGAGCGCGATGAAGCGCGTGACCCAGCGGTATCCGAAATCCTGGTGGTTGAGCGCATCGAGGATTCCCGGCCGGCTGAGGTTCGGGAATCCCAGCACCGTCAGCGTGCGAAGATGGCTCGCGCCGAGCGTCGGCTCCAGCCCGCCGACCAGCGGCGTGTCCGCCAGCAGCGCGTCGAGATAGATCGGCGTTTCCGGCACGGCGACCGGGTGACGACGGCTGGAAACGGTGCCGTGGAGATAAGTCAGCGTCTCCGCGTCGCTTAAGGGGCGCACCTCGGGCATGAAGCCCGACAGGAGATCGAGCACGCGATCGGTCTCGGCGATGAATCCGGCGAGGCTGGCGTGCCAGTCCCGCCCTTTCGCGTCGTCAGGCCGCTCGACCAGTGTCCGTCCTGCCGCATCGCTGCTGTCGGCGGGAGGCAGCCAGACCAGCGTGCCGTGGAACAGGCTCTCGAAATGCTCGCCCTCGGCTTCGAACCCGGCACGCCGCTCCTGCTCGACCAGCCACGACGCTGCGTCGGGAAAGACGCTCTCGGGATAACCGAGCGCATCGCGCCGCTCGGCTTCGAAGAACAAAGCCCAGCCCGAGCCGAGACGCTTGAGGACATTGTTCGCCCGCGCGCAGGCAGACACCAGTTCCGCCTCGGTTGCGCTTTCGAGATCGGGGCCACGAAAGGCGAAGCTGCGCTGGAAACTGCCGTCTTTGTTGAGGACGACGCCGGGTGCGACCAGCGCGGCCCAGGGCAGATGATCGGCGAGCCGATCGGCGCGCGGCCTGTATTCCGCGAGGTTCAGCATGCCAGATATCCTTTCTGGCGCAGATGGCGGAGCAGCACGGGCACGAAGTCCGGGTCGCGGCGGGCCGCGAACACCGCGATGCTGTGGCCGATCGCCCAGATCGCGATCCCGACAAGCCATTGCTGCAAGCCCAGGCCCACCGCAGCGGCGATCGTGCCGTTGACGATCGCGATGCCGCGGGGCGCACCACCCAGCAGGATGGCTTGCCCCAGGCTGGCGTGGATCGGCGCCTCGAATCCCTCGATGTGGCTCACGCGACGAGCGCCCCGCCGCCGAAGCTGAAGAAGGACAGGAAGAAGCTCGAGGCGGCGAACGCGATCGACAGGCCGAAGATGATCTGGATGAGCTTGCGGAAGCCACCAGCGGTCTCGCCGAACGCGAGCGCCAGGCCGGTGGAAATGATGATCAGCACCGCGACGATCTTGGCGACCGGTCCCTGGACAGATTCCAGCACCTGCTGGAGCGGCTGTTCCCAGGGCATGCCCGCGCCGCTGGCATAAGCGCGGCTGGTCATGGTGATCGACAGGCCGAGCATCAGCCCGGTGACGAAGAAGCGGTCGCGGTTGGGAATGCGAAAAATGGTCATGTCAGTCTCCTTCATGGTCAGGGGTCAGGGTCGGGGTGAGATCGACGACGGCGTAGCCGCCGTCGGGGTCGAGCCCGGCGACGCGGGCGATCGTCTCGATGCGCCGCGCGGTGCCGCGCCCGGCGATGAAGACGATCATGTCGATGGCCTCGGCGACCAGGCGGCGCGGCACGGTGACCACGGCTTCCTGGATGAGCTGCTCGATCCGGTAGAGCGCGGATGCCGCACTATTGGCGTGGACGGTCGCGATCCCGCCGGGATGGCCGGTGTTCCAGGCCTTGAGCATGTCGAGTGCCTCGCCGCCGCGGACTTCGCCGACGATGATCCGGTCGGGTCGAAGGCGCAGCGTCGAGCGCACGAGATCGCCCATGGTGACGGCTCCGGGCCGGGTCCTGAGCGCGACCGTATCGGGGGCCGGAGATTGCAGCTCGCGGGTGTCCTCGATCAGGATCACCCGTTCGTCGAGATGGGCCATCTCGGCGAGAAGCGCATTGGCGAGGGTCGTCTTGCCCGAACTGGTCCCGCCGGCGACGAGGATGTTGCGGCGGTCGACGACGGCGAGCGACAACAGGCGCGCGGCCTCCGCCGACATGATGCCGTCGGTCACATAGTCCATCAGCGTGTAGATCCGCGCCGCGGGTTTCCGGATCGAAAAGCACGGGGCGGTCGATACGGGCGGCAGGATTCCCTCGAACCGCTCCCCGGCACCATGCCCGAGCGGTGGCAGTTCGGCGGATACGATGGGCTTGTCCCCGTGCACCTCGGTCCGGACGTGGGATGCCACCAGCCGGATGATCCGCTCGACCTGGGGCGCATCGAGCTTCACGTCGGTATCGACGCGGCCTTCGCCGAGAATGTCGACCCGCAACGCGCCATCGGGATTGACCATGATCTCGATCACCCGCGGGTCGGCGAGCGCGGCAGCTATTGCCGGCCCCATGGCGGTGCGCAGCATGGCGCGCCTGCGTTCCGCGGAGACGCTATCGGTGGGAGCTGACATCATGATGCGGCACCGTCGGGTTCGGCCGGCGCAAGCGTGCGGGTGCCGGCCGCTACCTGACGGCCGACTTGCGAGACGAACGCCTCGAACCGGTCGCGGCCGATGGCACGGGCCGCGGCATCGGCTTCGGGCAGTGGCGCCGTCACCATCAGCTGGTAGCGGACGAACAGCGACAGGCTTTCGAGCAGCACGTCGATATCGCGCCGCGCGCCGGCGAGTTCGCGTGTCAGCCGGTCGAGGCGAACCTTCAGGAGGTCGTCGACTTCCTTGGTTCCACGACGCGCGAGCCAGTCCCGGAGAGCATCGTTGACGAGGTGACTCTTGTTGCCGCGCGGACCGGCGGCGAGCGCCTCGAGCGCGTCGCTGAGCTCGCGGTCGATGTAGAGGTTCTGGCGGATCTTCATCGCGACCTCAGAAATCCGGTACGAGGTCGCGCTTCGCGCCCTCGTTGATTGCGTGACCCCGGACGACGGCGTTCTGCCCTTGCGCCTGGTCCATGGCGCGCTTGTCGGCGGCGACATTGTCGTCGTCCGGCACGATCTGCGCGGCTTGGCTCTCGGCGACATCGGCGGTCCGGGTGACCTGTTCGGGAAGCCCGGGATGGCGCTGCTGCTGCATGCCGCCATCGTCCTCGCCCTCTGCCGCGTCCTCGGCCTGGTGCAGTCGGTCATCGGTGGTGCGGACTTGGTTGGACCAATCGTCGCCGCGTGACCTCGGGCAATCAGCATATTGGCCCGACGCGAGCATAGGCGCGGGTGCGACGCGCATGGCGAAGTTACGATCGAGGAAATAGCGCAGCTTGCGCGCGCGGATCGGCGCGAGCCCGGAGATGAGAACAAGCTCCTCGTCGGACGAAAGCTGCATCACCTCGCCGGGCGTCAGGAGCTGGCGGGCGGTTTCCTGGCGGCTGACCATGACGTGGGCGAGCCAGGGGGCGAGCCGGTGCCCGGCATAGTTGCGCATCGCGCGCTGCTCGGTCGCAGTGCCGAGCGCATCGGAAATGCGCTTGGCGGTGCGCTCGTCATTGGTCGCGAAGGCAACGCGGACATGGCAATTGTCGAGGATGGCGTTGTGGTCACCGTACGCCTTCTCGATCTGGTTGAGGCTCTGGGCGATCAGGAAGGCGCGGATGCCGTAGCCGGCCATGAAGGCGAGACTGGTCTCAAAGAAATCGAGACGCCCCAATGCTGGGAACTCGTCGAGCATCATCAACAGCTGGTGCCGGCGCGAGGACGTGCCGGGCTGGTCGAGCCGCTCGGTGAGCCGGCGACCGATCTGGTTGAGCACGAGGCGGATCAGCGGCTTGGTACGGCTGATGTCCGATGGCGGGATGACGAGATAAAGCGACAGGGGCCGCTCAGCCTCGATCAGATCGGCGATCCGCCAGTCGCAGCGGGAGGTGACCTCGGCGACGGTCGGATCGCGATAGAGGCCGAGGAAGGACATGGCGGTCGACAGCACGCCCGAGCGCTCATTCTCGCTCTTGTTGAGCAACTCGCGCGCGGCGGAGGCGACGACCGGATGGACCCTCGGGCTCTTGTCGTCGCCGAGATGATTGGTGGTCATCATCCGGCGAAGCGTGGCGACAAAGCTACGCTGCGGATCGGACAGGAAGGTCGCGACCCGGGCGAGCGACTTATCCTTCTCGGCGTAAAGGATATGGAGGATCGCGCCGACCAGCAGCGAATGGCTGGTCTTTTCCCAATGGTTGCGGCGTTCGAGCGCCCCTTCGGGATCGACCAGGATGTCGGCGATGTTCTGGACGTCGCGCACTTCGTCGATGCCACGCCGGACCTCGAGCAGCGGATTATAATGCGCTGACGCGGCGTCGGTCGGGTTGAAGAGCAGGCAGTGCGAGAACCGCGCGCGCCATCCGGCGGTCAGCGTCCAGTTCTCACCCTTGATATCATGGACGACCGTCGAACCGGTCCAGGACAGCAAGGTCGGAACGACGAGGCCCACGCCCTTGCCCGACCGGGTCGGCGCGAACGCCATGATATGTTCGGGGCCGTCATGGCGCAGATAGCGGCCGCCAAGCGTGCCGAGCATGACGCCAGCGTCGCGATGCAGCCCGGCGCGCTCGATCTCGCGGGGGCTTGCCCAGCGGGCGGAACCATAGGTGGTGACGTTGCTCGACTGGCGCGCGCGCCACAGCGAGCCGAAGATCGCCGCCGCGCAGCCCACGAAGCCGCTGGCGCCGGCGAGCATGCCCGCCTTGTCGAAGACGATCGGGGCATAGGCATCATAGTGATACCACCAGCCGAACAGCGCCCAGGGATGGTAGATTGGCATAGTGCCGAGCCGGAACCACGGCAGCCCCAGTTCGGGCTGGTAGGCCAGCATCGCCGCCGCCCACTGCGTCGCGGTCCAGACCCCCGCGATCACGATCGCGAAGACGACAAGGATCTGGCCGATGAGCAATTTGGTGGGTGTCACGTCAAGGCTCCCGCCCGCCGAACAGGATCGGCTGGGGCGGATTCAGTCTCGGCGACGGGCTCGAAAAACGGAACGGGGCTGATGGGCGCAGATGGGCTAGAGCCGGTCCGTTTCGGTCAGATGCCGGAACCGGATGCTATCTGTTAGGGGTCGGCCAGTGGTTAGAGGCCGGCATCGGCCCGCAGCGTCTCGATGCGTTCGAGCGAAACGGCATCTATCATGTCGCGAAGGGCGCGAATAGAATGTGCCAGAGCATCAAGGTCGTCGTTGCCGATCTCGTAGCTCGCCGAATAGCGGGCCTCGACATAGGCGCGCTTCAGCAGCTCGAAGCGGCGGCGGTCAATCCGGGTAGCGCGCGGCCACGCTTCGATCAGCCGCGCCTCGCTGTCCTCGGCGAGCGACCGCAGGAATTTGATGTTGTGGGAGCGAGGAAAGTAGAGGGTACGGACGAGCAGGAAGCAGATGTAGGCCCGCTCCGTCGCTTGATGGAGTGAGAATGCCGCCTCCTTGCGCCACCCGAGATCGTCGATCCCTTTCAGCGCCTGTTCTTTTGCCGTGGCCAACGCCCTTTCAGTACTCGGTAGCCATTCTGTCAGGTATTTGCCTGCCATCTCGTAGGCATCCGCAGCGGTCAGCGGCTGAGGCGTGGCAAGCGCACTGCCCGGCAGTTCGTAGAGAACGATTCCGTCGCGGGCGATATCGACCCAGAAATATTCACCCCGACTCAGCGCCTGGTTCACCTCCTGCAACGTGTGGACGATGATGTTCACCGGCCGCGCGATCGCGGTATCGCGCAGGATCTTGTCCTCGGCGACGTACCAGTAGTCGGCAATGTCCGTGAGATCGGGATGGCTGACGATGATCAACAGGTCGTAGTCGGACTGGTAGCCATTCTCGGGTTCATCGACCCAATCATCCCGCGCATAGCTGCCGAACAGGACGACCTTGAGGATGCTCCCGTTTTTCTTCCAGGGCTGCGTCGCGCGCGAAGTCGCCTCGGCGAACTCGCCCATCAGCAATTGCTTCACCCGATCCAGTTCGCCTTGCTGGACCGACGGCAGATGATCGATATCAGCGCGCACGGCGGCGATTCTCGCGAGAGACCAGGCGCTTGGCAAGCCTTGACCGCGCGCATGGGCACGCCGATGATCCCGCCTCACGCACGAGCGCAGCCTCGTTGATATCGGACACGCCCATGCATCGCCCCGTCGCCTCCCTTATTTAAGCCCGCTTACCTTAGCTCATTTGCTAATTAAGCCAAGCGGCGGTTGCTTAAATAAGAGGTTGTCCGCATATTGGGGGCGCATGGTTGATCCCGAATCCAATCTGCGGCTGGGCCGCTTCGTCGAGACCCCAGTTGCTGGCGAAGTTGTGCGCGCCTTCGTACCGCCGCCACTTCCACCAGCGCCACCCATCGACGTGCTGGCCCTGCTGGACCGTCTCAGCACGGCCGAGCGCGCCTTGGGGCGCCTCGACGGGATCACCATGCTGCTGCCACGCCAGGAACTCTTCCTGTACATGTATGTGCGGAAGGAAGCGGTGCTCTCCTCCCAGATCGAAGGCACCCAATCGACCCTGTCGGACCTGCTCCGCTTCGAAACCGAGGCGCAGGCCGGCCAGCCGATCGACGATATCCGTGAGGTCTCGAACTACGTCGACGCCATGATGTACGGGCTCGATCGGCTGGAAGAGCTGCCGCTATCGCTTCGTCTCATCCGAGAGATGCATGAGCGCCTACTACAAAGCGGTCGGGGCGGCACCAAGAGCCCCGGCGAATTCCGCCGTTCGCAGAACTGGATCGGCGGCACGCGCCCAGGCAACGCACTGTTCGTGCCACCGCCGATTACGGAACTCGATGGCTGCCTGGATGCTCTCGAACGCTTCATGCACGAAAGCGAGTCCCGGCTACCTGCGCTGATCAAGGCAGGTCTCCTCCACGTCCAGTTCGAAACGATCCACCCGTTCCTCGACGGAAACGGTCGCATCGGACGCCTGCTGGTGACGCTGTACCTCTGCGTCAACGGCGTCCTGCGCAAGCCGCTGCTCTACCTCAGCCTGTATCTGAAAACCCACCGGACCGACTATTACCGGCTGCTTCAGGAGGTGCGCGAGCATGGCGCGTGGGAGGCCTGGTTAGACTTCTTTCTTGCCGGTGTCGCCGACACCGCCAACCAAGCTTTCGATGCGGCTACCCGCATCGTCGATTTATTCAAGGAAGATCGCGAACGGATCACAGCCGAGAGCGACCGTGCTGGATCAGCGTTGCGCGTCCACGACCTTTTCCAGCAGAACCCGTTTCTGACCGCGAACCAACTGGTCGAACGGACGGGACTGTCGGCACCGACCGTTAACGCGGCGCTCGCAGACTTGGAGCGCTTGAGGGTGGTCGAGGAGATCACCGGAAGGAGACGCGGCCGCGTCTTCAGTTACCGCCGATATCTTGGAATTCTCAGCGAGGGCACCGAGCCTTTACCCTCCCGAGCTGTGGGATGACGGCTTAGTCCGAGCATCCGGAATGGCTCCTTCGAATAAATTCAGGGGCTTTAATCACGATGTCAAAAAATCACTGATGGGCCACGTGGCTCGACTCAAGGCCATGTGTACTGCGGAAATGAGCTTTGCCTATCAACCCATCATGGCTAAAGTAGCTCCAACTCTGGAGGGGCACATGCAGCACATGTCGGCGCGCGACGCCAAGAATGGCTTTGGTCGGCTGATCGATTTGGCCCGGGCCGCGCCTGTGTCCATCGACAAATACGGAAGGCCGGTCGTCGTGGTCCTGTCGGTGGAGGAATACGAGCGGCTGACAGCGCATCACGAAAAGAACGGAACGAACGCCTGATGGCTACCCATACTGATCTTGCCAACCTGATCTGGGATATCGCCAACCTGCTGCGCGGCCCCTATCGCCCGCCGCAATATGAAAGGGTGATGCTGCCGCTTGTCGTCCTGCGCCGCTTCGATTGCGTGCTGGCCGATACCAAGGATGCCGTGGTTGCCGAGGCCAAGCGCCGTGCAGGCGGCAAGATCGAGGGCGATGCACTCGACAGCAAACTGAATGCCGTTGCGGGCCACCGCTTTCACAACCGCGCGCCCTATGATTTCAAAAAGCTCCTGGGCGATCCGAATGACCTTCGGCAGCACCTGCAAACCTACATCAACGGCTTTTCTGCCAATGTCCGAAAGATCTTCGACTATTTCGAGTTCACTGCTGAAATTGAGCGGATGGACGAGGCAGGCATCCTGTTTCTGATCGTGCAAGCAATCGCCGGCGTCGATCTTCACCCCAACAAGGTCAGGAATGACCAGATGGGGCTTCTGTTCGAAAATCTGATCCGGCGCTTCAACGAACTGGCGAACGAAACGGCTGGCGATCACTTCACCCCGCGTGAGGTGATCACGCTCATGGTTGATCTGCTGTTCAACGATGATGACGACCTGTTCGTCAAGGAAGGTGCTGTCCGCACAATCCTTGATCCTGCGTGCGGTACGGGTGGAATGCTGGCTGAAGCGCAGGCCTATATGCGGCGGCATAGCTCGCCAGCAAAGCTGTACGTCTATGGACAGGATTACAACAAACGCGCCTTCGCTACTGCTGCGTCCGACATGCTAATGAAGCAGGTTGACCATAACGGTCATGGCGAGAACATTCAGTTCGGCGACACCTTCACCGACGACAAGTTCGCGGAAAAGGGCAAGGACCGGTTCGATTACTTCATCGCCAACCCACCGTTTGGCGTGGACTGGAAGAAGCAGCAGCGCGAGATTGTGCAAGAGCATAATCGCGGCAAATCGGGCCGGTTCCATGCCGGCCTGCCGCGCGTGAACGATGGATCACTGCTGTTCCTTCAGCACATGATCTCGAAGTTCGAGGATGTTGACCCGGCGAAGCAGAAATACGGCTCGCGCGCCGCGATTGTCTTCAGCGGTTCGCCTTTGTTCACCGGCGGCGCGGGCGGCGGCGAAAGCAACATCCGCAAGTGGATCATTGAGGCGGACATGCTGGAGGCGATCGTCGCCTTGCCGGAACAGATGTTCTACAACACCGGCATCGGCACCTATATCTGGATCGTCACCAACCGGAAGGCCAAGGCCCGCAAGGGCAAGATTCAACTGGTCGATGAGCGCGAAACCCATATTTCGATGCGCCGCAGCCAAGGCGACAAGCGCCGCAAGATCGGCGAAGGCCCGGCGCTGCCAGGCGAAGATCGCGCCGACGAGCCGGACCAGATTGCCGAGATTGTTCGCCGTTACGGACAGTTCGCCACCAGCGATAAATCGAAGATCTTCGACAATGAGGATTTCGGCTATACCCGCGTCACGGTGGAGCGGCCCTTGCGGCTGCGCTACCGGATGACGGTGGAGGACAAGGCCCGCTTCCTCGATGCCGCGCCGCACCTGCTCGATGATGTGCAGGCCATCGACAAAGGGCTTGGCCGCGAACCGCTGATGGACTGGAATGCCGCGGCAAAGGCCATTGAACGGATCATCAAGCAGCGCGGATCGAAGTGGCGCGCGGCGGACGAGAAGCTGTTCCGCAGTGTGTTCACCGACAAAGACCTTGCGGCGGAAAAGGTGCGCAAGGGCAAGGGTTTTGAACCCGATCCCGATCTGCGCGATTTCGAGAACATCCCGCTCAAGGTCGATATCGACGCCTTCTTCGCCCGCGAAGTGCTGCCCCATGTGCCCGATGCCTGGATGGACCGGACCAAGGACAAGGTGGGCTATGAAATCAACTTCAACCGCCACTTCTACAGGTTCACCCCGCCCCGCCCGCTGGCGGTGATCGATGCTGAGCTGAAAGAGGCGGAAGAGGAAATCCTGCGCCTGTTGCGGGAGGTTACGGAGTGAGCTTCCAGTCGCCTTCGCACATTCCGCAGTTGCGATTGAAATATGGCGTCGATTTGCGTCGCGCCCGCATCGATGGCGCGGAAAGTGACGCGCCTTACATTGGTTTGGAGAATATCGAGAGCGGGACTGGTCGGTTTGTACAACGTGCTGATCAAATCGAGAGCGACGCTGACCAAGGTTCAGCAATCGGCGATTCATTGTGTTCCGTGTTTGAGCAGGGGGACGTGCTCTTTGGCAAGCTTCGGCCTTACCTTGCAAAAGCTTGGATCGCCGCGTTTTCGGGTCGATGCAGCACCGAAATTCTGCCGCTAGAGCCGACCAAATTTGACGCAGAATTCTTGCTCTACATTCTGCTGTCCAAGCCCTTCATCGACGCCGTCGACCAATCAACCTTTGGCTCAAAAATGCCGAGGGCGGATTGGGATTTCATCGGCAATGTCCGGGTGCCGTGCCCCGACGAGGAGACGCAGCGGGCAACTTCAAGCTTCCTGCGTTCTGCAACGAAGGACATCGACGCCCTGATCGAGGCCAAGCAGAAGCTGCTGGGCCTGCTGGCCGAAACGCGGCTGACGTTGGTGGCAGAGGCGATCATGCGCGGGCTGGACCGCTCCGCCCCATCCCGCCCCTCCGGCATCGACTGGCTCGGCGATATTCCGGCACATTGGGAGATCGAGCGATCCCGATGGCTGTTCAACGAGCGTGATGAGCGTTCGGAGACCGGCGAAGAGGAAATGCTGACCGTTTCTCACATTACCGGCGTTACGCCCCGGTCCCAAAAAGACGTCAACATGTTCGAGGCCGAGACGACAGCGGGATACAAGCTGTGCTTCGCCGGCGATCTCGTCATCAACACGCTTTGGGCCTGGATGGGTGCCATGGGCAGCGCCCCGGTCGATGGCATCGTCAGTCCGGCCTACAACGTCTACACGCCCGGCCCGCGCCTACTCCCGGCCTATGTCGATGCGCTGGTCCGCATCCCGGTTTTCGCGCAGGAAGTAACTCGATACTCAAAGGGCGTCTGGTCATCGCGGCTGCGCCTTTATCCAGAAGGCTTCTTCGAAACCTTCTGGCCAGTGCCGCCCCTCGGCGAGCAGGAACAAATCGTCGCCCGCATCGCGGAAGAGCGGGTGAAAATCGACAAGCTGGCAACCGCCACCGAACGCTCCATCGGCTTGCTGAAGGAACGCCGGAGCGCCCTGATCGCCGCCTCCGTCACCGGCCAGATTGCCATTCCGGAGGCCGCATGAAGATCACCAAGCTGGATGTCGCCAATCTGCGCGGCTTCGAACATGCTTCGTTCGATCTCGATCCATCATTCACGCTGCTGGTCGGCGTTAACGGCGTGGGCAAGAGCAGCGTGTTGGAAGCATTGCGAATTTCTCTCTCGCGCGTGATGCCCAAGTTCACGGCCAGCAAAGCTATTCCTCTCGCTTTCGCCGAAGATGATACGCGCATCGGGAGTCCGGCCCTGACTGTCCGTCTGGACTTCCAGTTTGCCGATGGCGGACGCCATTTCTTGATGCACCTGCCGCGCGAAAAATATGTCGCGGATCAGGAAGGTTCCGTGCGGCAGGGGGCGATGACTTTGCCCGATCAGGAGGAAATGTCGCAGCCCTGGCCAAAGGTGGACAAGGACGGCAGCCAGCCGATGGCCCTGTTTTTCGGCGTTCGGCGGTCTCACCCCACGGACGAGCGCATCAACACGGGCCGAACCGTCACCGGTCAAGCCATCGCCTATGCCGATGCGCTGTCCACTGCCCGCGCGCTGCACCTGGCCGACATGGCATCATGGGTTCTGGCGCAGGAAGCCTTGGCCGAAGAACTGCCGCGCGCACGGATGCACCTCGACAGCTTAAAATCCGCCGCCGCACGCTTTCTGCCAACCTGCACCGATCTCCGCGCCACCAATGAAAACGACAAACCGCGCCTGTTGATAACCAAGGGCGGCGTGGAACTGGACGTGCGCCACCTTTCCGAAGGCGAACGCGGGATGCTGGCGCTTGCCCTCGACCTTGCCCGCCGCTTGTCGCAGGCGAATCCCGGATTGGGCGATCCGGTGCGCGACGGCGTGGCGGTCGTGCTGATCGACGAGCTTGATATGCACTTGCATCCAAGCTGGCAGCGCCAGATTTCCGGCCTGCTGACCCAGACGTTCCGCAACTGCCAGTTCATTGCCACGACGCATTCGCCGCAGATTTTCGGTGAAATCAAACCCGATCAAATCCGCAAGATAGATGACGGCAAGGTCTATAGTCCGGGCCATTCCTATGGTGTCGATTCCAGCCGGTTGTTGGAAGAAGAAATGGGCACTCCGCCGCGCAATGCCGACGTCGCGGCAAAGCTGGACGTTATTGCATCGCTCATCGGCGAGGAGGAGGGTGCGGAAGCGCGGAAGGCCATCGACGCGCTCGCTGAGGAGATTGGCGACAGCGATCCCGAAATCACGCGCGCGCGCCTCTTGCTCGATTTCATGGATGAGGGCGACGAATGAAGGCTATCACAAAAGGCGATGAGCCCGCCTGCCTTACCGAGCGCCGCGCTACCGAGCACAGCTTCTACCAGAACTATCAGGGCAAGGATGCGTTGCGCGCCGCGCTTGTGGCCGAGCAGCGCGGGCTTTGCTGCTATTGCACGTCGCGCATTTCTGCCGACGGACGGGCGATGAAGATAGAGCACTGGCGTGGCCAGAGGGCTTACCCGCATCTGCAATTGAACTACGATAATCTTTTGGGCGCATGCCGCGGCGGCGAAGGCGAGCCACTGCTCAATCAGCATTGCGACACCCGGAAGGGTGGCCGCGATCTGATGGTAAACCCGGCCAGTCTTGATCAGGACATCGTCCACGGTATCCGGTATCAATCGAACGGCGAGATACGATCCGATCACGTTCAACTTGATGGCGAAATTGACGATATTCTCGGCTTGAATGTTGCTGTTCTAAAAAACAGCCGGAAAAGTGTTTTGGACGTTGTTCTTGCATGGTGGCAGAACAAAAAGCCAAATCATGCGCAGGTACAGGCGCGCATCGATAAATTCGACAATGGCGTCGGCGAACTTGAGCCCTTCACCCCCGTTGCTGTCTGGTTTCTGAACAAGAGGTTGGCCGCATGACCCAGGTAAAGCCCGCCCGGCACACCGAAGAAGCGTTCGAGATCGTCGTCGAGAGCGTGTTGCTGGCGAATGGTTATGCCTCGATCGCATCGGACAAGTTCGACCGTGCATCCGCCATTTTTCCCGAGACTGTGCTCAATTTCATCCGCGCCACTCAGCCAAAAGAATGGAAGGCGCTGGAGGCGCTCCACGGCGACAAGACCGGCGCGCAAGTGCTGGCCGATCTGGTCAAGTGGATCGATGCCAACGGCTCCCTTGCGACCCTACGGCACGGCTTCAAATGCTATGGCAAGACCTTGCGCGTCGCGACCTTCAAGGCGGCGCATGACCTGAACGCCGAACTGGAAGCGCGGTACGCCGCCAATATCGTCAGCGTCACCCGCCAGCTTCGCTATTCGGTCAGAAATGACAACGAATTGGATCTGGTGCTGAGCGTCAACGGCATTCCGGTGGTGTCGATCGAGCTGAAGAACGCGATGACCCGTTCGACCGTAGAGGACGCCATCCGCCAGTATCGCAATGATCGCGACCCGCGCGAACCGATCTTTGAATTCAAGCGGCGCATTTTGGCGCATTTCGCGGTTGATACCGATGCCGTGTTCATGACCACGCGCCTTGCCGGTGCCGCCACCCATTTCCTGCCGTTCAATCGCGGGGACAATGGCTGCGCGGGCAATCCGCCGGACCTTAAAGGCCGAAGCTATCGTACGGCTTATCTGTGGGAACAGGCGTTGCAGCGCGACAGCCTGCTCGATCTGCTGGCCCGCTTTGTGCATTTGCAGACCGAGGAAAAGCGGGATGAGGCCGGGCGAAAGGTCAAGAAAGAGACTTTGATCTTCCCGCGCTATCACCAGCTTGAAGCCGTGCGCGATCTGGTCGCTGCGGCAAAGGCGGACGGTCCCGGACACAATTACCTGATCGAGCATTCTGCGGGCAGCGGGAAAAGCAACACCATTGGCTGGCTGACTCACCGCCTTGCCTCATTGCATGATGACGCGCACGACCGCGTGTTTGACAGTGTTATCGTGATCACGGATCGCGTCGTGCTCGACAAGCAGTTACAGGACACGATCTATCAGTTTGAGCACAAGCACGGCGTGGTCCAGAAGATCGATGATAACTCCCGGCAGTTGGCGGAAGCCCTTGAAGGGTCCGTGCCGATCATCATCACGACCTTGCAAAAGTTTCCGTTCGTGTCGCGCCAACTCGTCCGCCTCGCCGAAGAGCGCGGTTCGGCCGGCGATGGGGTGCTCAAGACACGGCGCTTTGCGGTCATCATTGATGAAGCGCACAGCTCTCAGGGGGGTGAAGCGGCCACCGACCTCAAGGAAGTCCTCGGCGGTGAGCGCCTACGCGAAGAAGCCCAGCGCTACCGGGCGGAAAACGACGATGTGGGCGAGGAAGAGCTATTCCGCAGCATGGCCAAGCGCGGACGCCAGGCCAATATTAGCTTCTTTGCCTTCACCGCCACGCCCAAGCACAAGACTTTGGCCGTGTTCGGCAAGGGCGGCAAACCAGCCCATCGCTACACGATGCGACAGGCCATCGAGGAGGGTTTCATCCTCGATGTGCTCAAGCATTACACAACTTACGCGACCTATTTCCGGCTGCTCAAGTCCAGTGATGACGACCCGAATGTCGTGCGAAAAAAAGCAGCCCTAGCGCTGGCGCGGTTCTTAAAGCTGCACCCGCACAACATTTCGCAGAAAACAGAAGTGATGGTCGAGCACTTCCATGCAGCTACCCAGCACAAAATCGGTGGCCGGGCAAAGGCGATGGTTGTGACGGGATCACGCCTGGAAGCGGTGCGCTACAAGCAGAGCTTCGACCTTTACATCAAGACCAAGGGCTATGCGATCAAATCGCTCGTCGCGTTCTCCGGCGCTGTTGATGACGACAAGCTACACGGTGTGGCATACACCGAAGAAGCTATGAATCTGGGCGTGCGCGAGAGGGAACTGCCGGACGTCTTCGCGACATCGGAATACCAGGTTCTCCTCGTTGCGGAAAAATACCAGACCGGCTTCGACCAACCCCTCCTTCATACCATGTATGTGGACCGGAGGCTGTCGGGCATTCAGGCGGTCCAGACGCTGTCGCGCCTGAACCGCACCCACCCCTTCAAGGAAGACACGTTCATTCTCGATTTCGTGAATGATCGGGACGAAATTCAAGAGGCCTTCAAAACCTACTACGAAGGCGCAGAGATCGGTGAAGAAGTCGATCCGAGCCGCATGTACCAAATCAAAGGTGAGCTGGATTCCAGCGGCATCTATTCAGGCATTGACATTGAAGATTTTTCGGAAATTTATTTCAAACCAAAGTTGAAGCAGAGTCCCGCAGATCATCAAAAGATGAATGCGATTATCGACCGCCCAGTCAGCAGTTTTACCGAAATCGTGAAGAGCGATCCCGCAGAAGCCGAGGTGCTGCGCGGCAAGATTCTAGCTTTTTGCAGCCTGTATGGCTTCCTCAGCCAGATCATTCCGTATCAAGATTCTGATTTGGAAAGGTTGTATGTCTTCCTGCGACACCTCGCGGCAAAGCTACCCAAAAAAGGCGGCAGCCCGTCTTACCAATTCGACGATGAGGTCAGGCTGGATTACTATCGCCTGCAAAAGGTGAGCGAAGGGTCGATTAGCCTTTCCGAAGGGACTCCGAGGCAACTCGACGGGCCATCCTCCGTTGGTTCCAAAATTGCCAGAGACGAGCAGGTTCCGCTTTCACGGCTGATTGATGTCGTCAATGAACGCTTCGGCACGGATTTCAACAATGCCGACCAGCTCTTCTTCGATCAGATTGTGGAAGCCGCATTGGCAGATGCGAGCCTGCGGCAGGCAGCCATCGCCAATCCGGGGGAGAAGTTCGAGCTACTATTCAAAAATTTGCTTGAAGCTCTCTTTGTGGAACGCATGGACCAGAATGAAGAGATATTTGCTCGATACATGAACGATAAGGCATTTCAGGGTCTGGTCACCAACTGGCTTTCAACGGAAGCATATTCAAAGCTCAGGTCGTCACTTGAGTAGGGCTTTATGGAGATCTTGGGCACAAGCCATCGGCATGCGCTTTTTCGCCGTTCCGGTCCCGGCATATTCTGCCGTTGTGGGTAGAACTGTATTCAGCGCCGCCGATCTATTGAATGATTGGGAAGCATAATGATGCGTGAGGCTGAACTCCGGGCGTGGCTGGAAGCCGGAGGCGCCAAAACCCAAGCAGGGCGCAATTCGCGGGTCCATGCCGTCAAGACCATCGAAAAGAACCTTGCCCCACTCGGATCGCCCCACCGCGATCTTGCAGCGGCCCATGCTGCGGATGGCTTTGCGCAGTTGCGCGAACGCATCCGTAAGATGCGGCAGGATGCCAAGGCTGGCGGCAATGACTATCGCATCCTTATGCCGGATTCGGAAAAGCCGTTAAACCGGCTTTCCAACTGGAACAGCTGGCTGGCGCAATATGGTCGTTTTCTTGGGGGCGAGGCCTCCGCAGCGGACGAAGACCTGACCGACGAAGATGATGATACCAGCGGCGGCGACGAGCTCTTGAAGCGCTTCGATGGCGATTCTCGTTTCCGGGAAGCGCGCAAGAATTGGACTGATGAGCAGCGAACGGCGTTCTGCAGCATGGCACGTTCCGTTCATGGCGCCGGGTTAGACTGGTATCACACCAACATCCCGCAGATACGGTTCGGTCGCCGATCTCCCGGAGAGGACAAGGCCCCCGGAACCCTTGGCAGCATCCAGTTGCGAAAGAACGGCGGGTTTCTGGAATTTAGCCACCAGCATGAGCGCTTCAACCTCACGGGCATATATCAGTTTGACGAAACGGCTGCTGATGAATTCGTGACGGTGATTGAGGCTGCGGAAGAATCAATCCGCAGCTGGCTGCCACCGCAGCCACCTCGCCCAGGCTATTGGCCCGACGAAACGGTCACCGATGACAGTGAAACGCAAGCGGACCGTATCCGGCAATATGTGTTGGAGCGATATATCGAACCCGCCCGGCAGCGCGGCGATGTTAGCGTCACAATCGTGGTCGGCCCGCTGAATAATGAGATGGGCTTGCATATGGCCTGGCCAAACATCTGCCAGGCACTTGAGGGTCGAAAATTTCTAGAGCTGGCCAAAGTCCCGCCACCGGTTGCCGAGGGGCCAAAGCAAAGCACCACGAGGAAACTGACATTCGCATTATCGGAAGGAGCCATCCCGGTGGCCGAAGTAAAGCATGATCCCCAAAACCTGATCCTCTATGGACCGCCGGGCACGGGAAAAACTTATCGCACAGCGCTCGAAGCCGTGAAATTCTGTGATCCGGATGCAGGGTATCCTTCCACGGAAGAAGGCCGGACTGCGCTGATGAAGCGCTATCGCGAGCTGGAAACTGAGAAGCGGATTGCCTTCGTCACATTCCACCAGAATTATGACTATGAAACCTTTGTCGAAGGCCTGCGCCCGGAAACTGGCGAGAATGAGGGCGGTTCTGCCGGCTTTCAGCTTGAAGCTCGCGCCGGTATCTTTCGAGAAATCTGTGCCTTGGCCGATCAGGCGCGCAACCGGACAGCGCCTTCGGCCACTGCAACCGGCTACGACTTCTCCGGGAGGCGGTTCTGGAAGATGGGCCAAGGCGCCATCGGCACCGAGGACGACGTTTATGAATCCGCCGTGGCCAACAACTACATAACTCTTGGTTGGGGTGGTTCCATCGATTGGAGCGATGAGCGGTTTTCCACTTTTGACGCGATCAAGACTGAGTGGCTCGCGCAGAACCCCGACGACACAACTCCCAGCAATTGGACGCAAACCTGGCCATTCCGCTGTGAAATGCAGATCGGTGACATTGTCATAGTTCCCTACGGCAATACTGCGTTCCGCGCGATTGCCGAGGTCACTGGCGACTACCGGTTTGAACCTGCGACTGAGGGCTACTACGCGCATCGCCGCGATGTGCGCTGGCTCCTGACACTAGACGAACCTTTGCCACTCGATACGATTGTCGACGGCAATTTCACAATGCGCACGCTTTACTCGGTGCCATCAAAGCGCGTGAATCTGCCTGCTCTTGGCCGTTTGATTGCTGACGATAGCGACAACAGTGGCGGCGTAGAGGCAGTGAGTGACGGCATTCCTGACCAGTTCGTACTCATTATCGATGAGATAAACCGTGCCAATATCTCGAAGGTGTTCGGGGAACTCATCACGCTCATAGAACCTGACAAACGGCTCGGCATGCCGAATGAGCTGACGTTAACGCTTCCATACTCGAAAAAGCGGGATTTTGGAGTCCCGGCCAACCTCCACATCATCGGCACTATGAACACAGCCGACCGGTCCATCGCGCTGCTGGACACTGCGTTGCGGCGGCGGTTCAATTTTCGGGAGATGGCACCGGAACCGGGTCTGTTAGGTGTGGTCGATGGGATCGACCTTAAAGCTGTACTCACCACCATCAACCTGCGGATCGAATATCTGATCGACCGGGAGCACCGCATAGGCCACGCCTTTTTCATTGGCTGTAAGACGGTCGAACAAGTTAACGCCGCCATGCGCGACAAGGTCATCCCGCTGCTACAAGAGTATTTCTTTGAAGATTGGAGCCGCATACATGGGGTGCTCGGCGATGGTTTTATCGGCTCCGTAACCCTGAAATGCCCACTTGGCGAGGGCGAAGATCGCAAGAGCTGGTTCGTGCGATTGGAAAAGCAGCCGGATGGCAGCGATCATTTTCCTCATGATGCGTTCGCCCAGTTGATCGGTAAGGTTGCAGGCATTGTGGTAGAGCCCCACGAATGATCGACGAACTGGCCAGTCATCTGCTCCCCGGTGTGCTTGTCGAGCGGGTTGCGGCTGCGCTCGGCGCGGCGGCAGGGCAGGAATTGGCCTCGGGCAAGTTTGGCAGTCCCGAAAGCAGCTCGGCTCTGGCGGTCAATGGTTTCGGCCCCTTTTTCGAAAGCGCGGGCACGTTACCGCCGTTTCCATGCCTCCACGATCTGGATTGGCCTGCGCTGTCCGTGGATATTGAACGTCAGATGCGTTTCCCATGGGCTGGTGGCCGCCACCCCTGGCTTGATGCTGCCGTCGAAACAGCAACGCACCTGATCGGGGTTGAATCGAAGCGCTTCGAGCCTTTCCGCGATTCCAAGCTGGCCAAGCTGTCGCCCAAATACTCATCGCATGGGTGGGACGAGGGTATGGAGCCGTGGTGCGCAATGGGTGACCGGTTGCTGGCGGAACCTGCGGCCTTTCGTCACCTGGATTCTGCGCAACTGGTCAAGCACGGCTATGGTTTGGTGACCGAGGCAAAGCGACGGGGAAAGTCGCCGGTCCTGCTCTACCTCTATGCTGAGCCTACGGAAGGCCGCGTCATTTCGGCCAAGACCTTTTCCGACCATCGGTCCGAAATCGCCAGGTTTGCCGAAGGGGTGGACGGTTCAACGGTCCGCTTCGCCGCTTGTTCATGGCGTGAATGGCTGACCACCTTCCCGCTAAGCCTGTCCGATCATGCCGATCGCATCATTGCCCGTTTCCACCCATGACGCATCTGACCATCCACGAATGGGGGCGCATCAGCGTTTACAACGGCACCGAAACTGGGCTGGAGCGGGCGTTTACCCGTAGTCAGGCGAATGCTCTATTGCTGGCTGCTCGGTCACACCCGCTGGCGAACCGTTCCGGGACCAATATTCTTGTAGATCGCTATACCGAGATATGGGCGCAGCAAGTTGTTGGTGTGATTGCCGCGCCGGGGTGCAGCCTTGAGATTCTGCCCAAGATCGATGCGGCGTCGGATGAGAATGATGAAACAATCCGCACCCGCCTTGTCTCCATGCTCGATGTCGCGCTCGGCCTCAAACTCGGAGACGGACAGGCCTTGGCGATGGCGCGCCAGAAGGAAACCCTGCTCGACATCCTGATCCGCCTGTTTACTGATCGCCTGCTGGCTGAGGCCAGGCGCGGCCTTCCCCGCGCCTATATGGCGCAGGAAGAGAATCTCGCCGCGTTGCGCGGGCGGCTCGATGTCATCCGTCAGTTCACTCACAATGCGGTGCGACCTGACCGACTCGCCTGCCGGTTCGATACATTGATGCCGGATACCCCGTTGTTGCGCGTCATGAAGGCTTGCGTCCTGATGTTGCGCCGCCATGCCCGCGCGCTGGAGACGCAGCGCCGCCTCGATGAGCTGCGGTTTCTTCTGGCCGAGGTCAGCGACGTTCCAGTCAGTGCTCTGCCATGGACGCAAGTGCGCATAGATCGAACCAATCGCCGCTGGGAGACGCTCCACGGGCTGGCAAAGCTATTTCTGAAGCGCGAATGGCAACGCACCAACCACGACGCAAAGGCGGGTCAGGGGATCACCCTATTGTTCGCCATGAACGACCTGTTCGAGGCCTATATCGCTGCACTTGCCCGGCGGGCGCTACCGGGTAGCGATCTGACGGTCCATTCGCAGGGCGGATTGCGCTATTGCCTGATGGAGGAAGGCGAAGGCGGAAGGGAACGCTTCCAGACGACACCGGACATTCTCATCAAGCGGAATCGACAAACTGTGATGGTGATCGACACCAAATGGAAGCTGATTGGCCGAAATCCGGAAGACAAGAAGCGCGGCGTTTCGCAATCCGACGTCTACCAAATGATGGCATATGCCCGGCTATACAGTTGCCAGGAGGTGATGCTGCTCTATCCCCACCATCGCGGCCTTGGCGCTGATGCGCTGGATGCAGGCTACGGCATGAACGAAGGCGATGAACGGCTACGGATAGCGAGCGTCGATCTTTTGCACGGGGAGGCCGCAATTGCCCAGCGACTAGGAGAGCTCATTTCTCAAACCAAGTTGCCGGGCAAATCAACAGTCGCATGAATAGGCGACTAGTTTTGGGGGGCGCTCCCGGCTTGGCTATGGCCGCCTTGCCGGCGCCTTCGCCCTACGACGGGCACCCGCATGCCTCGACGATCACGATATCCCCGGTCCGCTCCGCCCCCTTCCGATTGACCAGCTGATGCCGTCGCCGCGCATCAATCCCGAGACCGACTTTCCGACCTGCCGCTCAAGTGCTGGGCGCCACGGCACGAGCGTGAAATCCCGGGCGCGCTCGATCACTGCGAAGCGCCCGCTGACGAGATCGACCGAACGGCGATAGACGCCCTCGATCCGGGCGCCCTCGGCGGCCTCCCGGAATGGCATATTCACCTCGTCGGCGAGTTGGCCTGCAACCCGCAGCAGTTCGCGCCGCTGGAGCGCCGCGATCATGCCGTTGGAAAACGTCGTGTTGCCGCCCGCTTCCTCGGCAAATCCCTGTGCCATCAGCCATTGCCGTCGGCGTGTCTGCGCCTCGCGCAGATCGTGGCCAAACCCGGCTTCGCGAGCAGGCTCGGGCGCGGCCGAAACAAGCTCCCGGTCGATCCAGGTCGCGGCGTTGGCCTCGACCAGCCGATCGAGCGGCTGCGCCGACAGCATGGTGATCGCGACGGGACGGTCCTGCAGCCTCGTCGCCTCGTGGGCCGCCACTCGATCGAGATGGTCCGGCGCAATGATCCAGCGACCGGACGGCTCGCGCTCGACGATGCCCGATATCCGCCGCATCGCCTCCAGCCGCCGGACATGGGTTTCAGCGAAGGCCTGTGTGGCGGTCGGATCGTGGCGAAGATGGGCATCCACATCGTAGCGTCCATCATTGGCGGCGGCGACCGCGGCGATGGTCCGATCCACCTCCCGCACTGTCGGGCTGACCGGATCGATCCTCACGATCGCACCACGCGACAAGCTGACGTCGGTTTCCGTGCCCCCTTCGGCGAAGCTCAGGACAGGCTTGCCGATCGCCACATAATGGCTGCGCCCGTCCACGCCATCGACGATCAGGTAATGGCGATCGTCATGCTCGTCGGCGAGTCCGCGCGCCAGCACGCGGCCGACCAGCGGGCGGGCATCGCGTGCGGCTGGATCGTAGATCGCCTGGTCGGCCTGCGCCCGGACAATCGCGGCGCGGGAAAATTCGCGCTGCATCGTGCGGATGATGTCGCCGCGTTCTCCCAATGCGCGCAGCGTCTCTGCAAGGTCGGGCGCGAGCCGGAAGCGCCCGGCGCCGAGCGGCTCGGCTAGGCCCAGGCGTGAGAGCTTCGCCAGCCGGCCGGCGCGCAGGGTCTGATCGAACGCATCGCGACCATGGGTCGCGACCACCAGCGAGGCGTCCGCCCCCTTCAGCAAGGCCCGGTCGATCGAGGTCAGGCGCTCCTGCTCGACTTCGGCGCGCAATGTCTGCGCGATTTCGCGGTGTGTGCGCGGGCCAAGATCGAGATCGACCAGCTCGGCGGCGCGCTCGCGGATGCCGGTCGTCATATAGTCGCGGGCGATGAGTAGGTCTGCGCCACGATCATCCTTCCCGCGCACGACGATATGGGTGTGCGGATGGCCGGTGTTGAAATGGTCGATCGCGACCCAATCGAGCTTCGTTCCGAGATCCTCTTCCATCCGTTCCATCAGCCGGCGGGTGAGCGGTTTCAGATCGTCATATTGATCGCCGTCTTCTGGCGAGACGATGAAGCGGAACTGGTGGCGATCGCCAGCCCCGCGTTCGCCGAACGCCTTGCCGTCGATGGCGTCGGCATCACGCCCGTAGAGCGTGCCGCGTTCGCCCTCGCGCGTGGTGCCGTCGCGCTGGAGATAGCGCAGGTGCGCGGCAGCGGCCGACGCGCCCTTGCCGGCGAGCTTGACGATGCTTGCCTTGACGATGACGCGGCGGCTGTTCGACGCCGCATGTCCGCCGCGGCTGGCGAGCAACCGCCCGACACCCGCGCCGCGCCCGATCCGGGTGCCTGAGAACGCCCCGCGCGCGAGGCCGGGGGCAGCCGCGCCGCCGCGCGCAAGATTGGCGGCGGCGAGGACGCGGCCGAGATAGCGTCGGGCGCGCTTGCCGCCCTGCTGGCGCTGGCGCCCGAGGCGCGGTTCAAAGCTGTCGTCGTCGGCCATTTTCCTGATTCCGGGGGCGTGGAGGGGCAAGCATGACGCCCAGCGGTCCCCATGAAAACCGGTGCCGCCGAACATGGCGGAATGCCGCCCTTTCTGGGTGGAACGGCACTGGCCGGAAAAAGGCAGTGCCAGGAATTACCCCGAAAAATGACGTGCAGACAACGACTTATGGCGCGCCAGTGCCATAGCTTTATCTTGCCTTACGCCGCCCTTCCATTTGAACCGCTCCTGCCGCCTATTTCCGCCTTCCTGTTGCCCGTCCATTTCGCCCAAGCCGAGGCAAAAAGAAGCCGGGACACGATGCCTGTCCGGCACCCTGTCCCGGCGTTTCCGATACCCCGATCAATGCATGGCAGCGAATGCTTCGCGTGCCTGGCGTTCGCTCCTGAAGCTGCGCCGCCCCATCAATCCATGTGCGTTGCCATCGCCATCGACGATGCTCACCGCCACGAACCAGCGGCCATCCAGCCGGCCGATGATCGCCACCCGATCGAGTTCGAAATCCTCTTCGTCGATGCTCTCATACGCCCCGAGCCAACGCTCCGACGCCCTCGCATCCCACAGGAAATCGCTCTCCTCGGCCTCCAGGAACCGCTGCGCCAGCGCCTCGCCTGCGCCCCGTCCGAACTCGATTTCGAGCCCTGCCACGAGCGTCGCCACCACGCGGTCCGACGCCGCACCAATGGATTGAAACATGGTCATGATCGCCTCCTTCGCTTGAAATCCTCCTCATTGAGGACAGCCCTCCGAAGACGGGTGGCGGAGCGGCTGTCAGGGCCGCTGGAGGCGAAGCCGGAAGCGCCGCGCAGCGGCGGCGGAGGAACCGATTTTGTTGCGCGGAAACAAACAAACTCGCGTGCGAAGCACGCTCTATCTCGCGGCAAAATTGGAGGGGCCGCCGGCCTTGCACAGCCGCTTCGGCGCCCGTCATGCTGGGCCTTGCCGAGACGAGCCCCTCCAACGTCTGCCGTCGCGCCGTGCCCTCTCAACCGGCACTGTTTGAGGCTGCCGGATATGCTGGATCAGCGGGGTGCGTGAACCGCGAACAGGGGATCGGGCGGCTCATCCGGCGCGCGCGATGGCGATGGATCGGCCGATGTGTTGCCAGTCCGAAGCGCGACGAACAATGCTGGTGGCGGCCGTTGCGGAAGGGATGGCAACGACGCCGAAGATGTGCCCGACACCTGCGCGAGATAGGCGCGCGTCTCGGTCGGCAGTGCGCGGCCCGTTGACATAACCGATGGCTGGCATTGTTCGTCTCCTGAAGAGTCGCCCCGAACCGTTTCCGGGCGATGGGCGGACCGGAGGGACGGTCACAGCGGGCCTGCGAACCGGAGGCCGGAGCGAGAGCGGAGGACCGGAGCCGGAGGCTTATTTGAAGCGCAGCGACCGCGAGGAGCCCGCCTTGGCGGGCGGGGAAATAAGCCGCGCGGCGATGGTTTCGCGGGACTGCGGCCGTCCCAGGTCATGCGCCCGAGGAGCCGGAATCGGTGCGGGACACGGCAGTGGTAACGACGACAATGCCGCCGGTTCATCCCTCGCGATGGATTGGTCGTGGACTGCGCGGACGCACCCCCGCGCTATCGGATCGGCGACCCAAGGCACGCCGCCGACACCGCCAACGTCGCGGTCGGCGTGGCAGATGACGACAGGCAGGTGTTCGGGTCCGGTGCCAAAGGCGATAGAGGCCAGCGACATGTTGATGATCGCCCTCCGCCTGCTGACCGGCTGCGCCGCACTCCTGCTGATTGCCGCCGCGCCGCCGGGCCAGGGGCGCGTCGGCTATGTCATCGATGGGGATACCTTCCGGTTGGAGAGCGGTGAGCGCATCCGCATCGCCGGGATCGACGCGCCGGAAACACATGCGGGCCAGGCGAAATGCAGGGGCGAGATCGCGCTCGGCCGATCCGCGACCGCGCGTGCCCGGACGCTTCTCGATGGCCGGACCGTCACGATCATGCGGGTCGGGCGCAGCTATAATCGCGCGGTCGCACGGGTGACGCTGGCCGGTCGCGATGTCGGTTCCGAACTGGCGGCGAGCGGCGTTGCGCGCTGGTGGCCGCGTTGGCAGCCCAAGCCCGACTGGTGCGCCCGATCACGGTCCTGAGCTGTACGGAGCGCGGGAATCAGTGTCGGCGAATCACCAATTTGGTGACGCCGCACTCCTTGTGAGTGCCGGTCCGTCGATCTTTCCGGGTAGGCGGACCGGCTTGCAAAGCGGCGTTACGCGCCGCGCGTCATCCGCCTTTCCCGCTTTCAGGATCGGTCGGAAGCTCGGGGACCGGCGCGGACTCGATGCGCCAGATGATGGATTGGGCTTGCTGGATCGAACCGGCCCGGCGCGCGGTGTCGGCCCAGACGGACAGGCTGGCGGTCGTCGTAAAGCCGATATCGCGCTCGATGCCGAGGCCGAACGACAGGCGGATGCTCGCCAGTTCGGACAGGCTGAAACAGCCAAGTTCGGGACAGCCGAAACCGAGGTCGGCCAGCCCGAACAGGGTGTCGCCATCGTCGTAAAGCTCGGTCGCAAGCCATGTTGCCGCGCCCAGCGGGTTGAAGAATTTGACCACGGGCGCGGGATCGTGATCGCTCTCGGCGGAGCGGTCGGCGTTCAGGCGCAGAGTGGCGTGAAGCTCGGGGGTGAGCAGGATCATGCCGCCCTCCGTTCACCGTTTTCGTCTTGGGTAGCCTCGGCTCGGACTGCGGCGTGTCGCGCCAGCAGCCAGTCGGCGGCCTTGCTTGCGGCGCTGGCGGCGCGGAAGATCGCGCGGTTATCCTCGCGCAGCACGTTCAGCCAACTGCCGAGATAGTCGGCGTGGCGGACGGTCGGGACGATGCCGAGTGCCGCGCAGAGAAAGGCCGAACCCATTTCGGCTATCAATTCCTCGCGGGCATAATCCTTCGATCCGAAGCTGTTGACGAGGTTCCGGTTCAGCCGCGACTTGTGGCCGCTGCCGTGACAAAGTTCGTGCAGGCACGTCCGGTAATAATTGATCTGCTCGAAGAAGGCCGGTTGCGGCGGCACCTGCACATAGTCCTGCGCGGGCACATAAAAGGCTTCGTTGCCGCCGACGCGGAAGTCGATGCCGCTCGCCGCGATCACCTCCTCGGCGACCGGCACGATCTGGCGTTCGGGCAGCGGCACGGGTTCAGGCGCGAGGCCGGGGCGCAATCCCTCGCACTGCGCGACGTTGAACACGGTGAAGCGTTTCAGGAAGGGAATGGTCTTGGCGTCGCTGCCGGTTTCGACGGCGCGCGCCTTCTCGGCCTCGGGGGTGAAGCGGTCGGCATAGACAACGGTCGTGCCGCGCTCGCCCTTCCTGACCGCGCCGCCTGCCTCCAACGCCTGTTTGAAGGTCAGCCATCCCTGCGAGGGAAAGCCATGCTCGATCACCGCGCCCCACAGGATCAGCACGTTGACGCCGGAGTAATGGCGCGCGGTCAGCGCGTTGCGCGGCAGTCCGGGCGCGGTTCCGCCGGGACGCCCCCAAGGCTGCGCCCACGGCACGCGCCCCGCCTCCAGTTCGGTGATGATCCGTGCCGTCACCTCGTCATACAGGTTCGTGCGGCTCGGCTCGGGACTGGTCCGGGCAGCGGCTGCGGGCTTGGTCGCGGCACTGGCCGCCTTGTGCTTGCCACGCTTGCCGCGCGCGCGGACGTTCGGGGAGACAGGCATCGTTCACCTCCTGCACCGCCCCAGAACCACCATGGCCTCCCCCGGAAGCGGGGGTGGGCGGCAAGATGCGAACCGGAGAGGACCGCTTGAGCGGCCCCGGCACCCAAAGGGCCGCAACGCAGTGAAGGAGCCGGGCGCAGCCCGGCTTGCCGGGGACGCGAGCGGGCCTAGCAGGGAGCGCCGCCCACTCCCGCGCCACCGGGAGAGGCCACAAACAGCGCCGCCGCGCGAGCGGCGACCGCAGCACTTTCCGGCGGCGAAGCCGCCGCCAGCAAAGGGATGGCCCCCCCGGCCGGTGAGGGCGGATGAGCGGTGCAGGGTCGGGCTTCGCGAGGCCAGGGCGGCACTTGTCGCCGCCTCGCGAAACCGGGCGCACCGCCCGCCCGAGAAGCCGGAGTGCCTGCGGGGCCGCCATCGGGCGCCGCACCCTGTCCGGGCAAGGCGAAGCCGCCCGGCAGCGTGCGTCCTCAGCCCCGCTCCATCAGGTCAGCGGACGCTGACCCGCGCCAGCCGATCGTCACCGCCAGGCCGAGACCCGGCATCGGGGCTCGGGGGCGAGAAGCCCGGCTTCGAGCCGTAGAGCGCGGTCGCGCCGCTTCACCGGCGCGAGGCGCCGCTTCCTACACAATTGCGGACCTTCGGCGCCCCTTTTTGCGATCCTGAACCAGTCGTTCACCAGGCCGCCGTTCCGGCAGGAACGTGCACAATATTAGCGGTGTCGATAGATTTGGTCGGATCCGAAAAGCTGCCGCTCGCTCAGCGGAGTCGCTGAATTCGAAGTACGAGCGATAATCGAGCCGGTCCTTCAAAGACGAAGCTAGTGTCTGGAGGATTGAATCAACCCTTCGCTCGACGGGCAAGCTCCTGATTGGCATACCAAAGCACGTCAGAGTCGAGCGTGGCTTGTTGTACCATCCATTGTAGATAGTCGATTGGCAGCGCAGTCCATTCCGTGCCCTTGTGTTTGCCGAAAGTGATCACCGGCATGCGTCGCGGCGCATTCGTCCAGGCGATCATTTGGTCGACCGAGGCGTGTGCGAGGAGCTGCGCCAGCAGATGCGCTGTTACCCATGCGTCTGGCCCGGCGCGGTGCGGCGGCATGGCGAGCGCGGGGTCGAGCACAAGGCCACGCCAGTAGCGCAGGACCTGGTTGCCGTGGCGGGGTGCGTCGGGCCACACGTGGAGCGCGACCTTGTAGGTGCAGATCCAAGGAATTGCGTCCGTTGCCGCGGACGTGATGAACTTGCGCTCGAACTCGCAGTTATGGGCCACCAGAACATCCGCTGTGGTGCCGTGCGCGATCGCGGCCCGCAGGTGTCCGGGCGTGCAGACCGGGGTTTGCGGCCCGAAATCAGCCTCTGTGAGATGATGGACTGCCATCGTCTCGGGGGGAATCCCATTCAGCGGGCGATAGAGCCAGGCAACCGGCGGCTCGACTGTCGCGCCATTGGCGCCCCACACGACATCGCTGCGGCCGATCTCGATGATCTCGGCCGGCGGCTCGAGCCCAGTCGTCTCCAGATCGATTACCCGAAAGCGCATCAGGTATGTGCCCCAGCACGCGCGATGCGGAGCAAGGCGCCGACAATGGGCATGTGAACATAGAGATCGCAGGGCACGCCAGGGCGCGCCTTGTCGAGCGCCTCGGCATAGAGTGTGAGCTGGGGGCCGTATCCGGTTGCGCGGGCGTCCCAGCTGTCGCGCGAGCCGGGAAACGCCTTGTGGTCGATCACCGCAAGACCAGCTGCATGCACGACAAGCAGATCGATGCGGCCGTTCACCAGCTGGTCGCCGAGCCGCGCAGAGACGGGGGTCTCGCGACAGAGCTTGCCATCCGGCCACCGGTTGCTGAGATACGCAAACAGCCGGTCGCTCGCGCCGAGCACCTCCTGAGCTGCAATCTGATGGACGCGCCAGCGATCCAGTATCGCCTGCGCCCGCGCCAGCCGATCGGTAAGCGGCTCGCCGTCTCGATCGGCCGCGATGATCGCGTGGACCGCTTCGCCAACCCTCGTCATGTCGGGCGTGCCGGTGAGTGCAAGCCTCGCGCCGAGCGCGATCTTTTCGACGACGACATAGGTCTCATCGTCGCCCGCGTCGCTGGGACGCCGGTGAAGCGCCGGCCGGATCAGCGGCGGTCGCGACACGCGGACAAAGGGTGCGGCGACGGCGCCGATGATCGGGGTGTCGTCGCTCGCTAGCGTGGCGGTTCGCGCCGGAAACCCGTCTTGACCGGCTTGGATGGGATTTGGCTCGGCACGCGGCAGTGTGACATGGCCCGGCTGCGATCCATCCAGGACGCCGAGCCATTTAAGGTCGCCCTTGGCGGGAGGCGCGAAGACGAGATGGTCTCTCGCACGCGTTACCCCCACATAGAGCAGGCGAGCCTCTTCGTCGCGCGCGCGGACCGCCGCCTCCTGGCCGATCGGTGAGGCAAGCGCGCTCTCGTCCAGCCTGACATCCTTGCTCTGGCTGGCGTAAGGCCAGGGCCAGTAGCGGATCCAGCGATTTGCCAGCGGGTTCCGCCAGTCGATGGCGCCGTCGGCTTCGGCAACGGGCTCGAACAGGCGGGGCTTGGGTTCCTTGTTTAGCCCGGTCAAGATCACGCAGGGCCATTCGAGCCCCTTGGCACCATGATAGGTCATGACCTTGACCGCATCGTCGCGCAGGCTGCGTGGGCGCAGCGGCTCCTCGGCGGCGAGCGCGAGGACAAGGCCCGACGGCGTTGCAGGGGTGCCTGCGCCGGCACAGCTTTCCTCATAGCCGCGGGCGAATCCGCGCAACGCCTCGAGATCGTCGAACCGTGCCGCGACATCGCCCCAGGTTTCGATGCGCCTGGTGATCTCGGGCAGCACGATGACCGCATCGACCAGATCTGCCGGTGTCAGCGAGAGGATCGTTTCGCGCAGGGCGTCGAGCTGGAGTGCGATTGGCACCGCGGCCCGCAGCGCCGCGTTCTGGTCGTCCGCGCCGGCCGCAGCCAGCCAGGCATCCGACTCGGGATCATCGGCAAGGAAGCGCGCCAGCTCGGCCAGCGCCAGCCGGTCAGTCGGGTCGGCCACCCAGCGAAAGGCCGCCATGACCAGCTCGACATGCGGTGTGCGGGCAAGGCCCTCTCGCTCCACCGCGACCCGGATCCCCAGTCGTCCGAGCGCGGTCGCCGCCTTGGCGATATCGGCGCGGCTGCGGCACAGGATGGCGACATCCCCCGCCCTGAGCGGGCGCAGGCCGTTCGCCCTGTTGTCGACCTGCCAGCCCGACTCGGGCGCGATCGCGTTGCGGATCGCCGCCGCCAACGCGGCATATTGCAGCTCGAGCTTCCCTTCGAGCCACCAGACCGAAAGCGGCGGATGGTCAAAGCCCTCGTCGCTTCGTGCCGTACCGACGAATGCGTGCTCGGCAGGCGCCAGGCCCATGGCCGCGAGCGCGGGGGCAAAAGCCGCGTTGGCGAAGCGGATAACGCCCTCGCGGCTGCGATACGATGTCGCCAGCACTTCCTGGGGCTCGCTCGACAGTCCGGCAACGCCGGCAAACGCGGCCTGGGTCAGCGTGCTGTCCGCGTTGCGAAAGCCGTAGATGGCCTGCTTCGGGTCGCCCACCCAGGTGCTCGCATCGACCAGCCCGGCCATCGCCGTGAAGATCGCGATCTGCAGCGGACTGGAATCCTGAAACTCGTCGACGAACACCCGGCCGATCCGCTCGCCGAGCCGTGCCGCCATCGCTGGATCGCGCAGCACATCGAGCGCTAGCGCTTCCTGATCGATGAAATCGAGAAGACCCCGCGCGGTCTTGTAAGCCTGATAGGCACTGAGCGCCTCCGCGGCACATGTGAAGATCGTCCGGATGAACAGCGTGCAATGTGCGCGCAGCCGGGGGTGCTCAGGATGCCGGCCCGCCGCCCGGCTGACGGCGTCCATCGTATCGACGAGCGCCTGGCCATCCTTTTTCGCGCAGCCGACCTTGGAAAGCCGCGCCCAGTCGGGCCATGAAAGTCGTTCGCCGCGCCGGAAGCTCGCGTCCGTTTGCCGAAGCAGCGCTACAGACGGCTTGGCCGTCGCGCTGATCTCGGCGGGGATTGCAGCCAGCGCGGCCGAGACCGCGGCGGCCAGATCGGCGTCGAGTTGATCGCCGCCCGCTGCCGCGGGGGTCGGGAGGAGGGCTAGGAAGCTCTCTGTCGAGCGTTCGGCGGACCGCGCGAGCGCTTCGGCGTCGAGACCGTTCGACCTGGCAAGCTCGATCAATCGGCGCACCGTGGTGCGCCAATCGGAGCGCTCGACATCCGGGGCCCGCTTGGGCTCGAAGAAGCCCATCGCATCGCCAAGGTCGTTGAGGACCGGCGCGTGCCGCTCGATCGCGGCGTCCGCGGCGACAGCGAACACCCGCGCGACACCGCCTTCGGGTATGACCTCCGCGCGCGGCGAGCGGCCCAGGGCGATGGCGTTTTCCGCGACAATCTGGCCGCAAATCGCGTTGATGGTGCCGAACCGCGCGCCAAGCAGACGCGCCGCTTTGTCTGGTGCTCCGGTCTGAAACAGTCTGGCGCGCGATCGCTCGATCAGCTCGTCCGCCGCCTTCACCGTGAAGGTCGTGGCGACGATCGATTCGGGGTCGCGCACTGTCACTTCCCCGGCAATGTCATTGACGATGCGGGTGGTCTTGCCGGCGCCTGCGGAAGCGACAACGGTATTGATAGCGGGGGTGCTCATGATCAGACTGCCTCCACCGCGACGCGGCACAGACCGGTCAGTTCGCAATATCGGCAGGGTTCGGCCCCCGGTGCGATCGGCAGATCGGCGGGCAGATGCGCTTGGGCCTCGGCGGCGCCGGTCGCGATCACGGTGCCGCTCAGCGCCAGGTCGCGCCATGACCGCCAGGTCGTGATCAGGTCGGTCCAGGTTTCGGCCGGTGTACGTTCAGCCTCGATCGTCTCGTCGGCGAGGAGCGTTCCGCCCACGCCGATGAGGCGGCGCTGATTGAGCAGATAATAGGCCCCCGGCACGGGCGGTCCGCCCGCGGGATCGGCGATCGCGCCGTAGGTGGCGAGCTGCAGCGCCCGGCCTTCTGCCAGCTCCGTCCTTCTGCGCTTGGCGCTTCTGGTCCATTTTAGGTCGATCACGCCGAGGCCCTGGACGGGATGCTCGACGATGAGATCCAGTCGGCCGTTGACCGCCAGTCCGTCCGCGAAGGTCGCCTCCCGTTCAAGTTCGGTGCCAACCACCGACAGCTGTTTCTGGCGCAACAGGTGGGCGAGTTGGGCGAGCGCCGCCGGTACGCGGGCGCGGGCGGCCGCAAGCTCGCCTGCATATTCGGGTTGCTGCAGTGGCGTGGCGATCGCCTCCAGCAATTCGTCGAACACCGCTTCGGCCTGGCTGAGGACCGTGTCCGCATCGGCAACCGGGCCGGGCTGCAGGACATGGTTCGCGATTTCGTGCGCGAGATTACCGAGCAGCTGGTCCGGTCCGGGAATTTCGGCGATCCGGCCGCGCGACAGGCGCAGCACGTCGAGCAGCATCCAGCGCATCTGGCAATCGGCCAGCCGCTCGAAGCTGGTGGCGTTTTCGGTGCGTCCGGCGAGCTTCGCTTGCGCGGACGCCGGCAGGGTCCAGCGCGCGCGTTGGCCGGGCGGCGTCACCACCGCCACGCAGTCGCGGACAAGGTCACGACCGGCCAGATGATGGCTTGCTTCATCGAGCAGCCGTTCGGCACTCCAGCGGATCGCCCTTCCAGCGGGTGCGCTCAGCGGATTGAGCTGATGCGCAAGGGGGTGACTGATCGTCTCTTCACCTCCGGATAGTGCCGGCGACACCAAGAGCAGGCGCTCGCCGGCGCGATGGACCGCGTTGGCGTAGCTCCAGCCGATCCGCGACGCGCAGGCAGCGGGCGTTTCGAAACGGCATCCGGCGGCGGCGAGCGCATTCTGCTCTGCGGCGCCCCATGGCGATACGGGGACCCGGTCGCCGGGCCCTTTGAAATCCCACCAGATGAGCCGGGACGCTTTGCCCCAGACCGCGGCTGGATGGCGGACGCACCGCAGCCCTCCCGCGGTCGCGACATGGCCGGGGTTTTGCGCACCATCGGCCAGTACCTGATCGATCATGCGCTCGATGAGCAGCGCTGGAAGCGTCTCGAGCTCGAGAATGCCGATCGCTTCGCCGAGCGCGCTCGCGGCTCCGGCGACGGTCATCAACAGCGGGTCGTGCTCGCCGCCATCGGTCTCGACTGCCCATTGCGCGACTCGCGCGGCGATCTTTCTTGCCGCGTCGGCAGGCATTCCGGCCACCCGGCTGTGGAGGGCGCCGGTCGTCCACTCATGCCAGGCTCCCAGCCGGTCCGCGACGTCTCGTTCGGCGGTCGGCCGTTCGGCCATGCGCGCGGTGAGGTCCGCCTCGATCTCGGTCCAGGCCGCAGTCCACGCCGCACCGCCGATTCCAGGCTCCCTGCTCAACGCGCGCGCGAGCTTACGCGCCGCTGCGCGACCTATCGGGGGGCGCGGTAGCATGAGCAGGTCGAGCATCGCCCGAGCATCGAACGGTGCCCAGGCGGCGGCGAATGCGAGCGGCAAGACTTGCAAGGCGCCGCGCCACGGCGACGCGGCGGATTGTCCGAGCGCAGGCAGGCCGCGTGCCTGCAGCGCGAGATCGAGCAGCGCGGTGTCGCCATCGGTGGCGACGACCACGGTGTCGGCGAGCGCCTCTTCGGATCCGTGCGCAAGCCACTCGGCCAGGGCCTCGGCGGCGACCAGCGCAGTATCCGCCTCGACGATCATGAAACTGCCATCGCCCTGCAGCGGTTCGATCGCGCCGCTCGCGAGAAACGCCTGCGCGCGCTGCAGGTCGCCGACCTCGGACGGGTCTGGCGCAGCCGCAGCGACGATTGCGACTCCATATGTTTCGAGCGCGTCGACAAGGCGCCGCCAGGCAGGCGGAATCAGGGCGTGCGGCTCGATCAGGACAATTGATTCGACGGTCAGCCCGGCACCTTTTCCGAGCGCGGCGCAGACCCCGTGCAGGCGGTCCGCGACACCCGGTGGCAATGCCGGACCGACGCCTTCGACTCGGGCGAGCGCGTCGGGCCGTGCCTCCCCCGTACCGGCACCGGTCCAGCCGGCCGCGACGAGATCGTCCCGCCACCCCAGCAGCGATGTCGCGGTCTCCCAAGGGTCCAGCGCGAAAGACGCTGCGAAAAACAGGTCCGGCTCGGCGGCAAGGGCGACCCGCAGCTTTGCGGCATAGCCCGCGACCCGGACCGCATGCGCGGCGCGGGGACCGGTGAGCCCGAGCTGGATTTCGAGCACGTCGAGCAATCCGATCGGACCGAGTACCGCGGCGGCGAACACGCCCTCGTCCGGCCCGGGAAAATCGGGATAAGACCGGCCGTCGCAGGCCATGCCGAATGTCAGTTCCATCTCAGATTTCCCCGCCTCGCACGATTGTTGCCGCCGCGCTGTTTCCCGGCATAGCGCAGATCCGTATCGGACATCCTCGATATTATGGCTGATCTGACTTCAATCCGTCGTGCCCGCGCCATGACATCAAGTGCCTGCGTCACCGGTCTAAGCGGCATGTCGCGTCGCGCGTGCCCGCGGCGGCCCGATTTCGAGCCGCGCGACAAATCCCCCGAGACCGCGATGCTCGTCATAGATCACCAGCGATGGGTCTGCCTTCGGCATCCAGACCCGGCCGATCTCGACCGCCATCGCCACGGGCGCGGCGGGGAAGATATGGATGACTGCATCTCCGCCGTGCGCCAGACGGATGTCGCGATAGACGGCGCGCATCTCGTCGCGAAACCGCGCCAGGCAAGCGCGGCGGCGCAGGATGTCGTTGCCGGGCCTTGCCGCACGGACACTCCAGATCGGCACGTCAGGACTAAGCACATCGGTGATCCGCTGCGGATCGATCTGCGCGCTGACGCCGAGCGACAACGCCACAACCTTGCCGGCGGGTTCGGCCGGCCGTTCGACGATGAAGTCGATAGGATCACCGTCCTCGCGCCATGCCCACCCAACCGGTTCGCGCGACCGCTGATACACCTCAACGTCGGCGATGTCGGACAGCAGCCGTCCTAGTTCGATCAGTAAGGGCTGCGGCCCGATCGCGAACGCCGAAAGGTGCGCAATGTCCCCGGTGCGGAGACGCTCGGCGACGAGCCGGTCGAACTGGCGCCGCAGCGTATCGATCTGGAGCGCCCAATAGGCGGGCTCATCGTCGCGGTAATCGGTCCCGACAATTTCGAGCTGGATAGGGCTGCGGTCAAGCGGATAGCGCTCGGGAAGCAGCGCCGCATCGCTGTGACCGCGCGTCACGAGACAGTCATGCGCTCCTATCCGGCTCGCGAAATGCAGCACATGACTGCCGCGCGTCGGGGCGACTCCGGTCAACATCGCGATCCGTGCCTCGTGCGCCACCTTCATGTCTAGGAGCCGCGCTTCAGGATGGCCCGCCTCATCCTCTTCGTCGATCAGATGATGATGCGCGTGGCACAGCAGCATGAGGTTCTCGAGCGAATCCGCAAGCTCGTACGACCGCACGGGGTCACCACGCGGTCCTTCAGGATTGGCCGCTACGATATGGGCGATAAAGGCCTTGTTGAGCCGCTCGGCCCCCGACACGATATCGCCCAGCAGGAACTGATTGCATCCGGCATATTCGCAGCGTCCGCCCGCGCGCACCCACAGGACCAGCCGGTTCTTCGGCGACACGCTCCTTTGCGAACGCCCGGACCGGATCGGCTCCGGCTTCATGCCGCGATCCTGCCGTCATGCACGAACGGCAAGGCGGAACGGATCGCGCGGCGCGCCCAATCCGTGCCGGGGACATCGGCCCAATGCAGACGATGCAGCGGATCTACAGCGTCGATGCTCGCCGTTGCCCTTGCGAGCAACGCGCGGCTCGCCGAGGTGCCTATCAGGCGTGCCGCGCGGTTGTCGGCGGCGATTGTCGGCGTACCGACGGGATCACCGGGATCGTCGGGGCCAGGGATGAAGTGGTCGCGACCGCCGCCGGTCCATACGCCTGTCGCCTGCCAGGCTTCGTAGAAGCGCAGCCAGTCGGCTGCCCAGGGAATGGTCGTGGCCGCGATCGCGCGGCTGCTGTCCCATCCGCGCTCGGCGGGGTCAAACAGGCAGAGCGATGGATATTCGGTCCGCCCCTCGTCGAAGACATGCGGGATCGGATCGTCGGGCGCCTCGGCGCGCCGCGTAATCAACGGCGCATGGACCAGTACCTGCGGGAAGAAGGGATAGGCATAAGGGCGGTCATCGGCCCCCAGTCGGCCCCGGCGATAATATTCGTAGCCCGCGATGAACCGGCCGCTCGCCCAATGGAAGCCGACGAGCTGGCTCGCCTGCACTTCGTCGAAGCCGTCGGCAAAGCCGTAGCGCAGCCGGGTCTCGGCGCCGTCGAGGTCGCGGCGCAGCCGGACATTGACCACGCCCGCGACGGCATCCGAGCCGTAGATCGCCGAGGCGCCATCGGCGAGGATCTCGATCCGGTCGATCACGCTCGACGGGATGAGCGTCAGATCGACGAAGCTGCCCGCGCCGCCACCGAGCGGCGGACGGTTGCCGTCAATCAGGGTGAGCGTCGAGGTGGTGCCCAGCCCACGCAGGTTGATGCCCGAACCGAAGCCGAAATTGGTGCCGCTGTTGTTGCGCACCGAAAATCCGACGGTGCCTTCATTGGCGCCGCCACCGAAATTCTGTGGGACGGCGGCGAGGAGTTGTTGCGTGGTCGAATAACCGCTGCGGTCGATCTCCTTGCGGTCGACGGTCACGACATTGGACCCGATCGGCCCGGCACCCCGGATCCGCGTGCCGGTGACGAGAATGTCCTGTTCGCTGCTCACGACTTGAGGATCCGCGGCCTTCTGCGAAGCGCGCACGACAAAACTGCCCCCGATCCGGTCGAACGACAGGCCAGACCCGTCGAGCAGTGCGTGGAGAGCCTCGTCGACCGTGTAGGAACCGTGGACCGCAGGCGCCTGCCGGTCGCCGACAAGCGTGGCGTCGGCCAATATGGTCCTGCCGGACAGGAGCGCGAGAGCCCGGAGCGATTCTCCGAGCCGTTGGGCAGGGAGTTCCACGCTGAGCCGCGCGGGAGTCTGTGGGTGCGCTGCGGACGCGTTCGTCACCAGCGCAATCGTGGCCATGCCGCCCAGCAGGTGCATTGCCGTCTTTTGGAATCGAAGCATCGTCGTCTTTCTCCCCCTTGGCCGCCGAAGGGCGGGTTGGACGGGAGACGACGAAGGCAGGAATCACCCGCCAATTATTTTTGCGGGGGCGAGAACCGTGCCGGGTGGCGGGGCGCCAGGACGATGACGGACGCGCTCAAACGATCGACGCTCAAGTCGAACATGGCCGCGATGGCGCGCGCGAACTCCTGCGGATCGCGCGCCCGAAAAGCCCCTGTAACCGACAGGCGGGAGAGCTGCTGGTCGGCGAGCCGCACCTGAACCTCATTATATCGATTGATCGCGGCGACCGCGTCGCCGAGTGGCGTCGCATCGAGGCCGAGCATTCCCGATGTCCATCGCGCCTCCGCAGGGGAAATCGGCTTCGGCATCGACGTGCCGCCAAGATCCGACTGCTGGCCGGCCGCGAGCAACCGCGCTGCCGCCTCGGTGCCTGACGTGGCGTTCCGGAGCTCCACCGTCCCTTCGATCGCGACGACCTTTGGCGGGCTCTCCGTGACACTGACATCGAAGAGGGTGCTTCGCGCGACCACCTCGCCGCCTGGTACTGCGACGACGAATGGCCGTCGGCTGTCAGGCACGACGCGGAAGCGCGCACGTCCCTGTTCCAGTGCGAGGCGACGGCTCCCCGCCGTGAAGGTGACTCGGACGAGCGTGGCCGTGTCGAGCGTGACCTGGGACCCGTCGGCGAGCCTGATGGTGCGGATCTCACCCCTGGCTGTCCGGTAGGTTGCTGCCTCGGCGGGAGAGACCAGTGCGAAGGGGCCACCTTCGTGAACGACCCCTACCGTTATCAGTCCGAGGATCGCGGCAAGGCCGAGGCTCGCAGCGCCAACATGCGTGCTGTGCCGCATGAGGAACGGGGCGCGGCCGAGCTTGCGGTTACGGCCAACCGCGCTGTCGGCGAGCATCACGCTGTCGTCCCAGTCGCGCGCCGCCTGGTCATAGGCCCTGCGATGCAGGGGATCGGCCTCGAGCCAGGCGTTGAATTCCCGTTCGACCTCGGGCCGGACTCTCCCCTGTCGGCGCACCAGCCATTCGCCGGCGGCATCGTGCACGCGGGTAGGAATCGCGCGCTCGCCCGGCTCAGTCATGGTGACGAAGGTGTCGTCCAAGTTGCTTGATGGCCCGGCTCATCTGTTTCTCGACACCCCTCACGCTCAGTCCCGTCTGTTCGGCGATTTCGACGTAACTATAGCCATCGAGCCTGCAGGCGAGGAATATTTGTCGGGCGAGCGGCTTCAACCGGAGCACGGCCTGTTCAAGACGCGCCAGCCTGTCGCGTGCTTCGAGTGCCGCGACAGGATCGCCGTCACACAACGGCACGTCATCGATCGACAGGTGCAGGCGCTCATTGTTGCGCGCCGCCGCCCGGGCGTGATCGCGCACCAGATTGCGCGCAGCCTCATGCAAATAGGCCCTGGGCGAAGCGATTGCGGCGGCGTGATCCCCGGTTCTGGCCGCCATGCGCGTGAACAACTGCTGGACCATGTCTTCGGCGCAGTCGTCGGGCGTTCGTCGGGAGAGGAAGCGGAGCAGTCCTGGCCGTTCCGTGCGATAGAGGGTGCCGAGGACGTCCCGCGTCGGCGTCGCGCGATCATGGCCCGGGGGGAGCGGGTCTCCTTCGTCGAGCGGCAAGCGGGTGGCGCCTAGCAAGTGCATCGCGCCTGGCGATCCGCGCCTGCAATGGCGTCTGCATCCATCGGTCCCGTCTCCTCGCGACTGGCGAGGCGGCACCGGCGGAAGCCGGGTGTAGAGAACATGCTTGAGACATGCGCCGACGCCTTTGGCCGCAAGCGGCTTGGACATGCGCGTCGGCCACCCGGCCGCGTCGATGGCGGGTCAAACTTCCCAAGCGAGGTTCTCAAGCCTCGGCGCTGCCCTCGCAGCGCAGGGACAGACTAACGCCCTGATTCGCAGAAGCAATACCAACAAGTCGGGTTCTTGCCCCGCCCCGAATCGGTCCATTCCCCGACGCCTGGAGGACAGGGTCCGGGAGGCGATCTGCCATTGGCGGGCTCTCGAGCGTGCTTTTGAGGCCCAACCCACCGCCGCCGAAAAGAATCTCGGCGAGATCGCGGCCTGACTTTCCGCCATTTTTGGCTTCGCTGCCCAGCGGCGTGCGGACGGGCAACTTGACTCATCCGGGGGAACAGCAGAACAAACGAGGAACATATCAATCGTGTTCGAGTCTGTCCATGTCATGCACCAGTCCACAATCATCGAAGATTTGCGTGCGCGGATAGCGCGGATCGAAGGGGCCGGGGCGCGCCATGCGTCCTTACCCTTTGGCCTGGAGGCGATCGACCGCCATTTGCCCGGTGGCGGTCTTGCCGCCGGAGCACTCCACGAGATTGCGGGAAGCCCCGACCTTGCCGACGATGCCAGCGCGACAGTGTTTCTCGCCGGCGTCCTTGCCCGGGTCGAGGGGCCGGTTTTCTGGTGCTTGCGCTGGCGCGACCTGTTCGCACCGGCACTGCACCTGGCCGGACTCCATCCCGACCGCGTGATTCATGTCGAAGCCGGAAGCGATACAAATGTGCTGCTGGCGATGGAGGAATGCCTTCGCCACCCCGGCCTCGCCGGCGTCGTCGGCGAGGTGACCAAATATTCTACCACCGCGTCGAAGCGGCTTCAGCTTGCCGCCGAATCGTCGGGTGTCTCCGCATTCGTCTTCCGCCGGGCATCGAAGGCCGAGCATTCCGTGGAGGGCACAGCCGCAGTGACGCGCTGGCGGATCGGCGCCTCGCCAAGCGAAGCGCTGGGCATTCCGAGCCTTGGACGGCCGCGCTGGCACGTCGCGCTCGAACGCGTGCGCGGCGGGGAACCGCGCAGCTGGATCGTGGAGGGTTGCGATGCGCAGGGTCGTATCGCTCTTCCTGCCGCACTGGTCGATCGACCGGCTGCGGCGGAAGACCGCCAAGCCGCCGCCTGACGGGCAGGCCTGCACCGAAGCGGCGCCGATGGTGACGGCGATCCCCGATCATGGCCGGCGGATTGTCGCGTCAGTTGATCGGGCTGCCCGCGCGGCCGGCATCATCGCCGGAATGACCATCACCAGGGCGCGTTCCTTCGCGCCGGGGCTGGAGGTTGTCGACGCCGAACCGGAGGCCGACCTCGAAGGCCTCCGCCGTCTCGCCCTGTGGGCGGGGCAACGCTACAGCCCGTTCGTTGCGCCCGATCCGCCCGATGGAATCTGGCTCGATATTACCGGCTGCGCCCAGTTGTTCGACAATGAGCGCGCGCTTCTGAAGGATCTGCATCGGCGCGTCGCTGCATTCGGCCTGTCGGTCCAGATCGCCGTCGCCGACACGGCGGGCTGCGCCCATGCCGTCGCCCGGTATCTACCCGCGGGCCGGCCGGTAACGATCGAGCCGGGAGATCAGCGCAAGGCGATGGCGCTACTGCCGATCGCGGCACTGCGGCTGGAGCCAGGGGTGGTTGAAGGCCTGCGCAAACTGGGCTTCGAGCGAATCGAACAATTGCTCGGCGAGCCGCGCGCGCCGCTCGCCAAGAGGTTCGGACGCACGCTGCATCGCCGGCTCGACCAGGCGCTGGGGTTCGTGCCCGAGCCGCTGGAGCCGATTTTTCCGGAGCATCTGCCACGGTGCCGGCGCGGGTTCGTCGAGCCGATCGCCACGGCACAGGCGTTCGCGGTCGTGATCGGCGATCTCGTGTCCGACATCGTTGGCCAACTCGCCCGGCTCGGCAAGGGCGCGCGGCGGCTGGATTGCTATTTCCACCGCGTCGACGGCCAGACCCAGGCGATTCGGGTGGGAACCGCCACGCCGTCGCGCGATCCGAAGCATCTCGCCAAGCTGCTGTCGGCAAGGATCGAGACTATTGATCCGGGCCTTGGCATCGAAGCGATGACATTGGTGACGCCGCTGATCGAGGCGATGGGTGCGCAGCAGAGCGAGGGGCTGGAGAGCCTCGGACGGCGCGGTTCCGATCTCGCGGCGTTGGTCGACGCGCTCGCCAACCGTTTCGGACAGGGACGACTCTACCGCACCACACCCAGGGCCAGCGCGATGCCCGAGCGCTCGGTCGGCTTCTCCCCGGCGCTTGATCGACCGGGTGGCACGGCATGGGATGATGACCTGCCGCGGCCATGCCGCATGCTGAGTCCGCCGGAGCCGATTGACGTCACCGCGATGCTGCCCGATCATCCGCCGGCCATGTTCGTCTGGCGCCGCAAGCGATTCCGGGTCGCTCAGGCGGACGGCCCCGAGCGGCTTCACGGGGAGTGGTGGCGCGAACAGGGCCATGAGGCGAGCCTGCCGCTCGCGGTGCGCGACTATTATCAGGTCGAGACCGTCAGCGGCGGCCGATACTGGCTGTTCCGCCTTGGCGATGGCGAGAATCCGTCCACCGGCCCGATGCGATGGTTCATCCACGGCGCTTTCGCATGAGCGACGCCGAACCAGGCTATGTCGAACTGCAGGTAACGACTCATTTCAGTTTCCTGCGCGGCGCGTCGTCGCCCGACGAGTTGTTCTCGACTGCCGCGACGCTCGGCCTGCCGGCGCTCGGTATCGTCGATCGCAACGGCGTTGCCGGGATCGTGCGTGCCTGGGATGCTGGGAAGGCGGCGGGCGTGCGCGTAATCGTCGGCAGCCGCCTCGATCTGGCCGATGGAACGGCCTTGCTGGTCTATCCGATGACTCGCGCCGCCTACGGGCGGATGTGCCGCCTTCTCAGTATCGGCAAGGCCCGGGCCGGCAAGGGCGCCTGCCATCTCGACTGGTCCGATGTCGAGGAATGGAATGAAGATCTGATCGCGATGGTTGCGCCCGATCGCGCCGACGCGACCACCGAGGCGGCACTGGCGCGCACGGCCATCATATTCGGCGACCGCGCCTACATGGCGCTCTCAATTCGCCGTCGTCCCCGCGATGCGATCCGGCTGCGCGACCTGGCGGCCATGGCCAGCGCCGCTCGCGTGCCGACCGTCGCAACCGGCGACGTCCTCTATCATTCTCCCGACCGCCGGCTGCTCCAGGACGTCGTCACCTGCATCCGCGAGAAATGCACGATCGACGAACTCGGCGCCCGGCGCGAACGCTTCGCGGACCGGCATCTCAAAAATACATCCGAAATGGAGAGATTATTCCGCCGCTATCTGGGCGACATCGCGCCGGTCGCCCGTAGCGTCGAGGTGGCGGCACGCTGCACGTTCAGCCTGGAGGAGCTGAAATACCAATATCCCGACGAGATCCAGGTGCCCGGCCGCACGCCCCAACAGGAGCTGGAGCGACTGACCTGGGAAAAGGCACCGGAGCGCTATCCGGACGGGATCGAAGGCAAGGTGCGCGAGCAACTCGAGCACGAGCTGAAGCTTATCGCCAGCCTCGACTATGCGCCCTATTTCCTGACGGTCCATTCGATCGTCGCCTTCGCCCGCTCGAAGGACATCCTTTGCCAGGGGCGCGGATCGGCCGCCAATTCCGCGGTCTGCTACGTGCTCGGCATCACTTCCATCGACCCGGTGCGAACCGAGTTGCTGTTCGAACGGTTCGTCTCGGCGGAGCGGCGCGAGCCGCCCGATATCGACGTCGACTTCGAACATGAGCGGCGCGAGGAGGTGATCCAGTGGATCTACGCAACCTATGGCCGCACGCGGAGCGCACTGACCGCCGTCGTCACCCGCTACCGCTCGAAAGGCGCGGTACGCGAAGTGGGCAAGGCGCTGGGGCTGAGCGAGGACATGACCGCCGGCCTCGCTTCATCGGTCTGGGGCTGGTCACGCGAAGGCGTCGAGGAGAAGCACGCAGAGGAACTCAACCTCGACATGGGCGACAGGCGCCTTGCGCTGACTCTCGACCTTGCCCGCCTGCTCATCAACACGCCGCGCCATCTCTCGCAGCATCCCGGCGGCTTCGTGCTGACCCGCGACCGGCTCGACGAACTGGTGCCGATCGAGCCCGCGGCGATGGAAGACCGCCAGGTCATCGAGTGGGACAAGGACGATATCGACGCGCTCGGCTTCATGAAGGTAGATGTGCTTGGCCTCGGGATGCTCTCGTGCATGCGCCGCGCCTTCGAGTTCATGGAGAACGACAAGGGCGTGAAGCTCGACCTCGCGACCATCCCGGCCGAAGATCCGGCCACCTACGCGATGATCCGCAAGGCCGATACGCTGGGCGTCTTCCAGATCGAGAGCCGGGCCCAGATGGCGTCGATCCCGCTGATGGCGCCGCGCACCTTCTATGATCTCGTCATCCAGGTCGCGATCGTGCGCCCCGGGCCGATCCAGGGAGACATGGTCCATCCCTATCGCCGCCGCCGTAACGGCCAGGAGGAAGTCACCTATCCGACCGAGGAGTTGCGCAGAGTGCTGGAGAAGACCTTGGGCGTGCCCCTGTTTCAGGAACAGGCGATGCGCGTCGCGATCGAATGCGCGGGCTTCACCGCCAGCGAGGCCGATCTTCTGCGGCGGGCGATGGCGACCTTCAAGCTCACCGGCGGCGTCTCGCACTTTCGGGACAAGCTGATCAGCGGGATGGTCAACCGGGGCTACGACCACGAGTTCGCCGAGAAGACGTTCAAGCAGATCGAGGGGTTCGGCTCCTACGGTTTCCCGGAAAGCCACGCGGCGAGCTTCGCGCTGATCGCCTATGCGAGTAGCTGGATGAAGTGCCATCATCCGGATGTCTTCTGTGCGGCCCTTCTGAATGCCCAGCCGATGGGATTCTATGCCCCGGCCCAGATCGTTCGCGATGCCCGGCAACACGGGGTCGAAATCCGGCCGATCGACGTCAACCACAGCCGCTGGGACTGCACCCTCGAACCAGCTGGCGGCCGATACCTCGCCGTCCGGCTGGGCCTCCGGATGGTCCGCGACCTATCGAACGACGACGCCGCCGCGATCGTGACCGCGCGTGCCGCAACATCGTATGAAAGCGTCGAGGAGATCCAGCGCCGCGCCGGTGTCGGCCGCGGCGCCCTCGACAGGATCGGCGAGGCGGACGGGTTCGGATCGCTGGGGAATAGTCGTCGCGAAGGGCTCTGGAGCGTCAAGGGTCTCGGCAACGCGGCGCTCCCGCTGTTTGCCGCAGCCGATGAACGCGACGGCAAGCTGCGCCAGGAAGCGATTGAGCCGACCGTCATCCTCGCGCCGATGGGCGAAGGGGCCGAAGTGGTCGAAGATTACCGCGCCTCCGGCCTGTCACTGCGCGCGCATCCGCTGGCGTTCCTTCGCGATGAACTGAAGGCCCGCAGGATGATCACCTGCGAGCAACTCCAGACCGTGAAGGATGGCCGTTGGATCGACCTCGCCGGCATCGTGCTGGTCCGGCAGAAGCCGGGTTCGGCGAAGGGAGTCATGTTCATCACGCTCGAGGACGAGACCAACGTCGCCAATCTCGTCGTCTGGACCAACGTCTTCGAGAAGAATCGCCGCACCGTGCTGGGCGCATCGATGATGGGCGTGCGCGGCCAGGTCCAGCGGGAGGGCGAAGTCATCCATGTCATCGCGCAGCGCCTTGATGATCTGTCATCGCTTTTGGCAAGCGTCGGGAACCGGGCTGATGTCGCCGACATCTACCGGGTGAGCCGTGCCGATGTGGTCAGGAACGCCATGCGCCCGGACCCACGCGATCCCGGTGAAGTACCCTTGGGCAAGCCCCCGCGCGACATCTACATTCCCGACCTTCGCCTGGGATCGGGCATCAATCCCGGTCAGCCGACCGAGGGCATCAAGATCAAGCCGCGGGATTTTCGCTGAGCGCCGGTCAAAAAAAGGCCGACCCGAAGGCCGGCCATCCGAATTGGTGCTGGGAGGAACATGGGGCGCTACAGAGACAGTGCATCCACGCCAACGGTGTGAAACAGAATGGTAATCGCAGCACTCTTCACGAGTTCGCGGCCGGTGGTCTTGATCATGGCTACCGCCTTTCTCGTCTTGTTATCGGTCTTGGTCTTCGTGTCGTCGTTCAATAGGCCGAACTTGGAACCCGGCTTCAGCGACCGGTAGAAAGCGAGGAGGCCGAGGCCGCCCCACGTCACGGCCGGGCAGAGCCCGCCGAGGTTGGAAATGCCGGCGAGGAAGGTTCCTCCCACGGTCTCTGTAGCGCCCCACCACTGATTGCGCTTTCGCGTGTCTCAAGGAGGCGAGCCGGAAATGGGCATCGTTGCCGACATGATCAAGGGCAGCGCCGGCGCGGGGCAACGGGCGCTGTTGTTCTTCATATGTTCCATGGTAATATGGGCTGGTGTCGAGTCCCTGATGGAAAGGTCAGGCCATGTCCCGCCTCTATGCGGTCGCGAGCAACGTCATGGATGTTTCCGCCCACTTCGCGACGGAAGCACCCGCGGATATCAAGATTCCTTCCGAAACCGTCGAGGCGCTTCCCGGACTGGTCGTGTTCGAGAGAAATGGCCAACGCCATCTGCGCCTCATGGACTGGGGGTTTCCCCGCCTGACGCGCGAGATGCGCGAGCGGGGCGAACCGCCCGGCCGGATTGGTCTCGTCGCCGACCTGACCAATCCGCTCTGGGACCAGCTGGTGGTCGACCCACGGTATCGCTGCCTGATCCCGCTCAGCCATTTCGCCAATCCCAATGGCGACCCTGGCGAGAAGACGCGGACATGGTTTTCGGTCGACAGGCAGCCGTTGGTTGCGTGGGCCGGGTTCTGCCGCAATGTTCCCGATTATGGTCCGGTCTATGCGGGCATGACGATGACCGCGAACGCGATCGTCGAACCCTATAACGATCGGATGCCGGTCCTACTCGATCCGCACGAGTATGACCGCTGGCTGCACGGGTCGATCCAGGACGTGATCGGATTCCAGTTTCGCGCGCGGCTTGCCGCCGAGCGAACGAAGGTTCTGCACACCGACGATCTGTGGTGCAGCGGCAAGCTCCCTTCGAGCATGCAACCGCAGCTGGCGCTGCTCTGAACGGGTGCGCCGGCGCGATTTGCTGATAAAGTGGCGCCATGTGCAATCTCTACACCGTGCGGAAGAGCGCAGCCGAAGTCGCGGCTCACTTTGGCGTGAGCGATCCAACCCAGTCCAATGCGCCGGATGAAGTCTATCCTGGGACGCCAGGAATGGTCGTCAGGGAAGAGGCCGGGACGTGCATCATGCAGTCGATGGCCTGGGGCTTTCCCCTCCGGCTGAAGGGCATGTCCCCGACCGCCAAGCCGAAGCCGGTCAACAATATCGCCGACCTCAACAAGCCGATGTGGAAGGGCCTCGCCGCCAAGCCCCAGTGGCGGTGCCTCATCCCCGTGACCGCATTTGCGGAAGCCGAGGGACCAAAAGGCGCGAAGACGCGAACCTGGTTCAACGTAAAGGACAAGCCGGTCTTTGCGTGGGCTGGCCTCTGGCGTGTCAGTGACGAATGGGGACCGGTCTATTCAGGCGTGATGACCGATTGCAACGAGGCCATCCGGCCTGTGCATGACCGAATGCCCGTGCTGCTCCATGTCGACGACTATGATCGCTGGCTTCGTGGAAGCTTCGACGATGCGGTGGCATTCCAGAACCGCTGTTTTCCCGATAATCTGATCGAGATGAACCGAACCGACGAGCTCTGGGTCAAGCGCAAGCCCGTGACCGCACAGGCCGAGAGCTTGATTTGACGTTGGAGCAGAAGCGCGTGGCCGAGGCGCTCGCCAGCCGGAAGCCATCGAATCATCGCGGCTGAGCAACGACCATCGTCTTGCGCACCTCATCGCACTTGGCGGAGCTTCCAGAAATTTGAAATGACACGATGCGATCCACTACGATCAGCTACGCCTGAACGAGATGTGTGGTGGACCCGTCGTGGACCCGCAGCGCCTGCAGGATCGCGAACCCACTCGTCGCGATCAGACTAAGCTGTTGAGTTCCCTAAAGAAACTGGAGCGGGCGAAGGGATTCGAACCCTCGACCCCAACCTTGGCAAGGTTGT
>CAZLSU010000003.1:0-84363 GCA_964562225.1 uncultured Sphingobium sp.
TTTATCCCGGTGCTCTCAGCCGACGGATGGCCCCTTTTATTACCGGTGTTCTCAGTGAAGCTGCGAGCGGAGCGCAAGTACCAGCGTCATCAAAACTGCGATGATCGTGGCGAGACGTTCCTACTGTGTGGTAGCGAGGAACCCGCAGCCGAGTGTCAGCAGCCCGGCAAGGCTCGCTGTTCCGCTGACCGGTCCGCCACGCCATGCCGCCTGCGCATATCCCATCAGGACCAGCATGGCCGCAGATGCGATCAGGATGATCGCCACGCCGGACTCGATCGACCGAAGGGCGCCCGCGACGCCGCCGGCGAGCCCCAGAAGTCCAAAGGTCCGGATGCCCGCGAAGCGGGAGCCGGCCGGTTCATGGCGCAAGGTCCAGCCACGCTGGACGCCGATGAGAAGGCCAAGGGCCAGCGCCAGCGCGATGCCGGCTGTGGTAGCAACGCCTCCGGCTATCGCAAAATCCATCTCAAACGCCGTCACTTATGTCCTCGGTTCTGAATGCAAGGTCGTCCAATGGCCTTGATGCGACCGTATGACCCAACCCGAATGCGAATATCTATTGGCTGCGGGTAGCGGCCAAGGCTCACGGCGCCAATCTTGGCTAGCGTAATAGGACAACAGGAATGACGATCAGAGGAATCCGTAAGTACCCGTAATGTGCCGGTAGTCGGCTTGCACCAGAATGATCTTGAAGCAGGCCGGCGACGCAGCACGTCGCTCACTTCGAAAAGGAAGAGAATGGATGCCGATCGCCACTGACCAGCGACCTACCGCGCCATCCCGGTCCGGGCTGACCGCAGCGGAGGCCCGGCGACGCCTTGATGCCCAGGGACCGAACGAACTGCCTAGAGCAGGGCGGCGCACGGTGCCGCACATTCTCGCTGAAGTGGTCCGGGAGCCGATGCTGGCGCTGCTGCTTGCGGGCGGCGTCGCCTATATGCTGCTGGGTGACCTGGGCGAAGCGCTCATCCTCCTTGGCTTCGCGACCTTTTCGATCGGCATCACGGTCATCCAGGAAAGCCGCACCGAGCATGTCCTAGAGGCGCTGCGCGACCTGTCGGCGCCGCGTGCGCTGGTGATCCGCGACGGGACCCGCATCCGCATTGCCGGGCGCGAGGTGGTCGATGGCGACCTGCTCGTCCTGGAGCAGGGGGACAGGGTCGCCGCCGACGCGATGCTGATCGCTGCGGACGATCTTCAGGCCGATGAATCGCTGCTTACCGGTGAGTCCGTACCTGTCCGCAAGCAGGCGGTGCTTCAGGGCGAGGAATCGTTGCGGCGACGGCCGGGCGGGGAGGACCAGCCGCTTGTCTATTCGGGCTCGCTCATCACCCGCGGCTCGGGGCTGGCGCTGGCGATCGCGACCGGCCCGCGCAGCGAGATCGGCAAGATCGGCCAGTCGCTCTCGACGCTCGATGCCGAGCCGCCGCGCCTACGCCGGGAAACCGCCCGGATCGTCCGGCTCTGCGCGATCGGAGGCGGCTTCGTCGCCCTCCTTGTCGTCCTGCTCTTCGGGCTCCTGCGCGGAGGATGGATCGACGCTATGCTCGCGGGAATCGCGATCGGCATGTCCATGCTGCCGGAGGAGTTCCCGGTGGTCCTCACGATCTTCCTCGCGATGGGGGCATGGCGCATTGCCCAAGCCGGCGTCCTCACGCGCCGGGCGGCCGCCATTGAGACGCTCGGTTCCGCGACAATATTATGCACCGACAAAACCGGAACTCTCACCGAGAACCGGATGGCCGTGACGGAGCTGTGGCTGGCGTCGGGCGAGACGGCGACGGTCGACGGCGTGACCGAGCCTTCGACCCGGTTTCACGAACTCCTGGATACCAGTATCCTGGCCAGCGCCCCGGTGCCGGTCGATCCGATGGAGGTCGCCTTTCACCAGGCAGGCGCGGGCATCCCGGACCTTGCAGAACGCCGTGCCAAGCTCAGTTTGGCCCACAGCTATGGACTGCGGCCTGAATTGCTGGCGATGTCGAACGTCTGGCAAGCGCCCGACCCCGAGGCGGCCTGCACGGTGGCGGCCAAGGGCGCGCCGGAGGCCATCGCTGCGCTCTGTCATCTGTCGCCGGATGAGCGCGCGCGCCTGAAGGCTGCCGTCGATACCATGGCTCTAAGGGGCATGCGCGTGCTGGGTGTCGCAACGGCATCGACTGGCCCGGGCGACAGCTTGCCGGAATCCCAGCAGGAGCATGATTTTGCCCTGATCGGTCTGATCGGCCTTGCCGATCCCCTGCGCGCCAGTGTGCCGGCCGCCGTGGCCGAATGCCGTAGCGCCGGGATCAGGGTCGTGATGATCACGGGCGACTACGCTGCCACCGCGCGAGCGATAGCGACGCAGGCGGGAATCATGGACGGCGATGTGCTGACCGGGACCGAGCTCGCTGCCCTGGACGACGCGGCGCTTGCAGAACGGCTGAAGACGGTGACAGTCTTCGCGCGGATCATGCCGGAGCAGAAGCTGCGGATCGTGGCGGCATACAAAGCGGATGGCGAAATCGTCGCCATGACCGGAGACGGGGTGAATGACGCACCGTCGCTCAAGGCCGCGCATATCGGCATCGCCATGGGTAAGCGCGGCACCGATGTCGCCCGGGAAGCCTCGGCGATCGTCCTGCTCGACGATGATTTCGGGTCGATCGTGAAGGCGGTGCGGCTCGGGAGGCGCATCTACGACAATATCCGCAAGGCGATGGCCTTCATCTTTGCCGTCCATGTTCCGATCGCAGGCCTCGCGCTGCTGCCGCTTGCCTTCGGCCTGCCCATCCTGTTCGGGCCGATCCATATCGCGTTGCTCGAGATGATCATCGATCCTGTCTGCGCGCTCGTCTTCGAAGCCGAGCGCGAGGAGCAGGATCTGATGAACCGTAAGCCGCGCCACCCCGAGGAACGGCTCTTCTCGCTGCGCATGATCGGCTGGAGCGTGTTCCAGGGCGGGCTGGGCTTTGTGCTGCTCGCCGGGATATTTCTGGCATCGAGCTATTCCGGCATGCCGGAAGCCGATGCGCGCGCGTTGACCTTCTTTTCGCTCATCGGCGTGATCCTGGTGCTGATCCTAGTCAATCGCTCGTTCGACACATCGCTCCTTCACGCGCTGGTCCGGGGCAATGCGGCCCTGCGCTACGTCCTGGGCGCGGTGGTTGCGGTCGCGGCCATCATCATGACCGTTCCCGCACTTCGTAGCCTGCTTAAATTCGGTCCGCTCCATGGCCCCGACCTCGCGATCACCATGGGGTCAGCAGCGTTGCTCCTGATCCTGCTTGAGGCGAGCAAGATGGTCGAGTTGCGGTGGGCGTCAAGCTTTGCACGGCAGCCGCGAACGTGACACGTGCCTATGATGCATCCGATTGAGGCTGGAATCGCGAGCGTGCAAATATATCCCATGCAGCGATGAACAAAGCCGCCGCCACCGGACCGATCACGAGCCCGTTGAAGCCGAGTACTTGCAGACCGCCGAGGGTGGAGATCAGGACGACATAATCGGGCATGCGCGCGTCCCGACCCACCAGGATCGGGCGCAGGAGATTGTCCACGAGGCCGATCACGAACAGGCCGCACAGGATCAGAATGACGCCTTCCCAGACCGCGCCGGTTACGAGCAGATAGACAGCGACCGGCGCCCAGACGATGCCTGTCCCGATCGCTGGCAGAAGCGACAGAAACGCCATCAGCACGCCCCAGAGCAACGCGCTATGGATGCCCAGCGCCCAGAAGACGATCCCGCCGATGGCGCCCTGGATGACCGCAACCACGAGGCTGCCCTTGATCGTCGCCCGAATAACGGCGGCGAATTTCACCAGCAGGGCGGCGCGCTGGTCCGGATCCAGCGGAATGGCCGTTTCCACCCGGGCAGCCACCTGCTTGCCGTCGCGCAAAAGAAAGAAAGTCAGGTAGAGCATGACGCCCAGGGCGACGACGAAGCCGAAGGCGCTCTGGCCGATGCTGAATGCTCGCGCCGTCAGGGTCTGGAAGCTAGCGGCAATCCCGGCGGTCAATTTGGTCCGGACGGAATCGAAATCGCTCAGGCCCAACCCTGTCAGCAGCGACTTCAGCCATTGCGGCAGATGTGCCTGGAACCGGAGGAAGTAGGTGCCGGGATCAGCCTCGCCGCTTTGCATTCGCGCGTAGACGCCCGCCACCTCCTGAAGCAGGAACGCAGAAAGCAGGATGGCGGGGAGGATTACCATCGCCATGATTACGAGCAGCGTCAGCAGAGCGGCAAGGTTGTTCCGCGTCGGCATCGCACGCAGCAGGCGATCGTTGAGAGGCGCGAAGAGGATCGATGCGATGACGCCCCAGAGAATGGCGCCGAACAGCGGTTGCACGATCCACGCGAAGGCCATCGACACGGCCAGGATGAGTACAGCAAAGCTCGTGTCCTCGATGCGGCGCATACGCGGTCCATCAGGCCCTGTCGTGCTCCGCCGCGCTTGCACATCGGATGCAATGTGCGGCGGCGGGCAGCGCCTCGAGCCGTGCCGGCGCTATCGGCTCCCCGCACGTGATGCACAGGCCATAGGTGTCCGAATCCAGTCTTGCGAGCGCCTGTCGCGTGAGGGCGATTTCGGCCAACGTCGAGCGCTCGACAGCATCCAGTGCTTCATCATCCTGGCGGGCTATCGCCTGTTCTTCGAAATCGGCGTCGAGAGGTTGGCCCTGCTCCTCCTCGATGCGCTCGACTTGGGCGTTCAGTTCGGAGAGCCGATCGGTGAGACGCTGGCGCATAAGGTCGAAATCCATCACGCATCCTGCCTTTCCGCAATCATCGCTGCGACCTCATCGAGCAGGCTCAGGCGCTGCTTTTTCAGGTCTTCGATTCGGTCATCGGAAGCGGCATCAAGTCCCGCCTCGATCCGGTATATCTGCTGGGCCAACTTATGATGGCGGTCGGCCAGGTCGCGGTAATGCGCGCTCTCCAGCTTCAGCGCGTGAAGGATCTCGCGCTGCGCGGGAAACAGCGCGTGCAGATCGTGGCCAAGTTCACTCATCTTTTCTCCGATCGAAGTTTGTCGTTGGGGACAGGTGTGTAGTTGCCGCTCGTACACGGCGGCGCCAGCGCATCGAGCGGGCGGGCATCATGCGGCCAGCCGCTCCTGATACATCGGAGTTGCCGATGCGCGCGCGCGTCGCAGGGCAAGCAACCGCCGTTGGTAACTGCTGACGAACTGCTGATGAATGCAACGGGCTTCAGCACAGCTGGTGATACGGGCCAATGTCCGGTGTGAACGGCAGCGGCCTAGCAGGTAGGAAATGTCGGGATCATCCATGATGGCAGGCCTCCTTCCATGAGAAGGTGCCGCCTGACGGGGTAGATGTCGCTACGTGAATCTCCGCACCAGTTGGATCGATTGGTGCGTCTGCGGGAGGAAGGCTTCTACGCCGAGTCAGCATTCTGCCGCTGGGGCAAGGACCGACACACGGGACGTTTACGAGGGTTGCGCGGCTCCGACATCGGGCAGCTTGTCGCGCTGTGCAAGGGCAATGTCGATCAGCGCGGGAAGGCTCGGCACCGCGAGCTTCCGCATCAGCCTCGCGCGATGGATTTCCACTGTCCTGTGGCTGATTCCCAGCTCCCGACCGATTTCCTTGTTGGTAAGCCCGTGCAGGAGCCAGGCCACGACTTCGCGCTCACGTGCCGTCAGCCGATCGATGTCCCTGGCATCGGGCGTCCGGTGAAGGTGTCCGCATTTGCTGGTCGCCAGCTGGATGGCATCCAGAAGACGCTGCTCGGACAGCGGCTTTTCAAGGATGTCGACAGCGCCGGCCCGAATAGCGGCAACGCCAAATGCGAAGTCGGGCGCTGCCTTCGCGAGCAACACAGCTTGCACCGATCCACGCTTGCGAAGGGTGGCGATGGCATCCGACACGTCATCCTGAACACTGTCGGCGTCGAACAGGACGATATCCGGCGCCAGCCGCGTCGAAGCCACAAGAAAGTCGGGAAGCGTCGCAAAGTAACGCGAAGCGACACCACTCAGCGCTGACATCAGTTCAGGGCGCAACTCGTTGCCGATACAGTAGACTGCGGGAGTTCCCGCGGCCGCCGATAAATCCTTCACCGTCCCGCCTTGCCACTCGTGCAACCTACGAAGGGGGCGGTGGGCATGTCATACGCAATGCTACGGACGCTCCCCGGGAGATTGCGCGTGGGCTCGGCCAAGCGAGGCACGGTCCTGGCAGGGGAAATATAGAGCCGCAAGGCAATGGCAATGCTCGTTGCTGCCGGGTCGACGGCAACGCTGCCGGTTTCATTCTGCTTGAGGACATCATCGCAGAGCCTTCCGGATCGCTGCGTCGAGGCCTTCAGACCCTTGCAAAGTTGGCGCGAGACGGCGGTGCCTGATTTCCGGCGATCAAGCGCCCGAAACCCTCGGCGGAATCATGGGCAGGCGATCCCGCCGGCAGGTCCTTCGACCGCCCTCAGACCTTGGTATCCACCAACATGGTCAGGAATCGATGCGGGCGATGATAGTCTCGGTATAACGGTCATCACCTGCATCATAGCCATCGAACGGATTGAACGGCTCTGAGGTGATGACCGCACCGCGAAGACCCGAAAGCTTGAAGGTGCCCAGTTTCGTTTCGGTGGACCTGGCGCCATTGCGCTCGATAACCACAGCATCCGCGAACCGGTCGCCGTGCCGCGCGTAGAGGATGTGCGGCGCAAGGATCACCAGCCCACGATTGTAGCTTGCCCGCACACACAGCTGATGGGTGATCGCGTGGGCGAAGATGCTCTCTCCCTCATCTTCCGGCGCGTTTCCGCCGCCTGAATGGCGGAGCGTCAAGGTTTTGCGAATCTGCATCATGCCACTGGCTATTCACCGTCTCAGGTCGTTGCAAGAACGAACCTGAAGATATTGCGATGAGGAAATCCAATGCTGGACACATCCCGCATTTGGTGACCTCGCCATAGCATAACGATCGCGCGATAGTCTCGACCAATAGACGTTCGCGCGCGCGTGAGAGGGCAGAGCGGGCGCGAACGGCGTTGTCGGAATGGCCGGTAGCGCCTGGAATCGTATCATGCACGCATGAGAAATATCCACCCGCATCGCCGCCGAACGGACACGCAACATTCGAGGTCGTCTCGATTTCCGCCGCGGCGCGAGAGCCTGTTGCCGGTGGCGTCGAGCGGGACCGTAAGGCCCGTCCGGGTGCCAAACCTACTGAGCGATCCACGCGACGAGAGCGCTCATCGTCGCGCCTGTAAGTAGATGACCCGATAGGGAAGCAATGTCGCATAGCCTACGGATATCTTCTGTCGATACCTTGGGAATTCGTCCCGGCAACGCGACACATCGTAGGAGGCCCGCCAGTGAGTTACGCAACTTTGATGGTGCATCTGGAGCTCGGCCGGTCCAATGCCGCGCTGCTCAATGTTGCTGCCGACCTCGCCGAACGATCGCAGGCTGGCGTCATCGGAATTGCCGCGTGCCAGCCGTTGATGGCGACGGCATTTGCTGGCGCTTATGTTTCCGGTGAAGCGATCGAACTGGATCGTGTCGAAATTGAAAGCGAAGCCAAGGAGGCCCAGGCAGAGTTTCGAGCTCTGCTGGACGGCCGAGTCGCGGATATTGAATGGCGCTGCGTGGAGATGGCCACGCCGCTTGCGGACTATTTCGCACGCGAGGCACGCGGCGTCGATGTCATCCTGACCGCACCGGATCGTGGCGGCTCGCTGCTTCCCGATACACGACGCGCAAATATCGGCGATCTGGTGATGCAGACCGGGCGACCGGTAATTGTCGTTCCTACGCACGCTAAGGGGCTGCGACCGGAGCAGGTGCTGGTGGCCTGGAAGGACAGCCGTGAAGCCCGGCGTGCCGCACTTGATGCATTGCCGCTACTGGAAATGGCCGGCCATGTGACTGTTGTCGAGGTCGCTAGGGAGGAGGACGAAGCTGCGGCCGGTCGGCGGCTGACCGACGTGGCCGCATGGCTCAAAAGACACGGTATTCTGGCGGAGACGCTGGTGGCGCCGTCGACCGGCGATGATGTGGCTGCCCTTGCGGCGGTCGCTCGCGCTCAGCACGCCGATGTCGTTGTCGCCGGAGCATATGGACACGGCCGGCTCCGGGAATGGGCGTTTGGTGGCGTGACCGCCGATCTGTTGCTGGATCCCGTAAGATGCACAATGCTGTCCCATTGACCGCTGTCGACATAGGGGGCGGGCGGTCGCTGGCTCCAAAAGCAAACGCGCGATCAGCGCAAGTGATCGTGACGTCGCAAAAGATCGTGCTGGTCCTGGTCACACTCGGCCTCGCAAGCTGTGACAAGATGGTGGATCCACGCAGCAATGACACCAACAGAAGGGCGGCCGCGGCGGCGGTGACCCAATATGAGATAAACACGGAAGGGGCCAGCGCGGCGGATCGGTGCCTACAGGCCGGGTTGGCGGCCGCAGCCTATCTGCAGGCCAGGATGAAAGCAACTACGCAAAGTGGAGGGAACTGGAGGAGGCCAGCTGTGCTGAAACGAAGACAGCAAGATAGCACTGATCAATGCCTCAAGTGGCAAGCTGATGAGGAACGCGGCGGGTTGAGGCAAGGCTGAGCGGTCCGGCGGGCAGCCCGCGCCACAATCCGCCGCTCCGATTGAGATATACCGAGATGATGGACGGTCAACATGGCTTATGTTCCTTTGTGCCGCGGTCGTTTCGTCAGCACCGCCACCAAATTCTGCACCGCATCCCGCAACGAGACGACCGCCTCTGGAGAAAGGTCAAGGCCTTCGCCCAGCGTCGCGGGCACGCTACTCGCCGGCACCCGCAGGCGGCGCCCGGCCTCGGTCAGCGCAACGATCACGCGGCGCTCGTCGGCGAGATCCCGTCGACGCGTGAGAAGTCCGGCAGCCTCCATCCGTTTCAGGAGCGGCGTGAGCGTTCCACTGTCCAGATGCAGCGTGGCGCCGAGCTCGCCAATGGTGTGGGGCTCAGACTCCCAGAGCACCAGCATGACAAGATACTGGGGGTAGGTGAGACCGATCTTTGACAGAACCGGACAATAAAGCCGGGTCAAAAGTTTCGAGGCGGCATAAAGCGGGAAGCAGACCTGACGGTCCAGTCGCAGGGGATCGTCCTCCGTCATCGCCGTTTCCGCCGAGATCTCGTCAGCGTCCGCTTCCCGCCTCACCATCAGCGCGTGCTCACGCTAATCGCGACGTCCACATTACCCCGGACTGCGTTCGAGTAAGGGCAGACGGCATGCGCGGCTGCGATCAGCTCTTCGGCGGCGACCTGCTCCAGGCCCGCGATCGAAACGTCGAGAGCGGCGGCCAATTTGAAACCGCCGCTGCCGTTGGGCAGAAGGCTGACCGTGGCGACCACTTCAAGATCATCATCGGCAATAGCGAGCTTCTTGCTTCGCGCGACGTGAATGGCCGCATTCTCGAAACAGGCGGCATAGCCGGCCGCGAACAGCTGCTCCGGATTGGTGGCTCCGCCCTTGCCGCCCAGCCCCGTCGGCAGGGCCAGGGAAAGTTCGAGCAGTCCGTCATCGCTGCGAACCGTGCCCGCACGGCCGCCCACGGCTTTGACTCTCGTCGTATACAGTGTGCTCATGATAATCCTCCAGTTGAAATGGTATGCACACCCGGCGTTCCATTGTTCTCGGAGCCGCTGCCCTCAATATCTTCGAGTCGCGGGTGTGCCAGACAGCGTGGCCATGCCTATGACGGAGCGGTACTTCACGTTCGTCCGTGTCAAGCATTCGTGGGCGTCGCTGATATTGCCGATCACGATCGTCTCGCAGTCGGGACCGATGTTCTCTGCGGCACAGAAGCTAGGCAACTCCGGGGATGGAATGATCTCCTTCTCGTTCGATCGCAGTCACGTCCCGTGATTATCGCTCACGAGGCGCCAGGATCCGTTCCCACGGATCCGACTCGATGGGTGCACACAATCAAATTGCACACAATATAATGTTGAACAATATATTTCTCAGATTCTAGGATGGAATCGCGTGAAGATGGCCGGGCAGGCGCGGGGGCCAGCTGCAAGCAGGGAAGGCGGCTAAGGTCCAGACCAGCCAACGTCCGACGATCCCGACCCCGAAGCGACGCGAGGTACGACCGATTTTCTCCATTCCTACTCAATGCCGCAGATCGGCAGAGTCGACGCGGCCCGCCAGTCCGACCCTTGCCGGACCCGCACTCATATGCCAGCTATTGTCTGCTTGGCCTATGAAGAGTGTCGGCGAGTGGGGGGATGCAGGTTTCGTCCGGAATCGCCGTCTCGATCCCGGTCTCGATCTCCGTTATCGCACGAGCGCTACGCCTATTCTGAACCGCGTCATGCGCCGATCATAGTCGAGCAGGTTCTCGCCATAGCCAATGAAGCTCTGTCCGAAGAGATACAGATCCGGACCGCCCCCCAGCAGACGAGGCAGCGGATAGGAGAGATCGGCGCTGAGCGCGCCCTTGCCGCTCGAAAAGTTGAACCGGGTGGAGGTGGAGAGGCGCAGTCCTTCATCCTCCCCGATCTCCACGAAAAGCCCGGTGATGCCGCGGTATCGGCGGATATCGGGATTGTCCGACTTGTCGCCGACGAAAAGCGCCAGACGTGGTGCGACCGAGAGGCGATAGTCTCCGCCGAGCGGGATCGCCGCCATCGGCGCGACATAGACGCTGTTGATGCTGCGCGACGCCGCGCCGTCGCGCCCGTTCGATTCATGCCGGATACCGCCCTGCGCGCTCACCGAGATGCCGTTCGACAAAGTGGCGGAAGGGGTCAGATAGAAGAGTTCGGGCTGATAATCGACATTGCGGAACGGCGAGGAGTTCCCGCCCAGGTCCCAGAACATACGCTGGCTATAGGCGAAGTGAAGCCCATCACGCCAGGACCCCGGCAGCCCATCAGCCCGTCTCGATCCGAACAGCTGGTATTTGAAGCTGATCTGGATCCTTGCCTCACTGTTGGTGCCAGGCCCGTAGACGGCGTAGATCGGCTCATAGGCCGAGAGATTGACGAGAAAGGCATTGCCAGCCGAACGGTCGGCGGGCGGCGGCGCCGCTTCCCGCTCCGGCTCGGAAGGCGCCTGCGGTGCGGATATGGCTTGCGCCACTTGCGTCGCCGACCGCAAAGCAACAGTGATCTGCTGCGAACGCCACGCCGGAATGGAAAGCGTCGCGCCATCCAGCGTCAGGTCGGAAGGCGCGCGAAAGCAATAGCGAGCGCGCATGAACCCGCCAGGCGGCACGGTCAGGCTGGCCGGGACATTCGCGGCGCGTTCGAGCCAGACGGTCCGGACAGATCCGGCAGCCCCGATCCGTGCCTCGATTCGGTCGGGCAAGGATACCGTTTGTGGATCTCGGTCCCCGTTGAGCAATCGCAGATCGACCAGAATGGCGCCGTCCTGGTCGCGCTGGCCGGCGTCGCCGATCAGGATCTCGACCGGCGAGGCGGCATGGGCCGTCGGCGCGAGGAGAATCGATGCGCCAGCCATGAACCAGAAGTGCGGACGGATCGTCATGCGCGCAGGTGCCAACCGCTGTCGCCTGCACCACGGACCGGATAATCGAACAGCCGCGTATGTTCGCGCGCGATCCTGGCGTTGCGCCGCGGTCGCTTGCCCGGCGGGAGGGCGAGGCGAAGTGCCCGGTCGGAGAAGACCTGGAAGAACGTCGCGGGTGAAAGAGCCGAGGTGAACCGGGCGACGGCCGGGACCGCGGCGCGATCGAATGTCTCTGTAACGCCGTCCAGCGGGTCTGGCGGCGATGTGGCGGCGGATGTGTCCATGTTTCTCATCTCCAATCGGACATGCTTCTTCCATCGCCTCGCATCGAGGAATGTGCACTATGCAATCACACAGCCTGGCCCAGCATCCTTCCCCAAAGCCAACTCCTATTATATCATTTATTATCAATGCATTGCGTTCATCTGGCGTCCGCGCATGTCTTTCCGCAGAGTCGCCAATTTCACAGAACGGTACTGCAGGGGAGAGATAAGGCGCAACCCCGGCCATCAGTATATTTGCGCCTGGCCCGACACAGAATATGTCCTCCGCCATCCGATTTGTGACGATCCTGCCGCTCCAGCCGTCGTCCATTCCTCACGCTTTCCCGGATGGAAAGAGGAACGAATTAGCGTCGATACGAAACGCATAAGTATAGCTCCCGATGGCGGGGTGGTGCTCCGGCGATGCACATGAACCGCATATCCCGTGCTGATCGGGAATCCAAAACGCCAGGGAGAGGTGCCGGATCGGCTTGGCGGCGCCCGTTTTGGGCGGCGGCTTTCGCGCGCGCTGGAGAACCGGATGTTCGACTTCAATGACAAGGTCGCGATCGTGACCGGAGCCGCCAGCGGGCTGGGCGAGGCCATCTCCCGTGAGTTGGCCGCCTCCGGCGCCCGGCTCGTGCTCGCCGATCTCGATATCGAGCGCGTACACGCTCTCGCTGCCCAGATCGATGACGGTAGGGCCTTTCCGCTTCGGACGGACGTGGCGAACGCCGCGGATGTCGAGGCGATGGTGGCTTTCGCGGTGAAGACCTTCGGCCGGCTCGATCTTGCCGTGAACAATGCCGGCGTCGGCGGCGCCTCCGCTCCGGCAGGTGAATATGATCTTGCCGAATGGCGGCGCGTGCTCAGCGTCGACATGGACGGCGTGTTCTACGGCATGCGCTATCAGATTCCCGCGATGCTCGCCTCGGGCGGCGGGGCGATCGTCAACATGAGCTCGATCTGCGGTATGCTCGGCCTGCCCGGCACCATCGCTTACACGGCTGCCAAGCACGCCGTGGTCGGCATGACCCGGACCGCAGCCGCCGACTATGCCCGCAAGGGCATTCGCATCAACGCGGTGGGGCCAGCGGTCATCGATACGCCGCTGATCCGGGCGCAGGGCGAACCGTCGCCCGCGCTGATCGATCAGCATCCCATTGGCCGGCTCGGCCGGCCCGAGGAGGTGGCGGCGCTTGTCGCCTTTCTGCTCTCCGATCGCGCCTCGTTCATGACCGGCGGCTACTATCCCGTCGATGGCGGCTATCTCGCGCAGTGACCGCGTCGCCCACTCCCTTTTCATCAGCACCAGCAGCAAGGAATTTCTCATGTCCCGTATAGCGCTTATCACCGGCGGCGTGAGCGGCATCGGCGCCGCGACCGCACGACTCCTCAAGGCGCACGGCTACACCGTCGTCGCCAATTATTTCGGCAACGAGGCCGAAGCCCAGGCGTTTCACGACGAGACAGGCATTCCGGTCTATGGCTGGAACGTGGGCGATTTCGCCGCGAGCCAGGCCGGCGTCGCCAAGGTCGTGGCGGAGGTCGGGCCGGTCGATATTCTCGTCAACAATGCCGGCATCACCCGCGACGGCACGCTCCACAAGATGAGCGAGGAGCAGTGGCGCAGCGTGATCGACGTCGATCTGGGCGGCTGCTTCAACATGTGTCGCGCGGTGATCGAGGGCATGCGCGAGCGGCGCTTCGGCCGGATCGTCAATGTGAGTTCGGTCAACGCGCTGTCGGGGCAGTTCGGCCAGACCAACTATGCGGCCGCCAAGGCGGGCGTGATCGGCTTCACCAAGGCGCTCGCGCTCGAGGGCGCGGCGCGCAACGTCACGGTCAATGCGATCGCGCCGGGCTATACCGACACCGCCATGGTCGCCGCGGTTCCGGCGGAGGCGATGAAGGGGGTTCTGGCCGCGGTTCCGGTCGGGCGCCTCGGCACGCCCGATGAGATCGCGCGCGGCGTCCTCTTCCTGGTCGAGGACGAAGCGGGCTTCGTCACCGGCGCCACGCTGTCGATCAACGGCGGCAAATACATGGCCTGAAGCGGCCGAATGAAAGGAAAAGATCATGACCACGAATATTGTTCTTTGCGCACCCGTGCGAACGGCGATCGGAAGCTATGGCGGCGCCCTCAAGGACATGGCCGCGCCGAAACTCGGCAGCATCGCCATCGCGGAGACGCTGAAGCGCGCCGGTGTCACCGGGGATGCGATCGATACGGTCGTCATGGGCCAGGTGGTGCAGGCCGGGGCGAAGATGAACCCGGCACGGCAGGCGGCGATCGGGGGCGGGATCCCCGACGCTGTGCCGGCGATGACCGTCAACCGGGTCTGCGGCTCCGGAGCCCAGGCGATCGCCACCGCTGCGCAGGAGATCATGCTGGGCCTGACGAACGCCGCCGTCGCGGGCGGGATGGAGAATATGGACCAGGCGCCCTACCTCATCGAGAAAGGCCGCTGGGGCTATCGGATGGGAGACGGCAAGCTTTTCGACAGCATGCTCCATGATGGTCTCAACGACGCGTTCGTCGACCAGCATTCGGGCTGGGTGACCGAGGACCTCGTCACGAAATTCCAGATCTCGCGCGAAGCCCAGGACAGCTGGGCCGTGCGCTCGCAACAGCGGTTCAGTACGGCCCAGGCCGCCGGCAAGTTCGACAGCGAGATCGTGGCGGTCGAAATTCCGGGACGAAAGGGGCCGACCAGCTTCTCGCGGGACGAGCAGAATCGCCCGGATGCGACGCTCGAAAGCCTCGCCCACCTCAAGCCGGCCTTTCGCCCGGAAGGGAGCATCACGGCGGGCAATGCCCCGGGGCTCAACACGGGCGCGGCGGCGATGATCGTGGCGAGCGAGGACTGGGCCAGCCAGCACGGCGTTGCTCCGGTCGGTCGGCTGGTCGCGTTCGGTGTGGGGGCGGTGGCGCCGGGACTGTTCGGGCTGGGGCCGGTCCCGGCCGTGCGCCAGGCGCTCACCCGTGCGGGCTGGTCGGTGTCGGATCTCGAACGTGTCGAGATCAATGAGGCGTTCGCCGCGATCGCCATCGCCGTCATCCGCGAACTCGGGCTGCCCGAGGACATCGTCAATGTCGAAGGCGGGGCGATCGCCCATGGCCATCCGATCGGCGCGACGGGCGCGGTGCTGACGACGCGGCTGCTCGAGTCGATGCGGCGCGACGGGCTCCGGCGCGGGCTCGTCACACTTTGCATCGGGGGCGGGCAGGGCGTCGCCCTGGCTCTTGAGGCCGTCTCCTGAGCGAAGAGGCTTGGGGCGGCGATCGATCTTCCATCGACGCAGCCCTGGCCCGAACGCAACCGACAAGGTGTCGCGTGCCCATGCTCATCGCGAGCATCTTCGAAAACCCACTCTCGCAGGGGAGCAGGAGAGCCGTGGATAGCGGCATGTCTATTCACAGGGATGGCGGTCCGGCGACCGGTCGACCAGGCGAATTGCAGAGTTCCGCCGGTACGGCCGAAGGGCTCTCGATTGTGGGGATCGAAAAATCATTCGGCGCCCGAAAAATGCTCCACGGCGTTTCGCTCACCGTCAAACCGGGCGAGATCGTGGGGCTGCTTGGTCCCAACGGCGCCGGAAAGACGATCTGCTTCTATGCGATCGTCGGCTTGACGAGCGTCGATGCCGGCAGGATCCTGCTTGGCGGAGCGGATGTGACGGCGCTTCCGATGGACAGGCGCGCGGCACGGGGTCTGGGCTATCTTCCGCAGGAGCCATCGGTCTTTCGGGGAATGACGGTGGCGGAAAACATCACCGCGGTGCTCGAGTGCCGCACGGACGATCCAGCGGTGATTGCGGCGCGCCTCGATGAACTGCTCGCCGAGTTCAGTATTGCCCATGTCCGCGATACGCCGGCTCCGGCTTTGTCAGGCGGAGAACGCCGCCGTACGGAGATTGCTCGTGCGATGGCCGCACAGCCGGCCATCATGTTGCTGGACGAGCCCTTTACCGGCATCGACCCCCTGTCGATCGTCGATATCAAGCTGATGGTGCGCGACCTCAAGCAGCATCGGGTCGGCGTCCTCATAACCGACCATAATGTCCACGAGATGCTCGAACTGGTCGATCGGGCCTATGTCATCCATGAGGGGAGGGTGCTGTTCGAGGGTGCGCCCGACGCCGTGCTTCACAATCCCGATGTGCGCAGACTCTACCTTGCCGAGGACTATGAGCAGTGACCTGTCCTTTGGTCGATCATGGCCGCTCCGTTGCCGCCAGTCAGCACCGGGCCAGCCTCGACGGCGGCCTGCTCGTGCTCATGCATCGGGGCGACGGCATGGCGCCAGACTTGCGGTCGGAGTCCATGTCCAACATGATCGAACACGGGGCTAACCGGAACAGTCCTCGTCCAGGAAGGGCATTCCGCGCGCGATGAGATTCATGGTGCGCTCGAGATAGTCGGATTTGGCGCGAGATGTGTTTTCCAGCTCATGCCGCAGGAGAATGCGCTGCCGCGGGCTTGTGACGAACGCGTCGAAGAGGAAGGCCGCCAGGAACGGCAGGTCGGTCACGCGGTCGCCGCCGTCTTTGCCACAGGCCTGCTCGAGAATGGACTGGATGATTGCTATTCCCGCCTTCGCTCCCATCGAAGGCTTGGCCTGGCCGGCTTCCGATTCATGATCGGCGATCCAGTTGATCAGGGAATCCAGGCCGATGACCTCACGCTTGAGCGATGCATCCAGGATTTTCCGGCCGACATGGAGCAGTTTGTCCCGCGTCGAGCCGGCCGGAATGGTCGATGCGATCGGCCTGAGATGATACGCAATTCCGTGTTCGACGGCAGCGACAAGCAGCGCCGTTTTGGACCCGAACCGGGAATAGAGCGTGCGCTTGGACACATTGGCGGCATTCGCAATCCCCTCCATGCTGGCGCCTTCCACGCCCTGGGCGATGAACTGCTCGAGCGCCACATCAAGAATATGAACGCCCAGTAGGGCCGCGATTTCCTGCGTCGGCCGGCCACCTTTGGGGTCACGCGGCGGCAGGCGCCTGGCGCTTCCGGTTGATGTTGCTCGTGTCATAAAACCGTCTCTAACCCGATCATCCAGGTCTTGCATGAGTTTTGACTTGATCCGCTATCGCCAGGAGGCGATAACAAAACCGCTAAGTATACATACGCATTGTCCGGGGGAGGAGCTTTGGGGGAAACGTCGCGGCGTACCTTAAGCAGAAACGGAACCGGACGATCATGACGGATATCGCACTCGTAACCGGTGGTACGCGCGGGATCGGCGCGGCCATCGCCCGATCGCTGAAGGCCGAAGGCCATGAGGTGGCGGTCGTCTATCATGGCAATGACGCCGCCGCCGCCCGGTTCAAGCAGGACACCGGCATATCGGTGTTCAAGTGGGACGTTGCGGACGAGGATGCCTGCCGGGAGGGTGTGGCTCAGGTCGAAGAACGGCTTGGGCCGGTGTCCGTCCTCGTCAACAATGCGGGCATCACCCGCGACGGGGCCTTCCACAGGATGAGCTGGGACAATTGGCGCGCCGTGCTGGCGACCAACCTCGACTCGATGTTCACCATGACCCGCGCGATCATCGGGGGCATGCGCGAGCGGCGCTTCGGTCGGATCATCAACATCTCGTCGATCAATGGCCAGAAGGGCCAGATAGGGCAGGTCAACTATTCCGCGGCGAAGGCGGGCGTGATCGGCTTCACCAAGGCGCTGGCCCAGGAAAATGCTGCGCGCGGCATCACCGTCAACGCCGTCTGTCCCGGCTATGTCGACACCGACATGGTCGCCGCCGTCAAGGAGGAGGTGCGTGCCGGGATCATCGCCGGAATCCCCGTCGGCCGTCTCGGCGATCCCGACGAGATCGCGCAAGCCGTCTCCTATCTCGCCTCGCCAAAGGCGGCTTTCTGCACGGGCTCGGTGCTTACCATCAACGGAGGGCAATATATCGCCAATGGCTGAGCCCCGTCTGCCATCATGCGTAAGGATAATCCCTCATATCGCAGCGCAGCATCGCAACAGAAACTGTTTTTCCCCCACCTCGATTCTCGAAAGGACCTGACCCATGAGCTATCCCCTCGATCAGATTACCGCGCTTGCCAAGGCCAATGGCGAGCTTGTCCTCAAGTTCGCCGAGATCGCCCGGAGCGGCGGCGAGGAGTATGCGCAGATCGGCAGCAAGGCGGCGACCCTCTTCGTCGATCAGTTCAAGGAACTGAAGCCGGGAACCGTTCCCAGCTTCAAGTCCGAAGCGGTCACGAGCCTGTTCGGCGAGGTCGAAAAGAGCCGCGAGGCTTCGGTGAGCAAGATCAAGGCGGCCGTCGACGAATGGCAGGGTAGCTGGAAAGACCTACTCTCGCAGACGACCAACCAGCAGGAACTGTCCAATACCTTCCGGACGTGGTTCCAGCCCCTGACCAGGCAGGTATCTGTGGCCGAGCCCGAGAAGGCGCCTGCGGCACCGGTGCCTGCACCTGAACCTGCACCTGCAAAAGCTTCCGCGACAGCCTGAGGGTCGCAGCTCACGGCGAACAACGGCTCCCGCCCGGTCCCCCGGGCGGGAGCCGCCTATTTGAAGACCGAACCAGGGGCAGTGCGCGACGATATGGCCGTTCCAGAGATCACAGGGGCCAGATACCGACGGCCAGCGATAAGCGCAGCCTGTCTCGCTGCGTCCATGCTTTTGGCCGGCTGCTCGTTCGCGCCGGCGCATGTCCGTCCGCCGCAGCCCGTTCCGCAAACCTATGCCGCATCGGCCTCCGGCTCGCCGTCCATCGCCCATATCGGCTGGTACGATTTCTTTCGCGAGGCGCAGCTTCGCGCGCTGATCGCTGCGGCGCTGGAGAATAACCGCGATATCCGGATCGCGTCGGGGCGCGTCGCGGAGGCGCGGGCGGCGTGGCGGATCCAGGGATCGGCGCTCTACCCCCAGCTCGATGCCGTGGCGACCGGAACGCGGGGACGAACCCCCGCCGATCTGTCGGTGACGGGCCAGGCGGTCACCGGCAACCAGATCTACGCCCAGTTGAGCGCCGGCTGGGAAATCGACTTCTGGGGCCGGCTGCACAATCTCAACGCGGCGGCACGCGCGCAGTATCTGGCGACGGAAGAAGCGCGACGCGCAGTCGCCACCGATCTCATCGCCCAGGTCGCCAACGGTTATCTCCTCGAACGCGAATATGAGGAGCGCGCCGCGCTGGCGGGCCGGACGATCACGACGCGCGAGGACGCGCTTCGGATCCTGCGGCGGCGTTATGAGGTGGGCTCGGGCTCCAAGCTCGAGATGACGCAGGCGCAGACCCTGCTAGCGCAGGCGCAGACGGCGCTGCAGGCGCTCGATCAGGATCGCGAGGTCAATCGCAACGCGCTGGCACTGCTGGTCGGGCGTCCGGTCGACATCCGACTTGGGCCGCTCGGCCTTGCAGAAGCCGCGCCGGAGGTCGTGCTTCCTCCGGGCCTGCCGTCAGAGCTTCTCGTCAACCGGCCCGACATCGTGGCGGCGGAATATGTGCTTCGCGCAGCCGAAGCGAATATCGGCGCCGCGCGCGCCGCCTTCTTTCCGAATATCAGCCTTACCGGCGCCTTCGGGACGGCGAGCAGCGAACTGGACGGCTTGTTCAAGGGTGGAAGCCTTTCCTGGAATTTCACGCCGACCCTGAGCCTGCCCTTGTTCAATGCCGGACGCCTCAAGGGCAATCTCGACGTGGCGAAGGCCCGGCAGGTGATTGCCGTCGCGGATTATGAAGGGACGGTACAGGCCGCGTTCCGCGATGTGTCGGATGCCCTGGTCCGGCGCCGGCAACTCGGCCTCCAGATCGAAACGACGCGCACGATGCTCGCGGCGCTCCAGGAACGCGCGCGCCTTGCCCAGTTGCGCTTCGACAACGGGCGCTCGGCCTATCTCGAAGTGCTCGACGCGCAGCGCGACCTGTTCGACACCGAGCAGGCGCTTGTCCAGCTTCGCCGTGCCCATCTCGGGAGCGCCGTCGCCCTCTATGCGGCGCTGGGCGGGGGCTTCGCCCAGAATCCAACCTTCGACATCAACGCAGCTGAAACCAGGAATCCAGTGCAATGACGATGCCCCAGAAGAAGTGGATCATCAGGGGCGGCATCGCCATGGCCATTGTTGCCGTGGCCATCATCCTCTGGCTGCTGCTCAAGCCCGCTGACCTTCCAGACAGCATCATTGGCGGCAACGGCCGGATCGAGGCGATCGAGATCGACATCTCCGCCAAAACCCCTGGGCGGATACGCGACATCGTCGCCGACGAGGGCGACTTCGTGAAGGCGGGACAGGTTGTCGCGCATATGGACATCGATGTCCTCAACGCCCAGCGCTCCGAGGCACAGGCGCAGCTCGCCCAGGCGCTCAACGCCATCCTGATCGCGCAAAGCCAGGTGTCGCAGCGCCAGAGCGAGCGCGCGGCCGCCTTTGCCGCCGTGCGGCAGCGTGAGGCGGAGCTCAACGCCGCGCGCAAGCGGCTGGCGCGTTCGGAGACGCTGGCGCGCGAGGGCGCCACCGCCGTGCAGGAGCGCGACGACGATCAGGCGCAGGTCGAAGGCGCGACCGCCGCCGTCGAGGCGGCGCGCGCGCAGATGGCGGCGGTCGATTCTTCCATCGGCACCGCGCGCAGCCAGGTGATCGGCGCGCGCTCGAACGTCGACGCTGCCCGCGCAACGATCGAACGGATCGAGGCCGATATCCGCGACAGCGACCTGCGCGCTCCGGTGGGCGGAAGGGTCCAGTATCGCGTGGCCCAGCCGGGCGAGGTCGTCGCCGGCGGCGGGCGGGTACTCAACCTCGTCAATCTCGGCGACGTCTACATGACCTTCTTCCTGCCCGAGACGGTGGCGGGACGCGTGGCGCTGGGGAGCGACGTGCGGATCGTGCTCGATGCCGCGCCCGACTTCGTGATCCCCGCCAAGGTGTCGTTCGTCGCCGATGTCGCGCAGTTCACGCCCAAGACGGTGGAGACGACAAGCGAGCGGCAGAAGCTGATGTTCCGGGTGAAGGCGCGGATCGATCCCGCCCTGCTTGAGCGCCATATCACCCAGGTCAAGACCGGGCTTCCCGGCATGGCCTATGTCCGCACCGACCGCGGAACCGAATGGCCGGCGAAGCTGACCGTCAACGTGTCGCGATGACAGCTCCCGGAATATCGGGGGGCGCCTCGCCGGAATTGGCGGCACGCCTTTCGGGCGTCAGCCTGCACTATGGCAGGACGCGGGCGCTCGACGGCATCGACCTCGAGATTCCCGCCGGACGCATGGTCGCGCTGATCGGCCCCGATGGCGTCGGCAAGTCCACCCTGTTCTCGCTCATAGCCGGCGCGCGCGTGATCCAGGCGGGCAGTGTCGAGGTTCTTGGCGGCGACATGGCGGACCGGCGCCACCGCGAAGCGGTCTGTCCGCGCATCGCCTATATGCCGCAGGGCCTGGGCAAGAACCTCTACCCGACCTTGTCCATCGACGAGAATCTGGAGTTTTTCGCGCGCCTGTTCGGGCAGGATGCACAGGAACGCGAGCGGCGGATCACCCAGCTCACCGAGAGCACCGGCCTTGCGCCGTTCCGCAAACGTCCGGCCGGCAAGCTCTCCGGTGGCATGAAGCAGAAGCTCGGGCTGTGCTGCGCCCTCATCCACGACCCCGATTTCCTGCTGCTCGACGAGCCGACCACGGGCGTCGACCCGCTGTCGCGCGCCCAGTTCTGGGACCTGATCGACCGGATCCGTGCCGACCGGCCCGGGATGAGCGTGCTGGTCGCCACCGCCTATATGGAGGAGGCTGCGCGGTTCGATTGGTTGGTGGCGATGGATGCGGGGCAGATCCTCGCAACCGGCACTCCGGCGGATTTCTATGAACGCACCGGCACCGACGGCCTGGAGCAGGCGTTCATCGCCCTGCTGCCCGAAGAGCGCCGGCGTGGTCACAAGCCCGTGACCATCCCTCCGCGCAGCGACGGGAGCGATGCTGAGATCGCCATCGAGGCCAAGGGACTGACCATGCGCTTCGGCGATTTCACCGCGGTCGACCATGTCGACTTCCGGATCGAGCGCGGCGAGATCTTCGGCTTCCTGGGCTCCAATGGGTGCGGCAAGTCAACGACGATGAAGATGCTGACCGGCCTTCTCAAGGCGAGCGAGGGCCAGGCGTGGCTGTTCGGGCGCGAGGTCGAGAATGACGACATGGCGACGCGCCGCCGGGTCGGCTACATGTCCCAGGCCTTCTCGCTCTATTCCGAACTCACCGTCCGACAGAACCTTGAGCTGCACGCGCAGCTCTTCCATGTGCCCGCCGCCCAAATTCCCGCCCGGGTCGAGGAGATGGCCGGACGCTTCGGCCTGACCGACATCATGGACGCGCTGCCCGACGCGCTCCCGCTCGGCCAGCGCCAGCGGCTTAGCTTGGCGGTGGCGATGATCCACAAGCCCGAGATGCTGATCCTCGACGAGCCGACCTCGGGCGTCGATCCAATCGCGCGCGACCAGTTCTGGCAGATGATGATCGACCTGTCGCGGGGCGACAAGGTGACGATCTTCATCTCCACCCATTTCATGAACGAGGCCGAGCGTTGCGACCGGATTTCGCTGATGCATGCCGGCAAGGTGCTGGTCAGCGATACGCCGGCGGCGATCGTCGAGAAGCGCGGCAGCAAAAACCTCGAGGATGCGTTCATCAGCTATCTGGAGGACGCGGCGGCGGGAGACGAAAGTGCGGAGGCGGGAGTGGCGGCCGCGGCGCCGGCCACCGAGACAAAGGCTGAGCCTGCTTCGTCCTTTTCCCGCACCTTCAGCCGCCGACGGATGCTGAGCTATTCCCGGCGCGAGGCGCTGGAGCTGCGTCGCGATCCGATCCGCGCCACGCTCGCCCTTCTGGGAAGCGTCCTGCTCATGTTCATCATGGGCTATGGCATCAGCCTGGATGTCGAGAACCTGCCGTTCGCGGTGCTCGATCGCGACGGGACGACCACCAGCCAGAATTATGCTCTGAACCTTGCGGGATCCCGCTACTTCATCGAACGCCCGCCGATCACCGATTATGCGCAGCTCGACCGGCGCATGCGAGATGGCGAGCTCAGCGTTGCGATCGAGATTCCACCCGGCTTCGCGCGCGACCTGCGCCGCGGCGATCCGGTCCAGATCGGCGTTTGGATCGACGGCGCCATGCCGATGCGGGCGGAGACCGTGCAGGGATATATCCAGGCGCTGCACGCGCAATGGCTGGGAGAGATGGCGGTGCAGGAGCTGGGCGCCCGGCCCTCGGCGGGTCTTGTCAACATCGAGACGCGCTATCGCTACAATCCCGACGTCAAGAGCCTGGTGGCGATCGCGCCGGCGGTCATTCCCGTCCTGCTGCTGCTGTTCCCGGCGATGCTGACCGCGCTCAGCGTCGTGCGCGAGAAGGAGCTGGGATCGATCATCAACTTCTATGTCACGCCGATCACGCGGATCGAGTTCCTGCTCGGCAAGCAACTTCCCTATGTCGCGCTCGCCATGCTGAACTACGGGCTGCTGGTGGTGCTGGCGCTGTTCGTCTTTCGCGTGCCGATTACCGGCAATGTGCTGGCGATGACGGTGGCCGCCTTGCTCTACACGCTGTCCGCGACCGCGATCGGGCTGCTGTTCTCGATCTTCATGCGCAGCCAGATCGCGGCGCTGTTCGCCACCGCGATCGGCACCATCCTGCCGGCGGTGCAGTTTTCGGGGTTGATCAACCCGGTCTCGTCGCTGGAGGGCGTCGGGGCGTTTATCGGGCGCATCTTCCCGACCACCCATTTCGTCACCGTCTGTCGGGGCGTCTTTTCGAAAGGGCTCGGCTTCGGCGATCTGGGGCAGCCGCTTCTGGCACTGACCATCGCGGTGCCGGTACTGCTCGCGCTGTCCGTCGCGCTCCTCAAGAAGCAGGAGGGCTGAGATGCGGCATATCGCCAATATCCTTCGCCTGGGCGTCAAGGAGCTACGCAGCCTCTGGCGCGATCCGATGATGCTGGTCCTGATCGTCTACGCTTTCTCGCTCGGCATCTATGTGGCGGCGTCCGCCATGCCCGAGACACTGAACAAGGCGCCGATCGCGATCGTCGACGAGGATCAGTCGCCGCTGTCCAACCGGATCACCGGGGCCTTTTATCCGCCGCATTTCACGCCGCCGGCGCTGCTCGCTTTGGGCGAGGTCGATCCCGCCATGGATGCCGGGCGCTATACATTTGCGCTCGACCTGCCACCCGATTTCCAGCGCGACGTGCTCGCCGGCCGCCAGCCGACCGTCCAGCTCAACATCGACGCCACGCGGATGAGCCAGGCGTTCACGGGCGGCGGCTATATCCAGCAGATCGTCCAGGGCGAGGTCTCCGAGTTCATGCGGGGGACGCGGGCGACTGCTGCGCCGCCCGCCGATCTTGCATTGCGCGCCCGCTTCAATCCCACGCTGGCGCAGAGCTGGTTCGGATCGGTGATGGAGATCATCAACAACGTCACCATGCTCTCGATCGTGCTGACCGGCGCGGCGCTGATCCGCGAGCGCGAGCATGGCACCATCGAGCATCTGCTGGTGATGCCGGTCACGCCGTTCGAGATCATGGCGAGCAAGGTCTGGGCAATGGGGCTCGTCGTCCTGCTCGCCTGCGCCTTCGCGCTGCTGGTGGTGGTTGAAGGGATATTGAAGGTGCCGATCGAGGGATCGATCCCGCTTTTCCTGACGGGTGCGGCGCTGCATCTGTTCGCCACCACATCGATCGGCATCTTCATGGGCACGATCGCACGGTCGATGCCGCAGTTCGGGCTGCTGCTGATGCTCGTGCTGCTGCCGCTCCAGCTGTTGTCCGGCGGCATGACCCCGCGCGAGAGCATGCCCGAGTTCGTGCAGACGGTGATGCTCGCCGCGCCCACCACCCATTTTGTGAGAATGGCGCAGGCGATTCTCTACCGGGGAGCGGGCTTCGACGTGGTCTGGCCCCAGTTCCTTGCCATCACCGTGATCGGTGCGGTGTTCTTCCTGATCGCGCTCGCGCGGTTCCGCCGGACGATCGGAACGATGGCATAGGCAGGCACATGGTGATGGCCGCCTTAGTAACACTACCGATATGCCCGCCGGCGCGGCTGCGCGAAACTTTTCTCACCATTAGGGGAGAATCTCCATGCACGCCTTGGACAGAATTCGTCAGTCGATCGACGTCATCTTCTTGTACGGATTGACAGCAGGTCTCGTGATGGCGATCGCCGCCATCATCATGGCGAAGCTTCCTGAATGAAAAGGAAGTCGCGTCTCCGGCGTCTTGCGCCGCTCGTTCTGAGTGTTTTACTTGGGCTTTCCCTACACGCGGCCGCCCAGACGGCGCCCGCTGCCGCCGAAGCGCCCGCCCCGGCGGGCTTCCGCCTCGATTCCGACGGGACCCTGGTGCATGAGGGAAGCGGCGCACGCTTTCCCCATATGCTCGCCGGATTCACGCGCGTGGCGCAGCAGGGATATGATCCGAGCGGGCAGTATGTTTCCGTTGAATATCGTTCGCCAGTGCACGGTTCGACGATCGTGGCCCGCATCTCGCTGGTTCACATCGAGCAAATGTCGGCGAAGGAGCATTATACGATCATGAAGTGGCTCGCGCGCAGCTATTTCGATGAAAGCACGCCGCTGTCCGAGGGGCCGGTTGTTCTTCCCGACATGGCAAAGGATGCCGTCTGGCGCGGGCGTTTCCGCGGCAGCCGCGAAGGCATTCCCTATGAATTCAGTCTCACGACGGTCGATCTCGGCTATTGGGGCGCCCGCGTCGCAACCGCTTATCCGGAGGCCGATCATGGTGAAGCCGAACAGCGGCTTGACGCGTTGATCGGTGGATTGCGGGCATTGGCGCCGACCGCGAAGCCGGAATAGAGTCGATCTCATCCAGGGCGTCGCCGCTCGCGGTTCAACGCCCCCAGCAAAGAAGAGGACCAGAGTCATGCTCGCCATCACCGGAGCGACGGGACAACTCGGGCGGCTCGTCATTGCGGCACTGCTTAAAACGGTGCCGGCTGGCGAGATCGCGGCCCTGGTGCGTGACGTCGGCAAGGCATCGGACCTTGCTGCGACGGGCGTCGTCGTGCGCGAAGCCGATTATAGCCGGCCGGAGACCCTCGCCCCGGCGCTGGCCGGCGTCGACAAGCTGCTGCTCATTTCGGGAAACGAGGTCGGACACCGCGTGCCGCAACATAAGGCAGTGATCGACGCCGCCAAAACGGCGGGCGTGCAGCTCATCGCCTATACCAGCGTATTGCACGCGGAGACGTCCCCGCTCGGGCTTGCCGAGGAGCATCGCCAGACCGAAGCGCTTCTTGGGGCAAGCGGCGTGCCCCATGTCTTGCTGCGGAACAGCTGGTACACCGAGAACTACGCCGCTGCGATCCCGGCCACGCTCGAGCATGGGATCCTGCTCGGCAGCGCCGGGGATGCCCGCATCGCCTCGGCGACGCGCGTCGATTTTGCCGACGCCGCTGCTGCCGTGCTTGTCGCGCAGGAGGATCAGGCCGGACGCATCTACGAACTGGCGGGCGATGAGGCCTATACGCTCGCCGAATTCGCGGACGAACTCTCCCGCCAGGCGGGCAAGACTGTCATCTTCCGCAACCTGAGCGAGGCCGATTACAAGGCGGCGCTCGTCGGCGCCGGTCTGCCGGAGGCGGTGGCGGCGATGCTCGCCCAGTCGGACGCCGCGGCCGGACAGGCCGCGCTCTTCGACGACGGCCATCAACTCGGCCGGCTGATCGGTCGGCCGACCACGCCATTGAAGGATGCGATCGCCGCGGCGCTGGCCGGTTGAACACCGCGCGCCCGCGGTCAACCGGCGCGCAGCGTTTTCCGGACCAGCACCAGGGTCGAATCCCCAGGATATTCCTCGACCGTGAAGCCCATGTCGCGTTCGAGTTCGATTGCAGCGACGTTGGCGCGGCTCTCGATCGACTCGATTATCGAGAGCCCCCGCGCTTCCGCCTGATCGGCCACGAAGGAGAGCAGTGTCCATCCGACGCCCCGGTTCCGATAGTCGGCGTCAACCGAGATCGCCACTTCACCCCGCTCGCCCGCCGCATCGGCTACGAGCATGGCGCTTGCAACCGCGGCGCCGCTCTCGGCATCGAAGGCGAGGAAGCTTAGCGCGTTGCCGTCATCGATCGGGGTCAGCGCACGAAGTTGCTCTGGTCCGATTTCGTTCAGTCCCGACAGGAACCGGAAGCGCAAATCCTCATGGCTCACATGGTGGAACAATTGCGTCAGGATCGGTCCGTCCTGCGCGCCTGCCGGTCTCACCGAAAGCTCAAGCCCGCTGCGCGTGACCAGATGGGTTGGGTTATTGCTCATTGTTCTGACCTTTCTGAGATCTCACGTCCATGAGTTCTGCGCCGGACGCCTGTATGGTCCAATCGACAAACTGTGTTGCATAACGCGCCACCGCCCGGTCGAATGCCGCGACAATCCCGCTCTTGCTATTGGCGGTCACCGGCTCCTCCACCGTGAAACGGCGTGATGCAATCGGCTGCCGATCCCGCAGATCAAGCAGTGTCGCGTCCCCGGTGATAATCACGGCCGGCGGACCCTGTTCTGCACCTTCCGCAGGGTAGCGCGCCTCGAACCGGTCGATGCCAATTTGCAATGCCTGTGATGCGCCAGCCGCGCTTCCAGGCGGCGCCAGCCGGATCGCCGGTACGCGCTCGCCGAACTGTCGGTCCAGCGCCTGCACAAAAAGCTCCGGAACGGACGCTACCCAGCGCGCGTCCTTCAGGTAGAGCGCGCGCTCGCCTTGTGTTGTGAGGATCCGGTCGCCTTCGATCTCCGGTGCGAAGCGGACGCGCAGGAGCGAAATGGTACGGGGCATCGGACTGTGCCCAGCCGTTGTCGAGGGGCCCGCGGGAAGGTGCGGCACGCCAAAACGGAAAAGATCATCCCGCGCGCCGCCACCGAGCAGGCTGCCACAGCCGGAAAGTGCAAATAAGCCAAAGAGGGCCGCAGATATCCTCAACGCGGTAAAATGTTTCATTGCGGAAGCTCCCGTTCCCTGCCGCTGCCCTTGCCAAGCGCGTGACGTGGATCCCGCTGGATCTCCCGGATGAGACCGTCGAGCGACTCGGCCGTGTCCTGAAGACTGATCATGGCGGCGTTGATGTTGGGGAGGGTGGTGGTGCTTATGTCTGCGCTTCGCGTGTCGAGTCTGGCGACGGCTTCCCGGGCTTCGTGGATTGCGGTCTTGAGCTCACCTGCCGCGCCCGAGATATCGGCGAAGGCGCGCCTGCCGTCGCCGTCGGCAATCTGGCGGACCGATGCAGAGGCGCCCTGGATGTCGGTCGCGGCACGATCGAGCTTTGCAAGGGCCGAGGCAGCGTTCGATATCATCCTCCGGTTCGCCGCGAATTCCGCGCTGGTCAGGCGAATATCCTCTACAGCCGCACCCACATTGGCGATCGTGCGATCCGAGAGCAGCCGGTTCACGCGGTTGAGCGCTTCGGTAGCGGCCTGGACCATCTGGCCGCCGCCCTGCAGGAGAGTCGACAGAGCGTTAGCCTTGCTGGAAATGATCGGGCGTTCGCTCCCATCGACCTTGCGCAATAAGGGCTTTTGCAGGGATCCGGCGCTGATCTGGATAACGCTGACACTCGAGATCCCCTGAATTTCGGTCGAAGCCATCGAGTCCACGCGGATCGGCGTCCCACGGTCGACCGCGATGTCGGTGAGCACGCGGTTGGGATCGTCCTCATCAAGCCGGATATTCTGAATCTGACCAACCTTGATACCGTTGAACTGAACTTCACCGCCTTTGCTCAGCCCGCGCACCGGACCCACAAACATGATGCGATACAGGTCATGGTCACGCCTGAACTGGGACCCGCCCAGCCAGACGACAAAGACGATCGAGGCGATCAGAAACACCGTGGAGACAATGCCCACCAGGGCATAATTGGCATGGCGTTCCATCAGCGCAGCTTCTTCTGGACGGCACGGCCGCGCGGCCCCAGGAAATAGCTCTTGATCCAGGGATGGTCCGATCGCTCAAGTTCATCGACGGTCGCGACGGTGACTATCTTCTTCTCCGCCAGGACCGCCACGCGGTCGCAGATGGCGTAAAGCGTGTCGAGATCATGGGTGATCATGAAGACGGTCAGGCCGAGCGCCTGGCGCAAGGTGGTGACGAGCGCGTCGAACTCGCTCGCTGCGATCGGATCGAGACCTGCGGTAGGTTCGTCGAGGAACAATATGTCGGGATCGAGTGCGATCGCACGCGCCACGCCCGCGCGCTTGCGCATGCCACCCGAAAGCTCCGCCGGCTTGAGCGAACCGACGTTGTCGGGAAGGCCTGCGAGTGCGATTTTCAACCGGGCAAGATCGCGTACGAAGTCTTTCGGCAGATGCGCATGCTCGAGCAGCGGCGTTTCGACATTTTCCTGGACGGTCAGGAAGGAGAACAAGGCGCCCTGCTGGAACATCACGCCGATGCGCCGCTCGACCGCCGATCGAGCGTCCGGATCATCGATACGCCGTCCGAAAATCTCGACCGTCCCACCATCGGGGCGCTTGAGGCCGAGGATCGTATTGAGCAGTACCGATTTGCCCGAGCCGGAGCCGCCGACCACACCCAGTATTTCTCCCTTGCGGACTTCGAGATCCAGATTCTTGTGGATGACCTTCTTCCCAAAGGCCGTGCGAAGGCCGGAGATGCGGATCGGTGCGTCGCCGGTTGCGGATCGGGCGCTCACAAGTCGAGTACCGTGAAGATCACGGCGAACACCGCGTCGAACATGATGACCATGAAGACCGACTGGACGACCGAAGAGGTGACGTTGCGGCCGAGGCTCTGCACATCGCCGCCCACCATCAAGCCGTGCCGGCAGCCGGCGGCGGCGATCACCAGCGCGAGAAACGGCGCCTTACTCATCCCCATCCAAAAATGCTTGATGGCGACCATCTCAAGCGTCCGTTGGATAAAGAAAGCGGGATTGATATCGATCGTTGCCCAACTCACCAACAGCCCGCCGGCGAGGCCGCCAATATCGGCGCAGAAGGTCATCAGCGGCATCATCAAGAGCGCCGCCAGGACGCGCGGGATCACTAGGGCGTCGAAGCGGTCGACGCCCATGACCTGCATGGCGTTGGTTTCCTGGTTCATGCGCATTGCGCCGATCTGTGCGGCGAACGAGGACGCGGAGCGGCCCGCCAGCAGGATCGCGGCGATGACCACCCCGAACTCGCGCAGGACGGCGACCCCGACGAGTTCGACCGTGAACACCTCGACGCCCAAAGTCGTCAGCAGATTGGTGCCGACGAGCGCGATCACCGCGCCGATGAAGAAGGTCATCGTGAACACGATCGGCAAGGCGTTGATGCCCGCGTCCTGCATCACTGCGAAGAGCGGCGTCATCCGCAATCGTCCGGGATGGATGATCGTTCGCCCAATGGCGGCTACGAGCTGCCCTGTGAACTCCAGCATGTCATATGCGTCGCGGGCGAGATGGACGACGTGGCGCCCGAAGCGGTCGAAAAAGCCGGCCAGATCCCCGCTACTCTGCCGGGATGGTGTTTCCGCCTCTAGCGCTGGGCGGACGAGCGTGATCAACCGGTGCAGATCCTCTCGCGGGCCACAGTCGATATTGACGTCTTTCGCCACGAACTGCAGCAACGCGAGCGCACCAGCCGTGTCGATCCGCCCCAGGTCGGACAGGTCAATGCGACGGACCTCGTCATGCCCCACCAAATGTGCGGATAATCGGACCAGGGCGTTCCCCAGGTCCAGCGCCGTCCAGTCGCCGATCGTGTGGAGCGTCGTCTCGCCGTTGCGATCATAAAGGCGCCAATCCGCGGTCGTCATCGCGGGAGCGCCGCTCCAAGTCGAACGCGGGGCGGCGATCGACGATGACCGACGAGATTTTTGCCATGACAGGCAAGCCACTGCCTGATGCAATGGTAGCCTGAAGCTCCACCAAGTGGTCGGCCGGCGATATCGCTTTCAGTGCCGGCGGCGAGGCGAGGTTTGGCCCCACAGGCGGCAATCGGGGTCACCGTCCACCTCCTGGTGCAGGCAGGACGCCGAGGGTGTGGACGGCGATCATGCGTTCCTCGTCGGTCGGGATGACGCGGGCGATGATCCTGCTGTCCGGCCGGCTGATGACCGGCGCATTGCGCGCATTGAAGTCCCGGTCGACGGTCAGGCCGGTCCAGGCCAGGCGCTCGCAGATCGACGCGCGAATGATCGGATCATTTTCACCGATGCCGGCCGTGAAAATGATCCCGTCGATTCCGCCGAGAGAGGAGACGAGCGCACCGGCTTCCCGCGCCGCGCGCCAGGTGAAGAGGTCGATGGCCTCGGCGGCGTGCGGGTCTTCGCTCTTGTGGAGCGCGCGCATGTCGCTCGACACGCCTGACACGCCGAGCAGGCCGGACTGCTGGTACAGCACCGTCTCGATCTCAGCGGCACTCATGCCTTCCTGGGTCTGAAGGTGGAGCAAGACGCCGGGATCGATGGCGCCGCAGCGCGTTCCCATCATCAGCCCGTCGAGCGCTGTGAAGCCCATCGTCGTATCGACGCTCTTTCCCTCACGCATCGCGCACAGGCTCGCGCCGTTTCCCAGGTGGGCGACGATCACTCGCCCGCCCGCCAGCTTCGGGTCGATTTCCCGCAGTGTCCGCGCGATATATTCGTAGGAGAGGCCATGGAAGCCGTAGCGCCGGATGCCCTTGTCGTGCAGCGCGCGGGGCAGGGCGAAGCGCATGGCGCTGTCCGTCCGGTCGTGATGGAAGGCGGTATCGAAGCAGGCGACCTGGGGGAGGGCGGGCGCCAGCGCGCGGATGGCCCGGATCGCGGCGAGGTTGTGCGGCTGGTGGAGCGGCGCCAAAGGGCACAGTGCGTCCAGCGCCGCGAGCAGGGCGTCGTCGACCAGCATCGGCCGCGCAAACGCCATTCCGCCATGGACGACGCGATGGCCGACGGCGATGATCTCATGTTCGGGCAGGTGATCTCCTGCCCAGGCGAACAGGTCATGAAGCAGGGCCTCGTGGGTCAGCCCCGCGCCATTGTTCCAGCTGCGGTCGACCAGGACGGCGCCGTCGGCGTCGCGCGCCACGAGCCGCGGAGCCGTGCCGATCCCTTCCAGCTTGCCGGCCGCGGCATGGCGCGGGCCATCGGTGTCGAGCGTGAACAGCGCGAACTTGATGCTCGACGAGCCCGCATTGATGCTGACGACGGCGCGGCTCATGCCAGGGGCTTGCCTTCGGGCAGGCCCGGCGCCGCCTTGGTGGCGGCACGCGCGAGCAGCACCGCGACCGCGCAGGAGGCGAGCCGTGTGCGTAGGGAATCCGCGCGGCTGGTGAGGATGATCGGTACGCGGGCGCCCAGCACCACCCCGGCGGCATCCGCCCCGCCGAGAAATGTCAGCTGCTTGGCAAGCATGTTTCCGGCCTCAAGGGTGGGGACGACCAGGATCTCGGCCTTGCCCGCCACGGGCGAGACGATCCCCTTTTCCTTGGCCGCCGCCTCGCTGATCGCATTGTCGAACGCCAGCGGGCCGTCGAGCACGCCGCCTGAAATCTGGCCGCGATCGGCCATCTTGCAGAGCGCGGCGGCGTCGAGTGTTGATCGCATCGACGGATTGACCGTCTCCACCGCCGACAGGATCGCGACCTTGGGACTTTCGATCCCGATGACATGCGCGAGATCGATGGCGTTGCGGATGATGTCGGCCTTTTCTTCGAGCGTCGGTTCGATGTTGATCGCCGCATCGGTGATGATCAGCGGCGTAGGGTGCTCCGGCACATCCATCAGATAGGCATGGCTGATGCGGCGCTCGGTCCTGAGCCCCGTTGCGGACGAGACCACTGCGCCCATCATCTCATCGGTATGGAGGGAGCCCTTCATCAGCAACCGCGCCTCACCCGAGCGGACGAGCGCCACGGCCTGCGCGGCAGCGGCGTGGCTGTGCGGCGCAGCTATCAGGCGGAAAGCGGTTATGTCCTTGCCGGCATCCCTGGCCGCCGCCTGGATTTTTTCCTCGGGGCCCACGAGAATCGGCTGGATCAGGCCGGCCTCGGCGCCCTCCATGGCCGCGAGAATCGCGGCAGCATTGCAGGGATGCGCGATGGCGGTCGGTATGGCGTCACCGCCGGCGGTCATCTCGATCAGCTTGCGATATCCATCATGATCGGAAACGCGGATGTCGGGCAAGGCCATCCGGGGGGCGCGGACCTTTTCGGTGGGCGCCTTGACCTCTGCCTGCCCTGTGATGACGTCCTGCCCGTTCTGGTTGACGCAGCGGCAGTCGAGGCGAACGACATGGTGCTCGGCACGTTTCTCCGTGACGGTCACCGAGGCGGTGACGGTATCGCCGAGGCAGACCGGCCGGATGAAGCGCAGGGTCTGGCTGAGATAGATGGTGCCGGGACCGGGGAGCTCGGTTCCGAGCGCAGCGGAAATGAGCCCGCCGCCCCACATACCGGGCGCAATTACCTGATGGAACATGTCGGTGGCGGCATAGGCCGGATCGCGTTGCACCGGATTTGCATCGCCTGAAACGCGCGCGAAAAGCTGCATGTCTTGCTCACACAATGTGCGGACGACGCTCGCCGTGTCGCCGACGACGATCTCGTCGAAAATGCGGTTCTCGATCATGTCGGTCACGGTCACCGCTCAATGCTCCAGCACATAGCGGCCGGGGGCGTTCTCGATCACCGGATAGTCCTTGTCCGGTGCGCCCAGCGGCGGCGGCGCGACCGGCTCGCCCGAATGCGCGCGCAGCCACTCTTCCCAGGCGACCCACCAGGATCCGTCCCGCACCGGCGCATGCGCCATCCACTCGTCCGGATCGAGCGCGGCGCCGTCGGCCTCGCGGGTCAGGATATGATAGCGCCGCCCCTTGTGCCCAGGCTCGGAGACGATCCCGGCATTGTGCCCGCCGCTGGTCAGCGCGAAGGTGATCTCGGCACCGCTCAGCATGTGGATCTTGTGCACCGACCGCCACGGCGCGACATGGTCGCGCTCGGTGCCGACGACGAACATAGGCTGGCGCAGCGCCGAGAGGCTGATGGTTCGGCCGTCGACCTTGTAGCGCCCCTCGGCGAGATCATCGTCGAGGAACAGGCGGCGCAGATACTGGCTGTGCATGGCGTAAGGCATCCGCGTGCCGTCGGCGTTCCAGGCCATCAGGTCCGACATCGGCTCGCGCTCGCCCATCAGATAGGTGTTGAGGATCCGCGACCAGACGAGGTCGTTGGAGCGCAGGATCTGGAAGGCTCCGCCCATCTGCGTGCCGTCGAGATAGCCTTTGCTCCACATCATGTTCTCTAGCACGTTGAGCTGCGCCTCGTCGATGAACAGGCCGAGCTCGCCCGGCTCGCTGAATTCGGTCTGCGCGGCGAACAGGGTGATGGTGGCGAGCCGCTCATCGCCGTCGCGCGCCATCGCCGCGGCCGCGATCGACAGCAAAGTGCCGCCGATGCAATAGCCGACGGCGTGAACGGCTGGCGACCCCGTGATCGCCGTCACCGCGTCGAGCGCCGCCATCGGGCCCAGGCGCCGATAGGCCTCCATGTCGAGGTCGCGGTCCGCGCCGACGGGATTGTGCCAGGAGATGATGAAGACCGTATAGCCCTGCCCGGTCAGCCAGCGGACCAGCGAGTTCTCCGGCGACAGGTCGAGAATATAATATTTCATGATCCAGGCCGGCACGATCAGGATGGGCTCCGGCCGCACGGTGTCCGTGGTCGGCGCATATTGGATCAGCTCGATCAACTCGTTGCGGTAGACGACCTTGCCGGGCGTGGCGGCGACGTCCTTCCCGACGTCGAACGCTTCGGCCCCCGCCGGCGGCTCGCCGCGCATCGTGCGCTGCATGTCCTCCAGCAGCAGCCTGGCGCCCTCGACAAGGCACTGTCCGCCGGTCTCGAATATCCGCTTCTGGAGGACGGGATTGGTCGCGACGAAATTGGTCGGCGCCATCGTGTCGAGGATCTGCCGCATCCCGAAGGCGACCATGTCCTCATGATGCCGGGTCACGCCGGTGACGCCGGTCGTGGCCGCATGCCACCATTGCTGGTTGAGCAGGAATGCTTGGGCGATCAGGTTGAAGGGCGCCTCCTTCCAGGCCGGATCGGCGAAGCGCCGGTCCTGCGGGAGCGGTTCGATCGCGGGGGCAGCGTCATGGTCGCCGATGCTGCGCACGGCATAGTCGCCGAGCCGCATGAATTTGCGTGTCGTCTTGGCCGCCAGCTGCAACTGCTTGCCCGGCGAGCTGGCAAGATGCATGCCCCAGTCGGAAAACGCCTGCAGGATGGTCGCTGGCGAGAGCCCGCTGGTCATCTGCGCCATGCCGGCGATCGCGGCCCGGTCGAGGGTTTCGGCAATGCCGTCGAGCGGATCGGACGCGTCCTGACGTGAATGCGCTGCTGCCATCTTGGAGCTCCTGAAAAAATCCTGTCTCTACTGAAGCTGCACACGCGCCAGCGCATTACGTAAATGCCCCATGCCGCATGTCCCACGGCATTCCATTGTTATCACTTTCGTCTGTATTTTTAGGTATTTTGCACCAAGGCTTGATCAGAACCTGAGATAAAGACTCACTCCTTCGCAGCTGCAGGAAACGGTACTGCAAGGGTGAGATACGGCGCAAGTCCGCCGGTTGCTCCCGAACATTCTCGTCGGCGATCCATCACCGCGCGCGTGCCCTGAAAAAGCAGCTTGCCTCATGGATGATATAGGCGCGACACTGCGGAACTGATCTTGGTGAACCCAATGATCGAACAGAAGCAGACGGTCTTGCCTGGCCGTCTTTACATAGTGGCCCCCCGCTTGGCATCGGATCTCGACCGACAATGCTCTCCATACGGTCATCGAGAGCGCGTTTCTTGCCGCTGTCGCCAGGAGGTTTGCAGGATCGACCTGCCGTCGAGGATGGATTGACATCGCTCCCCTCGGAGTCGAAATCAGCAGTGGCGCTAGCCGTCACTTGGGAAATCTACGTAGTTCAGAGCGGCGACGTTGCCGTTAGACCGAATCGACCGGAAGCTTCCGGCAGTCCCTGGTTTGTTTGGCACGAGTGACACATAGGCCCACCGACCCGCAGATTCCTCACGCTGTGATCCTCCTTGTCGAGAGCGACAGCGGGCTGAGGCGCGCGTTGCACCTGTTGCTTATGGCGCGCGGTTATGGCGTGAAAGCCTATGCAGAGGAGACCCGGCTCCTGGCAGATCCGATGACAGAGGGGAGAGCTTGCCTGATCGCCGAGCATCGGCCCGTTCATGTGGATGGAATCGATCTTCTGCGTCAGCTCCGGGCGGCGGGCTGGCAGCGCCCGGCCATTCTGACCACAACCGATCATTCCGCGGAGACCGAACTCTGCGCACGCGGTGCGGGGAGAGAAGGCGAGACGCGCGAAGTCCAGTGTCTTCTGGCTCGCCGCATTGCTTTGGCATCCTGATTCCACAGGACGCGGCGGTTGCTGGCGCGTCCTACACAGCTCTTGAGCAATGGATGAAGCAATAATGCCGGCTCTTCCAGTGCGGGAATGGCAAAGTTCCATGCGCCTCGACTGGTGGAGAACGATATTCGATCATCCACCCGGTCAGCGTCGTCACCAACGCACTTCGGCTCAACCCGCAGCGGCTATGAACATAGGCGAGGCCTGGAAGGCGAGCGGGGTCTCGCAGCGGATGATCCGCCATTACGAGATGATCTCCTCATACCCGCTGCACCGCGGCGGGACAGCGGGTACCGTGACTATCCAACGCCGACGTGAACCGGCAGCGGTTCATCGCCAATGCACGTGATCTCGGTTTTTCGATAAATGAGATCGAATTCGCCCGCAGACTTTCGCCTTACCATTTCCTGGAACTGGAGAGCCAGCAGGACTGGCGATTACGCGCGCGGATGAACAAGTCGTTCGAGCGAAGCCTGGTTCAGCATCCGCGTCTGGTGTTGACGTTTGTGACGGCAGGACCCCGACCCGAAGGCGAGTCCCAGAAACGACCGCCGTGCGGGCTACCTAGGCAGATGCTCGTCTACTACGTATCAATACGCGCTGTCTGGCCATCATATACGTCGCATGCTTCTTTGCAAGTTCAGCGCGTTGCGCGGGATGGCAATAACCTTTGCTGCGCATCTCGGTGTTGCTGCGGCCTTGATCGTCGCATCATCGATGCTGGACGCCATCGCACTGCCATTCGCGTGTGTTCGAGCCGTAGTGAAGGTGATCCATGCGACCGACCCCATTGAAGCTTGTTCCGCCCGCCCTCGCCCTGGTTCTCACGGTGATCTGGTTGCTCAGCCTGCCCGACGGTGCGCTGGCGGGCGACTTCTGGGCCATTCGACACCAGCTCATCTATCTCACCGGTATTCTCGCCATCGCGTTCATGTCGGCGGGAGTGGTTCTTGCCGCGCGTCCCGTTCAGATCGAAGGCGCGCTTGGCGGGCTCGACAAATTCTACCGTCTCCACAAATGGCTCGGCGTTGGCGGGCTGCTCTTTGGGCTGATCCACTGGCTGCTTGAAATCCTCCCGCGGTGGATGGTTGATCAAGGCTGGCTCTCGCGCGCCAACCGGCCAAGAAGCAGTGATCCTCGACCCGATGCCAATATCCTGGACAGCCTGCGCGGTGCTGCTACGGAAATGGGTGAGCTTGCGCTCTACTTGCTGATCGTGTTGGTTGCGCTCGCGCTCTGGAAGCGTTTTCCGTATCACTGGTTCTTCAAAACCCACAGGCTGACGGCGCCCATATTTCTCGTGCTGGCGTTCCACGCTGTCGTGCTGATGGATCGCGCTTATTGGACCGCTCCGCTGGGCCCTCCAATGGCGATCCTGCTGGCGGCGGGCGTGGTAGCCGCGGCGACAGCGTTGTTCCGGCGCATCGGTCATTCGCGCCGCGCTGTAGGGGAAATCACCAGTCTGGTCCGCTATCCGGGCAATGCGGTGCTGGACGTGACAGTCGATGTCGGAACAGCCTGGCCCGGTCACCAAGCTGGACAATTTGCCTTCCTTAAGGCCAACGATCGGGAAGGCGCTCATCCCTTCACCATCTCCTCGACATGGCACGATGACGGCCATCTTGTGTTCAGCATCAAGGGACTAGGCGACTATACGCGCAAGCTTCCGGATTTGCTCCGAGTAGGTCAGGCTGTGACGATCGAGGGCCCTTATGGGCGCTTTGACTTCCAGAGCGACCTGACCCGCCAGATCTGGATTGCTGGCGGCGTGGGCATTACGCCATTCATCGCGCTTCTGCAGGCACTCGCACCGATCCGGAACGGCAGCGACGTTGATCTGTTCTATTCCACTGCGGCGCCCGACGACGACTTCATCGCTCAGGTTCGCGATCTCGCCACTCGAGCTGGCGTTCGCGTCCATTTGCTTGTTACGCCTCGTGATGGCTTATTGACGTTGGACAGGCTGACCGAACTGATCCCCAACTGGATGGAGGCAGACATCTGGTTTTGCGGCCCGGCGCAGTTCGGAAAGAGCCTCCACGAGGCGATGGTTGCGCGCGGCCTGCCCAAGACACGCTTCCATCAAGAACTCTTCGAGATGCGATGATCAGCGATGCAGGCGACAAGGAGCCAAGAAAATGAATGACATTGCTAGGGTCCAGCCACCGCCATTCCTCCCCAAACCCAATCCGGGTCCCCTGTTTTCACGGGCATTTTTCACGGCAAGGGGAAGGAGACAAACCTCGACCATCTGTGCTGTCACTCTGTCGCGTCATTCCACGCGGCAAACGGCCCGGCGACGCCATGGTCATTTGGCATCATCCAGAATTCACACGAAGTGGATAAGCAAATCCTCCCCCCAAGGTACTAGGCGCAGCTTCCTTGCGGCGGTTCGCCCGTCGGAAGGCGGGCGTTCAATCGATCCACCGCGACTGCGGTGGTTGGCGGGGGACGAGGCCGGCGGGCGCGGCGGGATGGCCGATGATTATCGGGGCAACCGGCACGAAATCGTCAGGAACGCCCAGCGCATGCTTGCCGTCCGCAGTCTCGAGCCACCGTTGGGCAAAGCCGATCCAGCAGGATCCCAGGCCCTGTCCGTGCGCCGCCAGCATCAGATTCTCGGCCGCCAGGGTGGCATTTTCGATCGCCCATGCTCCGGCGCGTGCCGAGATAGTGATGAGGACCGGCGCATGATAAAAGATGTGGAAATCCGGACTTCCGAGAGTCTCGTGGAGATGTTCCGGAAAGAATCCGCTCGGCATCGTCTCAATCATATGGGCTTTGGCCGCCGCAGAAATCCGATCGAGCAGCGATGTGTTCTGGATAATGGTGAAGTCCCACGGCTGTTCGTTGACGGCGCTCGGGGCCTGGATGGCAGCATCGATCACGTTCTCCAGCAGGTCTTTCGAGACAGGAGCCGCTGTGTAGGCGCGTGTCGCGCGGCGTCCGTAGATCGCTTCGGTCAGGTCCATGTGATGCACTCCGCAATAGATTGAAATCCTGGTTCGTCCGATGCCGCGGGCGCGGGTGGGCAATCGTGCGCCGCGGCCTTTTGGTCGGCTCAGAGTCGATCGGAAATGCGGAAGCTCCAATCCGTATAAGAACGGAGTGTCCAAGGCGCCCGAGGGACTAGACTGGCTGTAAGATTCTCCCTTTTGAACGGCTGCCGGATGGATGTGATCGATATGGGGCTGACAGCGAGGAATACGGTACTCTGCCGTGGCCCTTCGGGATCGCCACATGCGCCGGAACAGCATCCTGCCTCCGCGCGAGATGTGGCGTGACGGAGCTGAATACAGCGATCGATCAGGCTGCGTCGCCTGGTATCCCGGCTGGGAACGCCGGTCTGGTCATTCAAACCTCTGAACTGTCCAAATCCTTCGACGGCCGGGTGGTGGTGGACCGGGTGGATCTGCAAATCCACAGTAGGGAGATTTTCGGACTTATCGGTCCCAACGGTGCGGGCAAGTCGACGCTGATCAAGATGCTGACGACCTTGCTACCGCCGTCGGCTGGCAATGCCCGGGTCGCCGGCTATGATCTGGCCCGGGAACCAAGGGCAGTGCGCAGCCACATCGGCTACGTACCCCAGCTACTATCGGCCGACGGCGCCCTGACCGGCTACGAGAATCTTCTTCTCTCGGCGCGGCTGTATCTCATTCCTCGGGCTCAGCGTTCACAGCGGATCAGGGAAGCCCTCGAACGGACGGAGCTGACCGATGCCGCCGGTCGGCTGGCGCAGCATTATTCCGGCGGCATGCTGCGCCGGCTGGAGATCGCCCAGAGCACAATGCATCGGCCGGCGCTGCTCATCATGGACGAGCCCACGGTCGGTCTCGACCCGGTGGCCCGCAACACGGTGTGGGCCCATGTCCGCAATCTCCGCGACCGCTATGGGACGACGATCCTGCTGACGACGCACGTCATGGAGGAAGCCGACGCCCTGTGCGACCGCGTCGGCATCCTGCACCATGGGCGGCTAGAGCACGTGGGAACGCCGGCCGAGCTGAAGGCCGGGATCGGCCCGGACGCCACGCTCGACGATGTCTTTGCCCGGATCGCGGGCGGCGACGAGCAGACGGGCGGCAACATGCATGACGTTCTCCAGACGCGCCGGAGCGCGGCCGAGCATGGCTGACATCCTCGTCCGGATCGGCAACTATGCCACGGAAGTCCATGCGGTGGCCGACGCCGAAGTGCGGAAGCTCCGGCATGATCCGACCGAACTGCTCACCCGCGCCATCCAGCCGGCTATCTGGCTCCTATTGTTCGGCGAGGTGATGGCGCAGGTCCGCGGGCTGGCCAGCGGCAATGGCCGTTATCTCGATTTCCTGGCGCCCGGCATTCTTGCCCAGAGCGTGCTGTTTGCGGCGATCTTCTATGGCATCGCAGTGATCTGGGAGCGCGACCTTGGCGTCCTCCATCGTTACATGGTCAGTCCGGCGCCCCGCAGCGCCCTCGTCCTCGGCAAGGCGATTTCCTCCGCCGTGCGGGGGCTGTCACAGGCGATCATCGTCTATGTGCTTGCCTTGGCGCTCGGCATCGCGATCGATCTCCATGTCCTGCATCTGCTCGGAGTCGCCGCCCTGATCATCTTGGGCTCGGGCCTGTTCTCGACATTTTCGCTGATCATCGCCTGCATCGTGCGGACTCGTGAGCGATTCATGGGGATCGGGCAGGTGCTGACCATGCCGATCTTCTTCGCCAGCAATGCGATCTATCCGATCGAGATCATGCCGGGATGGCTCAGGGCGATCTCGCTGGCCAATCCGCTCACCTATGAGGTCGATGCCCTGCGCGCACTCATGCTGACGGGCGAGGCGAGCAAATTCGGCGTGGCCACCGATTGCATCGTGCTCGTCGTGATCTCCAGCCTTCTCGTCGTTGTCGCCACGCGCATGTATCCTCGTATGACGATGTAGGCGTTGCAAGGTTCGAGGGTATCGTCGTGCCGGGGCTGGCGCCAGGCACATGAGAAGGGCTGGCGATTTCGGCGGAAAGCCCGGCCGTTGCGCGACACCGCGCAACATCGGCAAGACGGCAATGAGGGAGCAACGGCAATGCCTGCAATCGCCGCCAACAATCGCGAACCAATGCGGCCATTCCCGTTGCCGGAGGTTTACCAACTGCTTGAGCCCGGACCGGTTGTCCTGCTGACGACAGCGCATCGAGGCCGAAGCAATGTAATGACCATGTCATGGCATATGATGGTGGAGTTCACACCGCCATTGCTGGCCTGCGTTGTCAGCAGGGCCGATTTCAGCTTCACAGCACTGCGCGCGACAAGGGAGTGCGTGATCGCCGTCCCGGCCATGGATCTCGCCCCCAAGGTCGTGGAGATCGGCAACTGCTCCGGCCGCAACGTCGACAAGTTCGCCACGATCGGACTGACGCAGCTTCCCGCCGCGCTGGTGGCGCCGCCACTGGTAGCGGAATGCTTCGCCAATCTCGAATGCAGGCTCGTCGAGACACGCCTGGTCAACAAATATAATCTGGTCATTCTGGAGGTCGTCGCGGCCTGGAGCAATCCGGCCCAGAATGATCCGCGGACGATCCACCATCGCGGCTACGGCAGGTTCGTTGTGGATGGTGAGACGATCGTGCTGCCGTCGAGGATGCCCTGATCGTCCACCGTGACGCACAGGCGAAGGATTTGGCGTCAATACGTATGGCGCATCATCCACGTGCGGGGGGATGCTCCCAAAGTCGAGAGGGGCTAAATGCTTGCACACAATTAGGGATACTGACGCATCGCCCATGAGGAATGCCCGCGCGGAATACGCGGGTTCAATCTCTTGCATCCACTTTGGTCCACCGTCGTTCACCCGCGGGAGCGTCTCGTGCGCGGCCTATGTTTCCGGATCGGGACAGATCACCGCAGCACCGGTCAATCGACCCTCGCGCAGCCGTCGCAATGCGTCGTTCGCGCGCTCCAGTGGAAAAGATTCGGTCACGGTCCTGATCCCCGCCCTTTCCACCATCTCGAAAAAGGAGGTGCCATCCTCGCGCGTCAGATTGGCGACGGAGAGGATCGCGCGCTCACCCCACAAATCGGCGTAGGGGAAAGCAGGGATGTCACTCATGTGAATGCCCGCGCAGACAACGCGGCCGCCCTTGCGTACGACCTTTAGCGCGGCCGGAACCAGCGCTCCTACCGGCGCAAAGATCAGTGCGGCGTCGAGCGGAACGGGAGGGGCCGCCTCGGACGACCCGGCCCAGATACAGCCGAGCGACCGCGCGAACGCCTGTCCGTCCTCGTCGCCGGCCTTGGTGAAGGCATAGACCTCGCGCCCCTGCCATGTCGCGACCTGGGCGAGGATGTGCGCAGCCGCGCCAAAACCGCACAGCCCGATCCTCTGCCCGTCGCCGGCGAGACGCAGCGCGCGCCAGCCGATCAGACCGGCGCACAATAGCGGCGCAGCCTCCACGTCAGTGAAGCGATCCGGCAGCGGGAAGCAATAGCGTGCGTCCGCGACGACATGGCTGGCATAGCCCCCATCGCGGGTACAGCCGGTAAACTCCGGCTGATCGCAGAGATTCTCGTGACCGCTCCTGCAAAAGCTACAGACGCCGCAGGTGTGGCCGAGCCAGGGGACACCGACACGTTGGCCGATCGCGAAACCTGCCGTTCTTGCGCCCATGGCAATCACGCGTCCGACAATTTCGTGGCCCGGGACGATCGGATAATGGGCCGGGATTTCCCCGTCGAGCACATGGAGGTCGGTGCGGCAGACGCCACATGCGACCACCTTGATCAGGAGCTGTGCCGGACCGGCAACAGGCAGAGGCCGCGTGACCATGCGCAAAGGCTTGCCGGGTCCGTCGAGTTGCATGGCATGCATTTGGCCCATGTCATGATCCTTTCATTGACGGCACGGTAAGTCTCGCACGACTCGCCGGACAGCGCGCTAGGTAGACTTACGCAACGCGATGAAGCTCTCGTCGCGGCAAATGACGCTGGCTGGAAGAACGATATACTGAAGGATCCAGCGAGGCAGCGGCCCCCGCCAGCACCATTGTAAGCGCAAGACCAAGCGTCTCGGTTTCAGAGTGGGCTGCTCCCTTGGATGAACCTCGTTGGTTTACTCGCCTTAATGCATCATTGCACAGTCTTGCCATTCTGGCGCAGCCACGCCTGCAGGGCATCGATCTCACGGTTCTGGTCCGTAATGGATTGCGTAGCCATCCGGTTCACGGCGCCCTCAGGCTTGCCGGCGAGGATTAGCCGCGACATCTCCACCGCACCGCGATGATGTTCGATCATCTTGCGGACATAGGTTTCCGTCGCGTCGGCGCCGATCGCATGCATCATCGCCATGTGCATCTTCATCTCGACATGCGGGAAAGGATTGGCAGCGGTCGGTTCCATCATCGGCATCTGACCCATGCCCTGCATGCCACCGCCCATGCCGCCCATCGAACCGGCTGCCGCGGTGCCATGGTCATGTTCGCTGTGGGTATCCGGTGGAGGAGCCGGTTGCGTTGGGGCGGGCTGCACCTGACCGTGGTCATGGTCCGTAGTGGGCATCGGCCCGGGCTGGGCGAACGATGGAGAACTGGCCAAAGTCAGGGCCATACAGGCTGCGAGGGTGACTGCTTTCATTGTTCTGCTCCTGTGAAATCGTTCTAGGCCATACGCAGGCGGCGCATTTGCCCCTCCAATCTCCGCGATTTTATTTCAGGCGCGACTTGGAGCAGTCGTTGAAGACGCGCTGCGTGGCTATGTGCCGCAGGACGCGGTCGCCAAAATAGGTCAGCTGGTTCAGCTCGGACCTACCCTGGCTCGGCCCGCCGGTGGTGCTGCGGGTAAGCTTGGAAGAGGCTAACTCCGCGTTCGAGGCGGGACGCGAGCAGGACTCTTGAAGGCAGACGCCCTTCTCGACAGCAACCTGCTCATCGCGATGTTAGCGGAAGCCCACGATCATCATGCGCTCTCTCCAGACTTGCTGATCGGCGAAGCGGCGATCGTTCACGACGTTCCGGTGGTCGTCACCTGAAATGTCGGCCACATGCGGAGCCTATTTCCTTCGCTGACTATCGCGACACCCAAGGACGTTGGAAAAGGTCTCGTTCGCTGGGAAATGTTGCATGATCCGACCTATCGCGCTGGCTGCCCCAGGATCACTGAACCGACCTCTTTCCCCGCTAGAGCATCGAGGTTGCACGGATGCTGCCGCCACCCTTCATGAACGATGGGCAGCGCATATGTTTGGCCAGCAGGTCCGGTTCGTCGGCAATGACAAGGATACCTTCCACCGACCCCGCTGTTGGCGCGCTCGCTTCGAAATGACGAGGCAGGTCGATCACAGACGAATGACCCGCAATCGCAAGGCATTGGTGATGACGCTTACCGATGACAGCGCCATGGCGGCCGCTGCAATGGCAGGCGAGAGCATCCAGCCAAAGGTTGGATAGAGCGCGCCGGCTGCGATCGGAATGCCCGCGACATTATAGGCGAAGGCGAAGACCAGGTTCTGGCGAATGTTGCGCATCACGGCGCGCGACAACCGCCGCGCGCGCAGGATACCGTTGAGATCGCCTTGCAGCAGCGTAACCCCCGCGCTTTCTATGGCGACATCCGCTCCCGCTCCCATGGCGATCCCGACCTCGGCTGCCGCCAGCGCCGGGGCGTCGTTGACGCCGTCGCCCGCCATGGCGACGCTGCGGCCGTCGGAGCGCAGCTTCTGCACAACGCTGGCCTTGTCTTCGGGCAGAACTTCGGCCTCGACATTATCGATGCCAAGGCGGGCCGCAACGGCAAGAGCGGTGGTGCGATTGTCCCCGGTCATCATGACGATCCGGATGCCGTCTGCCTTTAGCTCGCGGACGGCTTGAGCCGAAGTTTCCTTGATAGGATCGGCTATGCCCAGAAGTCCGGCAAGCTTGCTATCGACGCTGGCAAAGATCGCGGTCGCGCCCTCGGCGCGCATCGCCTCGGCCGCTTCGTTGAGCGCAGCCGTATCGATCTTCTGCTCCGCCATGAACCGCGGGCCACCAAGCAGGATATGCTTGCCCGACACTGTGCCGGTCACGCCGCGCCCGACAGGCGAGTCGAAATCGCTCGCCTGTTCGAGCGCCAGCTTGCGGTCCTGCGCGGCGCGCAGAATGGCGTCAGCCAGCGGATGTTCGCTGCCCCGTTCGAGACTGGCCGCAAGGCGTAGAATCTCGTTCTCGTCCCATCCGCTGATGGTGCGGATACCAGTCACAGCGGGTCGGCCTTCGGTCAGCGTTCCGGTCTTGTCGACCACCAGCGTGTCGATCTTCTCGAACCGTTCCAGCGCCTCGGCATTCTTGATGAGTACGCCAGCCTGCGCGCCGCGCCCGACGCCGACCATGATCGACATCGGCGTGGCAAGGCCAAGGGCACAGGGACAGGCGATGATTAGCACCGAAACGGCGGCAACGAGGGCATAGGTCAGGCGCGGGTCGGGACCGAACACCGCCCAAGCGGCGGCCGCGATCAGCGCGACCGCGATCACTACGGGCACGAACCAGCCGGAGACCTGATCGGCCATGCGCTGGATCGGCGCACGGCTGCGCTGCGCCTCGGCCACCATCTGGACGATCCGCGAAAGCAGCGTCTCGCTCCCGACCTTCTCGGCGACCATGACGAAGCTGCCCGTCTTGTTGAGCGAGCCGGCGATGACCTTGGCGCCTGCTTCTTTGGTCACCGGCATGGATTCGCCGGTCACCAGTGATTCATCGATCGATACTCGTCCTTCGGCGATGACGCCGTCCACCGGCACCTTCTCGCCGGGCCGAACCCGCAGATGATCGCCGACAATCACGAGGTCGAGCGTGACTTCCTCGTCCTGTCCCGCGGCGGTCACCCTGCGGGCGGTCTTTGGCGCCAGATCAAGCAGGGCCTTGATCGCGCCGGACGTGCGCTCACGCGCGCGCAATTCCAACACTTGGCCGAGCAGGACCAGGACAGTGATGACGGCGGCCGCCTCGAAATAGACCGGCACCGTGCCCATCGAATCCCGGAAGGCGGGCGGAAACAGCGATGGCGCGAAATGGGCAACGAGGCTGTAGACATAGGCGACGCCTACACCCATGGCGACCAGCGTGAACATGTTGAGATGGCGAGATTTGAGCGAGGACCAGCCGCGCGTGAAGAACGGCCAGCCCGCCCACAGCACGACCGGCGTTGCGAGGAAAAACTGGATCCAGTTCGATGTCTGCTTGCCCACGAACATCATAAGGCCGGTCAGATGCCCGCCCATCTCCAGAGCAAAGACCGGAATGGTCAAGATAAGCGCCACCCAGAAACGGCGCGTCATGTCGGCGAGCTCGGGGTTGGGGGCGCTGTCGGCCGATACCATTGCCGGCTCGAGGGTCATGCCGCAGATCGGGCAGGAGCCGGGTCCGATCTGCCGCACCTCGGGATGCATCGGGCAAGTGTAGATGACAGCGTTTGCGACGGCACGGGCCGGTGGCACGTCTTTCTTGTCCAGATACTGGTCCGGGTTTGCGACGAACTTCGACAGGCATCCTGCACTACAGAAGTGGTAGCCTTGGCCCGCATGGGTCGCATGATGCTCGGTCGCTGCTGGATCGACCTTCATGCCGCACACCGGATCAAAGGCAGTGGCCGTACCGCCCGCTTTCGTGCTGCCGCCACAACAGCCCGCACCATGATGATGCGCCTCGTGATCAGTCGATGTCATATCGATTCTCCTTCAACGCAGCGTCATGTGGGGTCTGACATCATGTCAGGGTCAAGCCCTCATTTGCCGGAACACGGTTCATCTCGGGCTTGAGGTTCGCCATTTCGGAAAGAAGCCGCCGGTGCACGCCATATATTGGCGATAGGCATCGCCAAATTCTGCGATCGCAACCTTCTCTTCATGGTGGGCAAGGCGGACGTACATGACGACGAGAACCGGATACATGGCCAGCGTCAGCAGCGTCGGCCATTGCAGCAGGAACCCGGTCAGAATGAGGATGAAGCCGGCATATTGCGGGTGCCGCAGCCGTGCATAAATGCCGGTGGTCGCCATTGCGTGGTGTTGCTGCGCCGCATGGAGCACGGCCCAGCCGACCGAGATCATCGAGAAACCACCGCCGATCAGGACAAAGCTGGCAATGTGGAATGGACCGAAATGCGGGTTGAGCCGCCATCCGAACATCATCTCGAGCAGATGGCCGGCATCATGCGAAAACCAGTTGACGCTGGGATAGTGCGACTGGAACCAGCCCGCGAACAGGTAGATGGTGAGCGGGAAGCCGTACATTTCGGCGAAGAGCGCGACGAGAAAGGCGCTGAACGCGCTGAAACTGCGCCAGTCCCTTGCCGATTGCGGTTTGAAGAAACTCAGAGCGAACAGAATGAACACCATCGAGTTGACGAAGGCCAGGCCCCAGAGGCCGAAGCCCTGCATTTGATGCGCGCCCATGGTGCCCTCCATCATTGCACACCGGCGTCACCGGTCCCCCGTGATTTGCTTGAAGGAGTCCCGCCGCCATGTTTGTGACCATGGTGCATGAAGAGGTGCATGATCGGGCAGGACAGGAAGAGCAGGAATGGCAGCGCGTTCAGCACATGCGCGGTATGCTCGGTGAAGAGATAATAGCCCGCGACGATGGCGAACCCGACGAAGATGAGTTTGGCGCGGCCCGACATCTTGCCGCCGTAATGGGCCTCATGATCCGACATGGGGTGTTCCTTCGAGAAGAGGGGAAGCTTGGTGGCACGCATTGCCGTGCGAAGGGGCGCTGAAGCCGGTCACCAGCCTGGTTCCAGGATTCCGAGCCACGCAACCTGTCCAAGGATCAGGATTGCGGCGGCAAACTCCACGGCCATGGTCGCCCTGATCCGCCCCAGCGCCGTTCTCGAGGCTGGAAGCACGCTCGATCGCAGGAACAAGCCGAAACCGGTGGAGCGCAGCCAGCGCCAGCATGAGGCCGAACAGCGCAAGCTTGCTGCCCATCAGAACCATATAGGTCGAGCCGAAGGGAGGGCTAAAAGATTGAGCGCCGAGGACGGCCAAGCCGTTGACCAGGCCGGTCGCGATCAGCAGCGCGACGACAATCGACCCCACGATGCCGAAACCGTTGAGGGATCGCTGCGCGACCGCCAAGTCAACGAGCGAGGCCGTTGGGCGACCCACCATGAAGAAAAAACAGGCAATGGCGCCAATCCATGCGCCTGCGGCCAGAAGATGCACGATGTCGGCAAGGAGATGTGGCCATGCCAATGCGCCTTCTGTGGCGACACCGTGCCCGTTCCAGGCCAGCGATGCGAGGGCGATACCGCTGAGCGCGGCAGCGCTGGCCATCGTATCTGTTCGACGCATCGGTGCGAGCAGGACAAGGCACAAGGCCAGCATGGTCGCGGCAAGCCGCAGCGCGAAGGCACAGCCAACCGGAGTGTTCAGCAGGATCAAACGGGCAAGTTCGAGGTCGAGGCCGTCGATCGACGTGCCCGACATGTTGGCCAGCAACAGGGCAAAGCCGACGATGTTCAGGCCTGCAGCACATAGGCTGAGCGGGATCAGCCATGCTCGGAACGGGATCTGGCCCCGTTGCGGCGCACGCAGGGCGTAGAGACCGAAGAGCGGGACGCCGAACAGGAACCCCTCGATCGCAAAGAGGCCGAAGCGGACAGCAATGACCGGCCCCTCGGACATGGCCTTCAGCTGACCGTGAAGGCGAACTGGTTTTCGACCCGGTGGGTGTCTGCGGCTACCGCATGCCAGGTCACGATATAGCCGCCGCGCGGCAATGCGCTCGCGAAAGTCGCGATGAGGGTTTTGCCATCCGAGGAGATTGTCGTTTTCACTACCGGCACAGACGTTATGGCCATGTGTGCCATATGATCCGAGTGCGGCATGCCAGCCATGCCGGCAGGCGTGATCTCAAGACCGGTCAACTGGGGCAATAGCCGTTCGGTGAAGCGCAGCATGACCTGCCGGGCCGAAGCAACGGATGCCTGGGCGGCGGGAATCGACGCAACCAGCCTCGGGTGCGCCAGCGCGGGCATGGTCGTCGTCATTGCGGCGGCGGCGAGGGCAGTGGCGATGATTTTGATGGCCTTCATGAAGCGCTCCTCGGATATCTCGCTCTCCATACGCAGGCCGAGCGCTCACCCCTCGGATCGTGCGGCCATTAATTTGAGGGGTCGGAGTATTCCTTGCGTATGACGAAGCGCGCAGTTCGGAGAAACAGAATGACAGATATAGAAAACGCGCTCGCGCGCCTGCGAGCGTTGCCGGTGGATCCCCGGCTCAACGCGATCGATGCAGCGGTACTCGATGGCTTGAATCAGCAATTGGCTGGCGATCGCTCGTCCGGGCGGCTGTTCGTCACGGCCGCCGCCGTCGCGCTTGTGACCGGCATCCTGGGATCGAGCTTTCCGGGTGAACCCGCAACTGCGGCAACCACTGCCTTTCCGTTCGGCGCTCCAGCAGCGCTCGCACCGTCAACATTGCTGGCGGGCGTGCGATGACCGATCGGTCCCGCTTCCTGTTCGTTATATTGATCGCATTCGGCGCGGCATTGGCGGGCGTCTTTGTCGGCCGCAGCTATATCGTGGCGCCGCCGCCGGTCGAAAGCGAGCTCCATCAACTGCTCCATGAGCAGCTCGATCTTGATCCCACTCAGGAAACCAGGATCGAGGCAATCGAAGTCCGGTTCGCCATCCAGAAACAGGCGCTCGAATTGGAATTGCGCGCCGACAATGCCCGTCTGGCCCAGGCCATCCAGACCGAACATGGCTACGGCCCGCAGGTCAGCGCTGCCATCGACCGCTCACACAAGGCGATGGGTGAACTGCAGAAGGTGACGCTCGAGCATATCTTCGCGATGCGTGGCGTGCTCCGGCCCGAGCAGGCCACGCGTTTTGACGACGCAGTGGTCAAGGCGCTGACCGTCGAGGCAAAATGAGCCTCGATCTCGCCGAATGTTCGGACGGTGAACTGGCGGCGCTGGCGATTGGGGGTCGGCAAAGCGCTTATACCGAATTGATGCGCCGGCATCGCGAAGCCATTTTCCGCTTCGCCCGCGCGCACACCGCCGATGACGATGCGGCGCTCGATATCACACAGCAGACCTTTATCGCCGGCTTCGCGGCGCTGAAGCGCTACGATCGGTCGCGACCGATGAAGCATTGGCTGACCCGCATTGCGCTCAACAAATGCCGGGATTGGGGACGGCGCCGGAAGGTGCGTGCGCTCTTCGCCTTTGGTGCGCCCTTGGAAGGCGCGCCCGATCCGGTTGACCCGTCCGCCGACGTCGAGCGCGAAGCCAGTGACCGCCAGGAACTGGCCAAAGTGATGCACGCAATGGTCAAACTGCCCGCCAAGCTCAAGGACGTGCTGGTGCTGCGCGCCATTGAGGGTGCGTCGCAAGCAGAAGCTGCCGCGATCCTGGGCATCACCGAGAAAGCCGTCGAAACGCGGCTTCATCGCGCGCGAAACAAATTGCAGGAAGTTTTGAGGGCCTGAAGCGCGATTTGCGTATTGGCGCACAACAGATCCCTAACAGGCAACCCTTTCCATGACGACCTCTCCCGTCTCGCTGCCGGCCCTTGACCGCCGGACGCTCCTGCGTGGCGCCGGCCTTGGCGGCGGGGGCCTTGCGCTTGCCGCGTGGATGCCCGCTTGGGCGCAGCCGGTATCGCGCGGCATCGCCAAACCCTTGCCCGAGCTTTCGGGCGACAGCATCTCCTTGCGGGTCGCGCACGAGACGGTGAAGGTCGACGGACGGCAGGCACATGTGATCGCCATGAATGGCACCGTTCCTGCCCCATTGCTGCGCCTGCGCGAAGGGCAGACCGTTCGAATCACCGTCGATAACGCGCTGGATGAGGGGACGTCGCTGCACTGGCATGGCCTGCTGGTGCCCTTCCAGATGGACGGCGTCCCGGGCCTGAGCTTCCCCGGCATCCCCGCGCGCTCATCCTTCACCTATGAGTTTCCGATTCAGCAGTCCGGCACCTACTGGTATCACAGCCATTCGGGTTTGCAGGAAGCGATGGGGCACTACGGCCCGATCGTGATCGACCCCAGGGGCGCCGATCCAATCGCCTGTGATCGCGAACATGTCGTGATGTTCTCCGACCACAGCTTCGTGCATCCGCACACGCTGTTCACCAAGCTCAAGCAGGAGCCGGGCTACTATAACCGACAGAAGCAGACGCTGGTGGGGCTGCTCGGGGGAAAGGACCAGAAGCACGCCGATCGCCTGGAATGGGCGCGGATGCGGATGGACCCGACCGACATCCTCGATGTGACGGGTGCGGCCTATACCTATGTCGTCAACGGCTATGGTCCGCAGGACAATTGGACCGCGCTGTTCAAGCCAGGCGAGCGCGTGAGGCTGCGGCTGATCAACGCCGCCGCCATGACGATCTTCAATGTTCGCATCCCGGGCCTGCAAATGACCGTGGTGGCCGCCGATGGGCATCCGATCCGCCCGGTCGCTGTCGATGAGCTCCAGATGACGATCGCGGAGACCTATGACGTCATCGTCACGCCCATTGAAGACCGCGCCTTCACCATCGTCGGCGAGGCGATCGACCGGTCCGGCATGGCGCGCGCCACGCTCGCGCCGCGCGAGGGCATGGCCGGCGAAGTGCCGCCGCTGCGCGATCGACCGCTGCTGACGATGACGGACATGGGCATGGGCGCGATGGAAGCGTCGACCGGGCCGAGCGGTCAGGCGGGGCAAGACATGGTGGGTATGGACATGCCCGGGATGGATATGTCCGGAATGAGTCATGGTGCGGGCCATGCCGCGCCAATGGATCATGGTTCCGCCAGCGCGTCTGGGCATTCGATGAAGATGCGCGATGGCGCCAATGCACCGCAGGTGGTGCTGGGACCAGGCGTACAGACCATTGCACCGATGCCGATGGACCGTACTGGCGAACCCGGCGTCGGCCTGGAAAGTGCTGGACACAAGGTGCTGGTCTATCGCGACCTGGTCGCGCTTGACCGCAATCACGACGTCCGAGCCGCCGCGCGCGAGGTCGAACTGCACCTTACCGGCAACATGGAACGCTACATGTGGTCCATCGATGGCCAGACGCTGTCGGAATCGCGCACGCCAATCCCGATCCGCACCGGCGAGCGGGTGCGTATGACGCTCGTCAACGACACCATGATGAACCACCCCATCCACCTGCACGGCCATTTCTTCGAGCTGGTGACGGGGCATGACGATCATTCCCCGCGCAAGCACACGGTCAACGTGCCGCCGGGCGGCAAGGTCAGCTTCGACATGACCGGCATCTATGGCGACTGGGCGTTCCACTGCCACATGTTCCTCCACATGCATGCGGGTATGATCCGCGTGGTGCAAGTGCGCAATTCGCGAGATGCCGCATGAACGCGGTCGGACTTCTCGTGTTTTCGCCACTCCTGTTCGCCGCATCGGTGTCCGCCCAGACGACGGATCAGTCGGGCCATCAGGGCCACGACATGTCGACCATGGTGATGCCTGCCGCCGTGTCAGGCAAGCCGGCTGGCCCGGCAGGAACCGACCTCGACCCCGGCAGCGTGCCGCCGCCGCCGGTTGTGACCGACCGGCCTGCCGATCGCTATTTCGATCCGCAGGCGATGGCCGCCGCCCAGGCGAATCTGCTAGGCGAGCATGGCGGCATGCCCTTCCATAAAATACTGTTCAATTTGGCTGAATATCAGGCGCGCAAGGGTCGCGATGGCTACCGCTGGGACGCGAGCGCATGGTTCGGCGGCGACATCGACCGGTTGGCGCTCAAATCTGAAGGCGAGGGCAGCTTCGGTGAGCCGGTCGAGCATGGCGAGGTGCAGGCGCTCTGGTCGCATGCGGTCGATCCCTATTGGAACGTGCAGGGCGGCGTTCGGCAGGACTTCGGCAAGGGACCGAACCGCACCTATGCCAGCATCGGGATCGAAGGCCTCGCGCCCTATTGGTTCGATCTTGGCGCTTCAGCCTTTGTCTCGACCAAGGGTGACGTGCTGGCCCGCGTGGAAGGCGACATTGATCAGCGCATCACCCAGCGGCTGATCCTCCAGCCCCGCGTCGAAGCCAATTTTGCCGCGCAGAACATCCCCGAGAATAGGATCGGTGCCGGCCTCTCGAATCTCGAACTCGGATTGCGGTTGCGCTATGAGGTCGCTAGGGAATTCGCGCCCTATGTCGGCGTTTCCTGGGACCGAAGGTTCGGCGAGACGGCGCGCATCGCGCGGGCCGCAGGAGAACGAGCGTCATCCACGAGCTTCGTCGCTGGGATTAGGTTCTGGTTCTAGCCCTACCGCCAGCCCGAAGCGCGCGGTCCGAACGCGGCGCTATGCAGGGACAGACCGATCAGCAAGAGCGCGACCCCCTGGAATAGCAGGTCGATCGACAGAATCAGTCCGAGAACCCAGATCGAATTGACTGGCCAGCCGAGTGCAATCACCAGTGCGGTGGCAATGCTCGCGACGGCCGAGACGGCCATCCATCCCCAACCAGACGGCGTGCGCGTTGTCAGTGCTATGAAGAGGCGCAGCCCGCCGGAGAGCCCGAGCGAGACGGCGAGGAACAGGGTGAGCAGGGTGGCGGCGAACAGAGGATCGAGGAACATCGCGACGGCGGCCGCAAGATAAAGCAGGCCGCTCAGGAGCCAGAATGCGAACCGCGCCCATTTTTTGACGCCGAAGGCATGGATGATCTGGAACGTGCCGGCGGCGAGCATGATGGCGCCGACGTAAAAAGTCGCTGCAACGGTCGTGATGAACAGATTCGCGGAGGCAATGGCTCCCAACAGGATAAGCGCGATGCCGAGCACCGTGAACCAGCACCATGCGCCGCGTTGCTCCAGCGAAGCCGGACCGTCGCCGAAGCGCGATCCTTGCGTGTTGATCATGATGTTCGTCTCCTCTTTGTGTGCGGTCCAACGCCCAACAACTGCTTGCTAGGCTCCGGCGGTGTCCAGCACACTCCGTTTATCTACGGATTGGCGCCCCGAGGGTCAGTTCAGCGCATTGTCCAGACAATGTCGGTGCGAACGCCGACGCCGTCGCAGGAACTGCCAGATGTCGCCGCCGATGAGGAAATTCCGACCCATGCCCAATGACCATATGTAGCCAGCCAGAGTCTATCTCGGCGGCGGCGGGATCGCGTCCCTTGCGACGGCGGTTTTCCTGATCCGTGATGCGAATGTCCGGAACTCGATATCACCATTTTCGAGCAGCTTCACCGCCTGGTGGCAGGGGTAGCACGGGCGATGAGCTGCTGCATGGCGGCCGGATGCTCGAAAGCAAATCTGTGCATCAACGACCTGTTATCCGATTTTGACGCTCGACGAAAGCCGGACGGTCACCGAGGAAATATTCGAGGGCGCGGCCGTCTTGATGCCGTGAACGGCGATGCGCCATATCGACCAGCGCATTTCGCAACGATATCGTCACCTGTCAGAGTCCAATACCGCGCATTCACGCGATGATGATGTCGTTCCGCACATCGGTCACGCCCGGCGCGGCCCATGCCGTTGCCGCGGCGACTTGCCTGTCATGCGGCGAGTGAACCGTTCCGGCAAGCACGACATTCCCCTCCTGCGCGCTGACCGTGATGGTCTTCGGGTCGAAGAACCAGGAGCGATGGAGCGCGTGCATGATCTCGTCGCTGATATTCGAGACATCGACCTTACGCTTGATCGTGACCTGGTTGGACACGCCGATCACGCCGAGCAGCCGCCGGATATCCTGTTCGGCGCTGTCCCTCTGATAGTGCCAGTCGACCTCGCCGGTCAGGGTGATCCACCCCTTTTCAACCTGTACCTTGATGGCGTCGCGTGGAACGGACACATCCCAGGCGAGCCGATCGATCGCGGCAGCCGCGATGTCATCGTCGTCACGCTGGTCATCGAAAGCGAGCTGGATCTCGATCTCCTCGGCCACGGCCTTGACGCCCTTCACCCTGCGGGCCGCAGCCTCGGCTGCCTGCTTTTCCGCGAAACTCTCGACATGGCCCGTGAGCGTCACGACGCCAGCGTTCGCAGTGACGCCGATATGGGCGGCGGTCACGCTCGGTTCCCAGCTCAGCTCCGCGAGCACGGACTGTTGAAGATGACTATCCTGGGACATGATGTTCTCCAAAGCGATCGACAAAGGGAAGCTGCGCGTCTTGATCGACGACCTTCCTTACGGGTGTCATGTGACAGACAGGTGCAAACTACCTTCGATCCGACAGAATTTGACTCCTGTCGAAGCAACTTGTCACGCACCGGCCTTCTAGGCCGGGCTTGCAGGGCCGGCATTCCGAAGTTTTACTGGCGGGTCGTCCACGCATAAGCATCTGGGATCGGCGTCAAACTCGGGATCGGCTTCCGCACCGCCGAGATTCATCGCGCCCGTTTTGATGCGCAAGCAGGGCGTTACGAGTCTCTCGGTGCTCCTGGACGTCGCGTTCCTGTATCGTGACATGCTGGTGTGAGAGATTCACCTTTCGCCAGCCCCACGGGAAAGCAGAAACCCGTCGGAGGTCATGCGACGCCGACAGGATTCGACCCCTCCGTTGATTTACGGATAGGTTCGGCGCGAGTCCGGGTTCAAATCGCGGGACTTGATCATCGGCCCTGGAGGGATGCGCCCAGGGCGCACGCCGACATTTCACCACAAAGAGGTTTGTTCATGAAAGCGCTCGTTTATCAGGGTCCCGGCGCCAAGGCGCTCGAAGACCGGCCGAAGCCCGAACTGCGCGATGCCGGCGACGCCATCGTTCGCGTGACACGCACCACGATCTGCGGCACCGATCTGCACATCCTCAAGGGTGATGTCGCGACCTGCGCGCCGGGCCGCATCCTCGGTCATGAAGGCGTGGGCGTGGTCGAAGCGATCGGCGCCGGCGTCACCGTCTTCAAGCCGGGCGACCGCGTGCTCATCTCGTGCGTCACCGCCTGCGGCCGGTGCGACTATTGCCGCCGCGGCATGTATTCCCATTGCACGACCGGTGGCTGGATCCTCGGCAACACAATCGACGGCACCCAGGCCGAATATGTTCGCATCCCCCATGCCGACACCAGCCTCTACCCGATCCCGGAGGGCGCCGACGAGGAGGCCCTGGTGATGCTGAGCGACATATTGCCGACGGGCTTCGAATGCGGCGTGCTCAACGGCAAGATCGCGCCCGGGAGCAGTGTCGCCATCGTCGGCGCGGGTCCGATCGGGCTCGCGACGTTGCTGACGGCGCAATTCTATTCTCCCGCCCAGATCATCATGATCGATCTCGACGACAACCGGCTGGAAGTCGCCCGCCGTTTCGGTGCGACGCATGTCGTCAACAGCGCCGACGGGAAAGCGGCGGACGCGGTGAAGGCGCTGACCGAGGGACGCGGCGTCGACGCCGCGATCGAGGCCGTGGGCGTCCCCGCCACCTTCCTGCTGTGCCAGGACATCGTCGCGCCGGGCGGCGTGATCGCCAATATCGGCGTCCACGGCTCCAAGGTCGATCTCCATCTGGAGCGGCTCTGGTCGCACAACATTTCGATCACGACGCGGCTGGTCGACACCGCGACGACGCCGATGCTGCTCAAGACGGTCCAATCGAAGAAGATCGATCCGACGCTGCTGATCACGCATCGCTTCGCGCTGGCGGACATTCTCGACGCCTATGATACCTTCAGCCGCGCCGCCGCGACCCAGGCGCTGAAAGTGATCATAGAAGCTTGACCACTGGGACCGACCCTGGCGCCCTGCCGCGCTATCGCTCCAATCTCCAGGGCGAGGTCGACGGCGCGGCGGTCTATGCGGCGCTGGCCGAGAGCGAGAGCGATCCAAAGCTGGCCGAGGTGTTCCACCGGCTCGCCGCGGTCGAGCAGGCCCATGGCGAGTTCTGGCGCAAGCGGATCGAAGCCGGCGGCGGCCATTTTTCGCCTGCTCCCTCCGCAAGCGCACGCATCCTCTCCTGGCTGGCGAAGCGATTCGGACCGGCTTTCGTTCTGCCGGCGATCGCGGCCAGCGAGACGCGCGGCAGCACGGCCTATGACGCACAGCCCGAGGCGAGGGCCGCCGGGCTTCCGGGCGACGAGCGATCGCATGCCGCGCTGATGCGGGCCGCCGCCGGCAAAGGAGGTCTTTCCGGACCGACGATCGCGCTCCTCGAGGGACGCCACCGCGGCGGTGGCAACACATTGCGCGCCGCCGTGCTCGGAGCCAATGACGGCCTCGTCTCCAATCTCAGCCTGGTGATGGGTGTGGCCGGCGCCGCCGCGGCGGACAATACGCTGTTGCTCACGGGGCTTGCCGGTCTTGTCGCGGGCGCCTGCTCGATGGCGATGGGCGAATGGCTGTCGGTCACAAGCTCGCGCGAACTCTACCAGAGCCAGATCGCGACCGAAGCCGAAGAGTTGCGCGAGGTTCCCGAGGAAGAGAAGGAGGAGCTTGTCCTGATCTATCAGGCCAAAGGCATCGCCGAACCACAGGCGCGCGCACTGGCGGAGCGGCTGCTGAGCAATGAAGGAACCGCGCTCGACACGCTGGCGCGCGAGGAGCTCGGGATCGATCCGGATCAGCTCGGCGGGTCCGCCTGGACGGCCGCGACATGGTCGTTCCTGCTCTTTGCGACCGGCGCGATCATCCCGGTCGCGCCGTTCCTGCTGCTCTCGGGGCGACCGGCGCTGATCGCCAGCCTGGCCGCCAGCGGCCTTGCCCTCGCGCTGATCGGCGCCGGCACGAGCCTTTTCACCGGCCGTTCCGCGCTGTTCTCGGCGGCGCGCCAACTCGTCATCGGGATTGCCGCTGCCGCAGTCACCTATGGTGCCGGGGCAATCGTCGGCGTGTCGCTCGGCTGACGGCCACGATGAAGCCGTCGCCAAGAGCCCGCGGAGTGAAACATCAATATGGAAGGACGCGAGCACGGGGGATCGACCCCTAAGTAACATTCCCGATTCTCCGGGCGCTTCCTGAGAGGGACAAGAATTGCGTCAACGGAGGGCGCCATGCACAGTATCTCACTTCACCGGGATCCGGATATATCCACGCGTGAGACTATTCACGATCTGCGCAACCTCTTCGGCGTCGTGGCCTCCGCGCGGCACATGCTGGACGACAGGCCGACGGGCGATCGGCGGACATTGCTGCTCGACGCGATCGAGGACGCCGCGTTGCGCGGGGGACGACTTACCAGCGCGATGCTCGGGCAAGGCCGATCGGGAGGCGCCGCGACGCGCTTCGACCTCAACGAGCATCTCGCCGGTCTCGGGTCGCTGATGCGCGCGCGCGCCGGTCGGCACGTCGAAATCCGGTTCGAACCGGCCGTCGGCTCACTGCCCGTGAAGCTCGATCCCGCCGATCTGGACGCCGTGATCCTGGAGCTGGTCTCCAACGCCTGCGCGGCATTGGTGAGACCGGGCGTCATCCGGATCCGGACCAGACGGCTCGGAGGCCGCGTCCGGCTCATCGTCGCCGATAATGGCCGCGGCATGAGCGCCGCCGAACTCCACGCGGCGCTGCATCGATTCGAACAGCCCTCCGTGAACGGCTTCGGCCTCGGCCGCGTCCGGCATTTCGTCGAGAACGCCCATGGCCGCCTGCGTTTCCGGAGCAGCGAGAACCGCGGCTCCGTCGCTTCCCTGAACTTGCCGCTGGTCCTCAAGGTCGCCGGCGCTGAGACCGCCGCGACGGCCCCCGCCCGGTGGAATAGAATGACCCGCAAGGAGATCAGACATGAAAAGCGACAGTCAATTACAGCGTGACGTTCTCGATGAGTTGGCGTGGGAGCCGAGCATCGACCAGGCCGATATCGGCGTGGCCGTGACGGACGGCGTCGTCACACTTTCCGGATTCGTCAAAAGCTATCCGCAGAAGATGGCGGCGGAGAAGGCAACCCGGCGCGTGGCTGGCGTGAAGGCGCTCGCCGAGGAGATCAAGGTGCGCTTCGCCTCCGATCCGAAGACGGCCGATCATGAAATCGCCAAGCGCATCCTCGACATGTTCTCCTGGAACGTCTCGATCCCCGACGACAAGATCGCGGTGAAGGTCGAGCATGGCTGGGTGACGCTGAGCGGCACGGTCGACTGGTATTATCAGAGTGATGAGGCCCTGAAGGTCGCGGGCAAGGTCAACGGCGTCATCGGCGTCAGCAACTTGATCGAACTGCACACGCTGCCGACCTCCGGCGACGTCAAGGATCGGATCGTGGCGGCGATCAAGCGCAACGCCGATCTCGACGCCGCTTCGGTCACCGTGTTCACCGATGGCGGCAAGGTGACGCTGGGCGGCAAGGTCAGGGCGTGGAACGAGCGGCAGATCGCCGAGCGCGCTGCATGGGCCGCTCCCGGCGTGACCAAGGTCGAGGATAATATCGTCGTCGTCTGACCTTCGTCTGGCGAATGGCGGAGCGGCTGCCGACGATTTCCGGCGGCCGCATCCGCGCCATCTCTTCTGAATTTGAAGCTTCGTTGATCGCGGCGCCATCCGCGCCGATAGGCTGCTCAGCCAACGTCCGGATGAATGCCGCCCAGAATATCGTCCCAAATACTGTTTTCGTGGCGGCAAGTCCTGCTTGGGTTGCTTCGCTTGCAACGCGTCGGACACTCTCCGCCGAAACAATGACATGGGCAGTTCGAGTGGGAAAAACGACTTTTCCTCAGCCGATCCGGGACAATGATCTGATACTTCATGACTGACGACCTCACACTCGCCTTCCACGGAGCAGCCCGTACTGTCACTGGCTCCTGCATGGAATTCTGCCGTGACGGGAAACGGTTGCTCGTCGATTGCGGGCTCTTCCAGGGCTCCCGTACGCTGGAAGCGCTCAACCGGAGTGCCTTCGCGTTCGATGCGGCTGGCGTCGATGCGGTCATCCTGACCCACGCCCATATCGATCATAGCGGACTATTGCCCAGGCTCGTGGCCGAAGGCTTCACGGGCGAGATCTGGTGCACGGCGCCAACGGCGGATCTGCTCGAGTTCATGCTGGCCGACGCCGGCCGCATCCAGGAGAGCGACGCAACCCGACGCAATCGACGCAAGGATCGTGCGGACCAGCCGGAGATCCTGCCGATCTACACCGAGCAGGACGCGATGGCCGCGTGGCGGCAGGCCCGGTCGGTTGAGCTCGATACATGGTTTGAGCCTGTCCCCGGGTTCAGAGCGCGCCTTTGGAACGCCGGGCACATCCTGGGCTCGGCGTCGGTTGAGCTCGATGTCGGTGGGACGCATGTCCTGTGTTCCGGTGACCTTGGTCCCGAGCATAAGGCGTTTCAACGCGATCCCGAGGGTCCCTCGGGGTTCGATCATGTCATCTGCGAATCCACCTACGGCGACCGCAAGCGCGACCATCTCACCATCGGCGAGCGCCGAACCTTGCTGGAAGCCGAGATCAAGGGGGCGCTGGCGCGCGGTGGCAATCTCATCATTCCGGTGTTCGCGCTCGAGCGCACGCAGGAACTGCTGCTGGATATCGCCGCGCTGATCGACGCCAACCGCATTCCGTCCACCCCCGTCTTCGTCGATTCCCCTTTGGCCAATCGCGCGACCAGTGTGTTCGCCAAATATGCCGGCTCGCTCGAGGACATGGAGGGCGAGAATGTCTTTGGTCACGCGGCTTTTCATTTCGTCGATGATGTCGCGGAATCGATCCGGCTGAACAGCCTGTCGGGCGCCATCATCATGGCGGCATCGGGCATGTGTGAAGGCGGCCGCATCCGGCACCATCTCAAGCACAATCTCTTCCGACGCGAATCCACGCTACTGTTCGTCGGTTTCCAGGCGGAGGGCTCGCTGGGCCGGATCATTCTCGACGGTGCCGAGCGTGTGCGCATTTCGGGTGAGGACATCGTCGTGCGCGCCCAGATTCGGCACATCGACACCTATTCGGCGCACGCCGATCAGGACGATCTGCTGGCGTGGATCGAGGCGCGGCGTCCTATCGGGGGCAGTCTCTTCCTCTTACACGGGGAAGCGACGGCGATCGAGACGTTGCGTCGCATCACCCAGGCCCGCGAATTGAGCGCGTCCATCATCGTGCCGGAGATGGGTGAGGTGTTCCGGCTGCCCGTTGGCACGCCCGCGGCCCGGATCAAGACCGGAGACCCGGAGCTTCAGCAGGCCGTGGGTCGCGACTGGCAGAACAGCTACGCTGATTTCGCCGCCGGCCTGAAACGCGAACTGGCGGAAATACAGGATGCCAAGATCCGCCAGCAGGCGATCGACGATATGCGGGCGATCCTGGAAAGCTACAAGAAGGTCAGGGGCCAGCGGGCTGCTCGGCGGCATTGAGAGACGATGATCCGAGGGACTCGCGCTGGCTCAGGCCATCATCGTGCCTGTCTCAACGAAGCGCTGGTGCCATGACAGGGCTTCGGCCAACAGGGACGGCGAGTGCTTGCCGTAGGATGACCGCAAGGCCCGCTCGAAATAGTCCGACAGCGCCGGCCGGTAGAGCGGATGTGCGCATTTCTCGATGATCAGTCGCGCGCGCTGCTTGGGCGAGAGACCGCGCAAGTCGGCCAGACCCTGCTCGGTCACGAGTATCTGGACGTCCTGGTTGATGTGGTCGACATGGCTCACCTGCGGCACTATGGCGGAAATCGCCCCGCCCTTGGCGAGCGAGGGCGTCATGAAGATCGACACATAGGCGTTGCGCGCGAAATCGCCCGATCCGCCGATGCCGTTCTGGATGCGCGAGCCCATGACATGGGTGGAATTGACGTTCCCGTAGATATCGGCTTCGATCAGCCCGTTCATCGCAATGCAGCCCAGCCGCCGGATCAGCTCGGGATGATTGCTGATCTCCTGCGGACGCAGCACCATCTTGTCCCGAAAACGCTCCATGTCGGCATTGAGACCCGCGGCGGCCTCGGGGCTGAGCGAGAAGGCCGTCGCGGATGCCATCCGCAGCTTGCCGGCGGCAAGCAGGTCGAGCATCCCGTCCTGGATGACCTCGGTATAGGCGGTCATGTCCTCGAAAGGGCTGTCGACAAGGCCGGTCAGCACCGCGTTGGCGATGTTGCCCACGCCCGACTGGATCGGCAGCAGGGACGCGGGCAATCGGCCCTGCGCGACCTCATGGGCGAAGAATTCCAGCAGGTGACCGGCTATGGTCCTGGCGTCCTCGTCGGGCGCCTTGAACGGCAGATTGCGGTCCGGCGCGTCCGTTTCGACGATGGCGATGATCTTGGCGGGGTCGCACCGGAATCCGGTCTCGCCGATCCTGTCGTCCGGCCGCACGAGCGGGATCGGCACGCGGTGCGGGGGCAGCGCGGTGCCATAATAGATGTCGTGCATGCCCTCAAGGGCCGGGTTCTGCCAGCTGTTCACCTCGAGGATGACCTGGCTTGCCCGGTCGAGCCACGTCTTGTTATTGCCGACCGACGACGACGGGATCAGCGAGCCGTCCGGCCGGATGCCGCTGATCTCCACCAGCGCCGTGTCCAGCGGACCCAGGAAGCCCTGCCATGCCATGGGTGCGACCTGGCTCAGATGCATGTCGAAATATTCCATCTCGCCGCGGTTGATCTTGTCGCGGGCAATGGGGTCGGAATTATAGGGCAGGCGGAATTCGATGCCGTCTGCCTTGGCCAGCGCCCCGTCGAGTTCCGGACCTGTCGATGCACCGGTCCAGACGCGGAGCGAGAAGGGGTTGCCTGCCGCGTGCTCGGCCTCAATTCGCTCGGCAAGGGCGAGCGGGACCGCCTTGGGATAGCCCGAGCCAGTAAAGCCGCTCATGCCCACCGTGGTGCCGGGTGCGATCAACCGGGCCGCATCCTGCGCGCTCATCAGCTTCGACCGCAGCGCTTCGTAACCAATACGTCGTTCCTTCACCGTCCCGAATCTCCGATCGTGTTCAAACTGCCTGCAAGCATTCATGATACCGGGCCTGTGCGCCAGCGCCGTGCGTCCGCATGGGGCGCGTACGGCCCCGGCCTATCGCTCCGCCGCGATGCCAATTGCCGGCATTTCAAACCATCCCGATAAGATCGAGGGACGCGGTCATGCAGCCACGGCGGCCTCGTCATCAACGCGCCGACCCCGCCGGCCGCAATGCGAACCGCTTGAGGAACTCCGCGCTTGCCAGATAACCGACCACCAGCAGCGCGATGGCGCCGAATATGGTTGCACCCGGTATCGCGAAGCCGAGCAGATCGGCTGAGGGCAGCAGCGGCAGCAGCAGCGCCGCCGCCAGGCCGGCCAGCGCGGTGACCGTCAGCACGATGTGCGGCCGGCTCGACCAGGCCGGGCGGGATGTGCGGATCACGAACACCACGAGGATCTGCGTCAGCATCGATTCCATGAACCAGGCCGTGCGAAACTCCGGGATGCCGACGTGGAAGACGCCGAGCAGAAGCGCGAAGGTGGCGAAGTCGAAGAGCGATGAAAGCGGCCCCATGATCGCGGTGAAGCGCACCAGCCCCCTTATGTCCCATCCCTGTGGGCGCGCCAGATCGCCGCTATCCGCGGTGTCGAACGGGATGCCGATCTCGGAAAGGTCGTAGAGAAGGTTGTTGAGCAGAACCTGCACAGGGGTGAGAGGAAGGAACGGCAGGAACAGCGACGCGATCGCCATGGTCAGCATGTTGCCGAAGTTGGAGCTCGTTCCCATCCGGACATATTTCATGATGTTGGCATAGGTTCGCCGTCCCTCGGCGACGCCATCGGCGAGCACGCCGAGATCGGGCGCGAGCAGGATCATGTCGGCCGCCTCGCGCGCCACGTCGGTGGCGCCGTCGACAGACAGGCCGACGTCGGCGGCGCGGATCGCCGGCGCGTCATTGATGCCGTCGCCGATGAAGCCCACCGTGTGGCCCCGCGCACGGAGCGCACGCACGATCCGCGTCTTCTGGTCGGGCGTGACCCGCGCGAAAAGGTCGACCTGTTCCACCCGGGCAGCGAGTGCTGGATCATTCAGCTTCGCAATCTCTTCGCCGGTCAAAATACCTTCGACCGGCAGGGCAAGCACCGCCACGAGATGCTGGATCACGGGCGCCGCATCGCCTGAAATCACTTTGATGCGAATGCCCGCCGCTTCGAGCCGGGCGACCGCGGATGTGGCGCTCGGTTTGGGCGGGTCGACGAACACGCAATAGCCCGCGAACACCAGCTCGTCCTCTCCCCGCGCGTCGATTCGCTCCTGCTCGGCCGCCGGTTTCCATGCGATCGCGAGCAATCTCAGCCCCTGCGCGGCGCGATCGTCGCGCAGCGCACACAGGCGGGCGCGCAGCGCATCGTCGAGCGGCACGAACTCTCCCGATCGGTCCTGCGCTCTTGTGCACAAGGCGAGCAGCGTCTCGGGCGCGCCCTTGACGATCTCGATCCGCTCGCTTCCCTGCTCGGCAAGCACCGCGACGCGCCGCCGCTCGAAATCGAACGGCCGTTCATCCAGCTTGCGCCAGCCCTCGAGCGAGCGGCCGGTCATGTGGAGCAGCAACGCCTGGTCGAGCGGACTTTTCAGGCCGGTCTCGAAGCGGGCGTTGACCGCCGCCAACTCCGCCACCCGCTCGTCATCCTCGCCATCGATGCCTGGGTGGCCGACGAGCGTGATCCGCGCCTCGGTGAGCGTGCCGGTCTTGTCGGTGCACAAAATGTCCATCTGGCCGAGGTCGTGGATCGCGGACAGCCGCTTCACCACGACTTTGGCTTTCGCCATCCGCTGAGCGCCGCGCCCGAGCGCGACGGTCATGATCATCGGCAAAAGCTCGGGCGTCAGGCCCACCGCGAGCGCCATCGCGAACAGGAACGACTGCAGCGGCGGGCGCCCGAGCGCGAGATGGGCGAGCAGCACGAACAGCACGAGGAAGATCGTGAGCCTGACGATCAGCACGCCGAGCTTGTGGATGCCATGCTCGAAAGCAGTCGTCGGCTGCTTGCCGGCGAGCGAACGCGCGATCGCGCCGAAGCGCGTGCGCGGCCCCGTCTGGACGACGAGCAGCGTCGCCGTGCCGCCGATGAGCGAAGTCCCTTGGAACAGGGCATTGTGTGCTTCGGCCGGCGTTTCGGCGGCCGTGGCGGGCTCGACCTGCTTCTCGACCGGATAGGGCTCGCCCGTCAGCAGCGCCTCGTTCACCTGCGCGCCGTTCGCCGCCAGGACGATGCCGTCGGCGGGAACGAGATCGCCCGCCGCGAGCATGACGATATCGCCGGCCACCAGTTCGCGCACGGGCAACTCGATCGGCTTGCCGTCGCGCAGCACGGTCGCATGGAGCGCGATCGCCCGCCTCAGCGCTTCCGCCGTCGCTTCGGCTCTATGCTCCTGGACGAGATCGAGGGTGGTCGACAGCACGACGACGATGAAAATGATCGCAAAGCTCGCCAGGTCGCCGGTGGCTCCGGCAATGCCGGCGGCTACGAGCAGGATGGCGATCAGCGGATTGCCGAGGCGGCGAAGAAGGTCGAGCAGGAAGTGCCGCCGCTTCGCCGCGGAGACCTCGTTCGGCCCGTCATGATCGAGGCGTGCGGCAGCCTCATCCGACGGCAGCCCGTCGCGGGTCGCAGCGAGCGTGTGGAGAGAATCGTCGGGCGTGGCTTGCCAGAATGCGTGCGGCTCGGTCACCACCGCTCCCGTCCGGTGAACCGCAGCAACGACAGGAACAGGTTCAGGAAATCGAGGTAGAGCGTCAGCGCGCCCAGCACCGCAGCGCCATTGCGTCCATCCGCGGCGCCCTCCTCATATTGACGCTTCAGCCGCTGTGCATCGAATGCGGTGAGCCCCGCGAACAGCAGGATGCCGACACCCGAGGTGAGCAGATCGAGAGTGCCTGAGCGCATGAACAGATTAAGCAGCATCGTCACGATGAGCCCGACGAGCGCGATCGTGAAGAAGGCGCTCAGGCCGGACAGGTCGCGTCGGGTGGATGTGCCCATCAGGGCGAGCACGGCAAACCCGGCAGCCGCGGAAACGAAGGTGTAGCCGACGCTGCCGCTGCTGTAGGTGAGCAGCACGCTGCCAAGCGACAGGCCGACGAGCGCGGCGTAGAGGATGAAGATCGCCCTGGCCGTCGAGGCAGACAGCCGGTCGATCCCGGCGCCGAGCAGGATCACGAGCCCCAGGGGCGCCAGCGTCACGATCCATCCAACCGTGGTGAGCCCGCCAGCTGTGAACAGGGCGCCGGCGAGTGATCGGCTGTAGGCGACCAGAAGGGCGAACGCTGCCGATATGATCACGCCGCCGGCCATGTGGAGATAGACCGCGCTCATATACGCGCCAAGCCCACGATACCCGCCGTTCGCATTGCCGGATGCCGGCCACTTAAATTCGTTGCTTCGATGGAGCATGCGCCGGTCCTCGCCTTGGGTAAAAGCTACACTTCTACCCTGTGTCGGCACGTCGCTGCGACCAATCCGCAAAGCTACGTAAGCTGACGGGCGGCCCGGGTCCGTAGGCTTACCTAATTCGTGGCGCTGCCGAAGTCCCTATGAGCCAAGTGACAGGCAACGAGGAGCAGGCAGTGGTTTCGCTATCGACGCCCGACGGAACTGCAACAAAATGTGCTGGTGGTCCATATGACGGATGGGCCGAACTGTTCCTTCGCCCCACGAGAGCGGCCGTTGCAACCCTTACAGGCGGGCTGGCGCCGTCGTCGCTCGGTGAGGCCTTCGCAGACTGGGCGACGCATCTCGCCTTATTTCCAGGCAGCCAAATGCATATTGTTGCCGAGACCGTCCGCGAATTTATGTCGCTCGCCGGTGGTGAGTGGCGGACTGCTGCGTCCGCAGGCGCACCCAAGCCCCAAGCCGGCCCTCCAACGCGGGATCACCGCTTCGACGATCCTTCCTGGGAGGCATGGCCTTTCGATCTGATACGTCAGTCCTTTTTGCACAGCGAGAGGTGGTGGGATGAGGCGGCGTGCGATATTCTTGGGGTTACAGCGCAGCATCGGGCAATCATGCGCTTTTCGATCCACCGGATGCTCGACATGCTGGCGCCCTCGAACTTTGTCGCCACCAATCCGGTTCTCCAGCACCGCATTATCGAGACCGGGGGCGAATGCCTGATCGATGGTGCGGCAACTCTGATCCAGGACTGGCTCCGCTCGCTTGCGGGGGAGCGGCCGGCCGGCGCCGAATTCTATCGTCCTGGCGCCGACGTGGCGATCACGCCGGGCAAGGTGGTTTATCGGAACGATCTGATCGAGCTCATCCAATATGTGCCGACGACGCAGGCCGTCCGTCCGGAACCGTTGCTGATCGTTCCGGCATGGATCCTCAAATATTATGTTCTCGACCTGTCGCCCGAAAATTCTCTGGTGCGCTGGCTCGTGGGGCAGGGGCACACAGTGTTCATGATCTCCTGGCGCAATGTCGGCGAAGGCGGCCGCGCGCTCGACCTGGAGGATTATCGTCGGCTGGGAATCATGGCGTCGCTCGACGTGATCACCGCGATCACCGGCGCGAACAATATTCACGCGACAGGCTATTGCCTCGGCGGGACCTTGCTCGCGATCGCGGCGGCGGCGATGGCGCGCGATGGCGACGATCGTCTTGCGTCGATGACGCTGTTCGCGGCGCAAACCGATTTCAGCGAACCGGGCGAGGTCAGCTTGTTCATCGATGCGGCGCAGCTGGATTTTCTCGAGACGATGGCGCACGCACGGGGTTATCTCGACAGCGCGCAGATGAGCGGCGCTTTCCAGGCGCTGCGCTCGAACGAACTTGTCTGGCCCTATTTTGTCCGCGACTATCTCATGGGCGCACGCGGCCCGATGAGCGACCTGCAAGCCTGGCACAGCGACGCCACGCGCCTGCCATTTGCAGCGCATAGCCAGTATCTTCACTCCCTGGCTCTTGCTAACGATTTGGCCGAGGGACGGTATGAGGTCGATGGTCGACCGATCCCCCTCGAAAATATCCATGTACCGGTTTTCGCGGTCGGCGCCGAAAGCGACTATGTCGCGCCCTGGCGCTCCGTCTACAAGATCCATCGGCTGATGGGCACGGAGGTGACATTCCTGCTCACCACCGGCGGCCATGACGGCGGAATTGTATCCGAACCCGGTCATCCGGATCGATCCTATCGGTTGCTCGCACGGCCGGCAGACGCGGACGGCATCGATCCTGAAACCTGGCTGGCCCGGACATCGTCAGACGCAGGTTCGTGGTGGCCGGCATGGGCCGTCTGGCTCGATCTGCATTCAAGCCCTCCAAGCGTACCGCCGCCGCTCGGCGGTTCCGGCGTGAACGCCGGGGCGCTCGGGAACGCGCCGGGCAGCTATGTCCTCGAAAGCTGACGAGGCGACCGCAACAAAGCCGTCGGGCGCATGGCGGTCCTGGTTTCTCGGCATCATCCTTGTGGCGGCGCTGGTCGGGGCGGTGCTGCATTTCGGCGAGATAGAGAACTTCGGCCGGCTGGTCGCTCGCGCCAATCTCTTCTGGTTGGCTCTTGCCGTCCTGTTCCAGCTTTCGACCTATGCCAGCGTGGCGGCGGGCTGGGCGGCGGTGCTGCGTAGCGCCGGCACATCACAGCCGCTTTCCTCGTTGATGCGCATCGCGCTCACCAAATTATTCGCGGACCAAGCGGTGCCAAGCGCGGGAATGGGGGGCAATGTTCTTCTCGTCGACCAACTCGTGCGGTTGCGCGTGCCGCGCGGGACGGCGGTGGCGGCGCTGCTCGTCTCGATGACAGGATATTATGCCGCCTTCGCTTTCTTCGCGGTCGCCATGTTGGTCCTGCTATGGCTCCATGACAAGGCGACGCCGCTGATGGCCGGTGTGGTAACCACGTTTCTGCTGGTGGCGCTCGCCATTCCGTCGCTCGCGCTCTGGCTCAGACATCGCGGGAGTCAGCCCTTGTCGCCCCGGCTCGAACGGGTGGGCGTGGTCCGCAACCTGCTCGGGATCGTCGGTCAGGCCCCGGCCCATCTGATCGGCGACCGCCCGCTTTTGCTTCGCGTGACAGGCTTCAATGCGTTGGTCTTCCTTGCCGACGCCGCGACGCTCTGGGCCTGCCTTGACGCACTGGGAGGGCCCGCCGGTTTCGGAACTGCGTTCATTGCGCTGATCATGGCTTCGATCGTCGTGACGCTGGGCCCGATCCCGCTGGGCCTCGGCAGCTTCGAGGCGACGTCGACCGCAACGCTCGGTCTCCTGGGTGTGCCGATCGAGAATGCCTTTGCCGCCACCATGCTGCTGAGGATCCTGACATTGTGGCTGCCGCTTCTGCCCGGTCTTATGATGATGCGCTCGGTACTCAGGCGGCGTCCGCATCGGTCTAGGCGATCGTCTCGAACCAGCCCGCCCGGCAATCTTCCCGATTCTCGTAAGGTTTAGTACTTATCTGTGAAGTGGCTCATATCATGCTTATCATGGTCTTGATCAGCAAACAGATAGTGGTTCAAGACAAGCGTGACATTCATTTCCAGGCGCCATCTGCTTCTGGGTGGCGGTGCCGCTGCTTTGGGCATGTTACAACAGACGAACGGGCTTGCCGCCCTGCCAGGACCAGTTCCTCCGCGCCCGGCCTTGCTTCAACGCGCATTGAGTGCGCTGGACCGCCACCGCGCGACGATAAAGCATCGCGACGTGATCGGTATCGTGGATTTCAGCCAGGCGTCGCGCATTCCCCGGTTCCACCTCGTCGATGTGATGAGCGGGCGAAGCCAAAGTCTGCTGGTCGCGCACGGGCGCGGATCCGATCCGGATCATAGCGGTTGGGTCGAGCGCTTCTCGAATTCACCGGGCTCGGCGGCGTCTTCAGCGGGCGCTTATCTGGTCGGCAACGGCTATTCAGGCAAGCATGGTCGCTCGCAGCGCCTGATCGGCCTTGACCCTGAGAACAGCAACGCCGAGGCGCGCGCCATTGTCATCCATGCGGCATCCTACGTATCGGATGATATAGTTCGTGCCACCGGCAAGCTCGGGCGAAGCCAGGGGTGCTTTGCTGTTGCACAGGCCGATATAGCCCAAATTCTCGGCCGGCTCGGCCCGGGCCGAATGATCTACGCGGCCAAGCTTTAGTCAAGCGACCAAGCGTTCGCGGTACGCCGCCGTCGGTGAGGTCCGGACTCGGCTTCCCTGCACATTTCATCTCTTGTGCCGCCAAGAAGCTGAACCAGAGGGCCTGGCTTCGCGCCCGTGCACAAAGCCGTTCTCAATCATGGTCGCCATCGGGAACCCAGATGCTATGGGAATCGATCTGCAATTTCAGCAGCGCCCGCGAGGCTTCCGATCGCGCATCGATCTCGGATTGGCGAGCGTCGTTCGCCTGGCGGCGGGCATAGAGCAGGTCGACCAGATCGATTTGGCCCAGTTGATAGCCGCGCTCCGTCCGCCCGGCGGCGTCGGAAGCGCTCTGCGCCGATGCCTGCGCGCTTCGCCACGCTTCCAGCCGGGTGCGCGCATTCGACAGGTCGGCGTCGGCGATAGCCGCGACCGATCGCTGGATATTGGCGAGTTCGAGACGGGCGGCGTTTGCCTCCGCCGACGCCTGGGAGGCGGCTGCCCGGCGGTAGCCGCCTCCCAGCGGGATGGACGCCACCACGCCCGCGCCCCGCTCCATGCCGCTACGCTCACTGAACAGGCGGACACCGAAAGAGGGATCGGCGATCCGATCCGCTCGAACCCGTCGCGCAACGACGGCCAACCGCTGCGCCTCGCGGTCGGCGGCGCGGATCTCGTGACTGCGCTCGATCACCAGCGTCCGCATGGTTTCGAGTTTCTGTGGCGGCAGTTCGGGCAAGGCGAGTTCGGCTGGCTCGGGAGGAAGCGGTATCTCTGGAAAAGTCGCGACCAGGATCACGCGCGCCTGCTCGCGTGCGGAGAGAGATGCAGCGGCCTGGGCCTGCGCCTGCGCCAGTGCGGCGGAAGCCTGGTCGAGATCGAGCGCCGAGGCATCTCGTAGCTGGACGCGGCGACGCAAGGCGGTCAGGGCCGCTTCCAGCGAGCGCACCGTGTCGAGGTCGTTGCGATAATGGCTGCCGGCGGTCAGCCAGTCATGCCAGAGCCCGGTCAGGACCAACGCCGCCTGATGGCGCGCATCCTCCATCTGGTTCTCCGCAACCTCGACGCCCAGCGCGCCTGACTCGCGGTCGAGCGCCGCCTTGCCGGGGAGACGGAAGGGACGGGAGAGGGTTGCATCAAACTCGTCATAGCCGCCTTCGCGGTCAACGCTGCGGCGAATATAGCTGCCCGCGATAACCGCTTCATGGGTGCCCTTATACAGCATGTCCCCGCGCGCACGGGCGACTTCAACCCTGGCGGCGGCGGCCATGACGGTCGGATGGTTGTCGAGCGCTTCGTTGACCTTCTCGACCGGCGGGAGGTCCGCGCGCTGGGCATGGAGCATGCCAGGCGCCAGCAGCGAGAGCATGGCGAGGACGAGAATGAACGGCCTCATGCGAGCCTGCCCCGCGCCACGACCGGAACGGCGCGCCAGCGAACCGGCAGGTCGCGCCTGGATTCGGCCACGGCCCGAACCAGTTCGGTCATCGCATCGTCCGCTACGATCAGCTCGATCGCACTTCGATCAAGATTGCCCATCACGCGCTCGGCGGTGCGTGCGTCGCTGAAATCCCGGCCGCGCACCGCGATATCGTGGATGTGGATCGGCGCCTGTGATGCCGCGCGGATCGCCGCCACGACGGTTTCGACATCGCGGGTCGCGCAGTGAAAGGTCAGGAGCAGGTCAGGCATTTTCGGTTTCCCTGGCACTTTCACCAAAGCGCTCGAACAGGATGGGCAGGAGGACCAGCGTCAGCAGCGTCGAGGTGATGAGCCCGCCGATGACGACGATGGCGAGCGGGCGCTGGATTTCCGAGCCTGGGCCGCTGGCGAACAGCAGCGGGACGAGGCCGAAGGCGGTGATGCTCGCCGTCATCAGCACCGGGCGCAACCTGCGCTCCGCGCCCAGACGGACGGATTCTGTCATGCTGCGCCCTTCGGTGCGAAGCTGCCGGAAATAGGCGACCAGCACGAGACCGTTCAGCACCGCTATCCCCAGCAGCGCGATGAACCCGACCGAGGCCGGCACCGAGAGATATTCCCCCGACGCCCAAAGCGAGACGATGCCGCCCACCATCGCGAACGGGATGTTAAGCAGGATGACGATCGAGGCGCGCAGCGACCGGAGCGTCGCTAGCAGCACGAAAAAGATCAGCAGCAGCGCCACCGGGATGACGAGCATCAGCCGGGCCGAGGCGCGCTGCTGGTTCTCGAACTGGCCGCCCCAGACGATGCGATATCCAGCCGGCAGCTTGACTTTTGCCGCTACCGCCGCCCTGGCTTCGTCGACATAACCCACCAGGTCGCGGCCCGAGACGAACGCCTGCACCAGCGCGAAGCGCGAGCCGTTCTCATGGTCGAGCTTCACCGGCCCCTGGGTCTGCTCGACCCGCGCCATGTCGCTGACGCGAGCGAGAATGCCTTCGGGCGTGCGCAGTTGCAGGTCGGCGAAGCGCGTTGGGTCCGAGCGCAGGCTTTCGTCGCCGCGGATCATGATCGGAACGCGCTTCTGACCTTCCGCGACAATGCCCGCGTGAATGCCCTCGACCTGGGCGCGCAGTGCATCCTGCATCCGGTCCACCGGCATGCCGAAACGCCCGGCCGCCGCGCGATCGATGTCGAGCTGGAGATAATCGACACTGTCGTTGGCGACGGTCAGCACTTCCGACGCCCCGCTTATGCTGGAAAGGGTGCGCTGGACCTGACCGGCGAGGTCAGCGAGCGTCGCGAGGTCTGGCCCAAAAATCTTGACCGCGAGATCGCCGCGCGCGCCGGTCAGCATCTCGGACACGCGCATCTCGATCGGCTGGGTGAAGCTGGGCTGGATGCCGGGCATGCCTTCCATAGCCTTGCGCATCTCGCCGACGACGAAGTCCTTGTCGCCGCGCCATTCCGACTGCGGTTTCAAGCGCACGAAGCTGTCGGTCTCATTCGGCCCCATCGGATCGAGGCCGATCTCGTCGGCGCCGACGCGGGCGATCACGTCGCCGACCTCGGGCACCGTCAGCAACGCGCGCTGCGCCGCCATGTCGCCCTTGACCGATTGGTCGAGGCTGATCGACGGGAGCTTGGTGAGCTGCACGATCACCGAGCCCTCGTCCATGGTCGGCATGAAGATCTTGCCGACCGCACCATAAGCGATACCGGCGATCACCAGCCCCGCCGTCGCCAGACCATAGACCAGTCGCTTGCGGGCGAATGCCGCGTCCAGCAGCGCGCGGTAACGCGGCGAGATCCGGCGCATGATCCAGGGATCGCCGTGGTGGCCGCTCTTCAGGCCGAAGGAGGACAGCACCGGAACCAGCGTCAGCGCCAGCAACAGCGAGCCAGCCAGCGCGAAGACGATGGTCAGCGCGACGGGCGCGAACAGCTTGCCCTCCAATCCCTGGAGCGCAAGCAAGGGCAGGAAGACGAGCGCGATGATGACGATGCCCGCCGACACAGGAACGACCACCTCGTTGGTCGCCTGGAAGACATGATTGAGGCGCGGATGGTCGTCATCATGAGCCCGCCCGAGCCGCTCGACGATATTCTCGACCACCACCACCGCGCCGTCGACCAGCATGCCGATGGCGATGGCGAGGCCGCCCAGGCTCATCAGGTTCGCCGACAACCCCATGCCGCGCATGAACAGGAAGGTGATGAGGGCCGCCATCGGCAGGGTCGCGGCGACGATCGCCGCCGCCCGCCAGTCGCCCAGGAACAGGATGAGCAGCACGACCACGAGGATCGTCGCTTCGAGCAGAGCTTCCTCGACCGTGCCTATGGCGCGTTCGATCAGATCGGAACGGTCGTAGAAGACGTTGACATGCGTGTCGGCGGGCAGCGTCTTTTCAACCTCGACGAGCCTGGCGCGCACGCCGTCGACCACTTGCCGCGCATCGGCGCCGCGCAAGGCGATCACCAGCCCCTCGACCGCCTCGGCCTTGCCGTTCTTGCTGACGGCGCCGTAACGGGTGAGGCTGCCGATCCCGATCGTCGCGACATCGCCCAACTGGACGATGCGGCCATCGCGACTGGCGATCACCAGCGACTGGAGATCCTCCACCGTGCGGATCGCGCCGACCGCGCGGACGATCAGCGATTCTTCTCCGCTTGTCAGGCGGCCGGCACCGTCGTTGCGGTTGCCGCTTTCGATCGCAGCGCTGATGTCTGCGGTCGACAGTCCCGTGCCGGCAAGCGCCACCAGATCGGGCCTGACCTCGAACGTCCGCACGAAACCGCCCAAGGCGTTCACGTCAGCCACACCGGGCACGGTCCTGAGCGCGGGCCGGATCGTCCAGTCGAGCAGTTCGCGCTTCTGCTGGAGCGAGAGCGGCCCTTCGATCGTGAACATGTAAACGTCGGACAGCGGCGTCGAAATCGGGGCGAGGCCGCCGCTGACCGACGCGGGCAGATCGGCCATCACGCCCGACAGGCGCTCGGCAACCTGCTGACGGGCCCAGTAGATGTCGGCGCCGTCGGTGAAGTCGATGGTGATGTCGGCAATGGCATATTTGGCGGTGGAGCGCAGGATCGCCTGGTTGGGAATGCCCAGCATCTCCATCTCGATCGGCGTGATGACGCGGCTCTCCACCTCCTCGGGTGTCATCCCTGGCGCCTTCAGGATCATCTTGACCTGCGTCTGAGCGATATTGGGATAGGCATCGACCGGCAGGTTCCCGAAGGCCCATGCACCGAGGCCCGCAACCGTCAGCGCGAGAGCCAGCACGAGCACGCGATAGGATAGAGCCGCGGCGACCAGTGAGCGCAGCATTGGCCGGTTACCGCGACAAGGCGAGCGCTTTGAGCGCGCTCGTGCCGGCGATGACGACCTGCTCGCCGGGCTTCACGCCAGACAGCAGGATGGCCTGGCTTCCATTGGCCCCGCCGCTCTTCACGTCGCGCACCGCAAAGCCGCCCTTGGTGGCGACGAAGACGACAGTCCGGCCGTTCATCGTTGCGACGGCGGCAGCAGGCACGCCGACCGCGCCCGCGGGAGCCGGGCCGGAAATCAGCAGATTGGTCGCCCGCCCCGCCACGATGCCTGGACCGGCGGCGATCTCGGCCTTCACGCTGGCCGAGCGTGTTGCAGGATCGATGGTCGACCCCACCGCCGTGACGCGGCCCTGTATGTTCGGATCGATCCGCACCAACATGCCCGGACGGACCAGCCCAACCAGCCGCTCGGGCAGCTGGCCAAGCACTTCGTAGCGGTTCGCTGCATCGATCACATAAGGCGCGCTCGTGCCCTCCACCGAATTTCCGGTCTGGATCCTGGCCGTGGTGATGCGGCCGGCGATCGGTGCCGTCAGCGTGTAGCTGCCGCTTGCACCATGGCCGTTGACCATGTGCAGGATACGCGCCTTCTCCGAAACATCGGCGCTCGTTTCCACGGCGATCGCACTGGCCTCGTCGGCACGGGCGCCGGCAATGATGCCCTCACGACTGAGTTGCGAGAGACGAGCGGCATTCGATCGAGCGGCCCCCAGCCGTACGTTCGCGCGCGTCAGGTCCGCGCCCATCATCAGCACCTCGCGGCTCGAAATCACCGCAAGTGGCTGTCCGCGCCGCACCGTGTCGCCTTCGACGACCAGGGTGCGCATCACCACGCCCGGAAAGGTTGCGGCCACAGCCACGCGCGCATTGGCGGGCGGCTGGATCAGGGCGGGCACGATCGCGAGCGGCGCTTCGCTCGCCGCAACGGCGGGTGCAAGGCGGATACCGAGTTGCGCCGCCTGCCTGGCCTCGACGCGTAGATGGCCCGGCGCCGCGCTCGCAGAGTCCACAGGGGGGCTGGACTGAGCGGCGGGCGGCGCCGTGCCGGCACGGGTGGTCAACCACCACAGGCCGGCAAGCGTCAGCGCGATCACGGCGACGCCGGCAAGGATGAAGCTGCGGTTCAACATGGCTTTCGCCTAGCGGACGAAGCTGACGACTCCCTGACGGGAGCGGAACGTCAGGCGCTGGGAAAGCGCAGCGACAACTCGCGCCTGTCCGAATCGGTCGCAAGCATCCCGCCGTGCGCCGCCATGATCCGGTCGACGATCGCGAGGCCCAGCCCCGCGCCGTCCTTGCTCGCATGGTCGGCGCGGCTGTGGCGCCGCACAAGATCGCGCAGGCGATCGGGCGAAAGGCCCGGCCCATCGTCTCGAACACCGATCGCCGCTCCGGGACCGACGCTGACATGGACAGCCCCGCCGGCGGGCGTCACGCGCACAGCATTCTCGATGAGATTGCGCAGGGCCGCCGCGATCGCCTCGCGCCGTCCACGGACGATCGGCGATTGCTCTCCGGTTTCGAGGGCGATGGTCTTGCCCGTCGCGATGATCCCCGGGGCCATGAAACTGACGACGTCGGTCGCCACATCCGTCAGCGAAACGGCTTCCGGCACCAGTTGGGCCGCCGTGGCGGCGTCGATCTGGGCGAGCAGCATGAGTTGGTCGATCAGCCGGCGCATGGCCGCGACATCTCCCTTGAGACGGCCTGCCTCGGCGTGATCGAGCCGGTCGAGTTCAAGCGACAGCACGGCGAGCGGCGTGCGCAATTCGTGCGCGACGTCGGCGGCGAAGGCCTCCTGACGCATTGCCGCATCGTCGAGCCGGGTGAGCAGATCGTTGACCGCATCGGTGAACGGCAACGCCTCGGAGGGCATTCGCGAGGTATCGATCCGGAAGCCGCGCTCATGCCCGCGTGCCGCCTCGATCTCCGCCGCCGCCTCTTCCAGCGGGGTGAAGGCCTGTCTGATGACCCGGAGACCGACGAACGCGACCGGCGCCATCAGGATAACCACCGGCAGGGCGACATGATCCAGCATCTCGTTGAGTGCGCGGGACGTCGCTTCGCCTGCGGCAAGGTCTGCGAACGACAGCCGATAGAAGAAGGCGACGGCCGCAAGCAGCAGGACCGTGCCGACCAGCCCGACCAAGCCCAGGCCACGCACCAGCCGTCGGGAAACGGACCGCCGATAGGTCATGCACCATTGTCCCGCAACATATAGCCCACGCCCCGGATGGTATGGAGGTTTCCACCCGCGCCGGCATCTTCGAGCTTGCGCCGCAGCCGCGATATCGCCGCTTCCACCGCATTGGGCGTGACGGGCTCGTTGAAATTGTAGAGCGCGTCTTCGATGGCTTCCCGGCGAACGACCGCGCCTGCGCGCCGCATCAGCAGTTCCAGCAGGTCGGCCTCGCGGCGGGACAGGTCAATCTCCCTGCCGTCATGGCGCGCCGTCCGCCCAGCGGTGTCGAACAGTAGCGGCCCGACTTGCAGCACGGTCTGGGTGCGCGGGCCGGGGCGGCGAAGCAATGCGCGAAGGCGTGCGGCCAGTTCGTCGATCTCCACGGGCTTGACGACATAATCGTCGGCGCCGGCGTCAAGTCCCGTTACCCGGTCCTCCAGCGCGCCGCGCGCGGTCTGGACGATCGCGGGCGGGACCTGCCGGTATCGCCGCCGCGCGGCCAGCCAGTCGATCCCGTCGCCGTCAGGCAGGCCCAGGTCGAGGACGATGGCGTCATAGACCGCGCTGTCCATCGCGCTGTCCGCACCCGCCAGGCAACCGGCAACGTCGCACGAAAAGCCCCGGCGCTGGAGTCCGTCCGCGACCAGCTTCGCCAGCCGGTCATTGTCTTCGACTACAAGGACACGCATAAAAATGGACCTCTCCAATATAGCCCGTTCCAGGGCTTCTGCCCCTGTTCTTTGCGTATATTGGCACGAGCGACATGGAGGTTGCGGCAGCCCAGGTCAAACCGCGCCGGGAGCTACGCTCAATCCCCGTCAGGATTTTCGCCGCGCCCGGCGGCTGTGTACTCGCCGCCCTGGCCTTCTCCCGCCTCGCCATGCGCCTGCGGGCTGAAGGCGGCGGGATCGAACCGCGTGATGCCGAACACCGCCGCGATGACGACCACGCCGCCCAGCACGACCGCCATGAAACCCGGAACCCGCGCATCCCGCGCGCCCGGGTAGAGTGCGGTGCGCTTGCGACCCGTGACCATCGCTCTGGCGAGGTTGTCGCGAGTGACTAGCGACATCACGAGAACGGCGGCGACATGGATGCCGACCAGCGCCAGCATGCCGTAGGCGAGCGCTTCGTGGATGTCTTCGTCCGCTTTGCCCGCATCGACCTGGATGCCGGTCCACAGGACTGCGCCGACCGCCGCGAACAGGGCAAGCACAGCAAGCGCGCCAAGCGGATTATGCCCGACCGTGCGCTCCGGATGGCCGGTCACGAGGCCACGGATATGCGCCACGATACCCGAAGGCCGGATGAAATTCACGAACCGCGCATGCTCGCCTCCGACAAATCCCCAGATCAGGCGAAACGCAAGGAGCACGGCCGCGACCCAGCCGGCCGCCATGTGCCAGGCGGCGATCGGACTGTCACCTTCCGAGGATAGGAAGGCCGCTGTTATCGCAGCGACGAGCAGCCAGTGAAACAGCCTGAGCGGCGCGTCCCAGACCTTGAATGTATTGCCACCAGCGGGGTTTACCACGAGCATCGACATCTCCTTTGCCCAATCGATAGGGCCGCTTACTGACGACAGCCTGACGGCCGCGACAATGATCCCTTAGTGGGCGTCCGCTGCACGTGCGCGAAGACACTCGCGGCGGCTGAAGCTATCAGCGATGATGCTGAGCGGCCGTTCTGACGGTCCCTGAGCACGATACGCTTCGTTTGGGCAAGCAATGACGCGTTGCCCGGCGAGCAGATCTATTCGCCGCACATCGGCGCGCGCATTGTGGGCGGCACACGCGTGACAGCCCTGCGAAACGGCTATGGCGACAAACGGGAGGAAACAGATGATGATAGGTGTTGCCGGGCCTGATCAGGTTGTCGGCCGAAACGGCGAGCGGCAACTTAAAGTCCCGAGACCGCCCGCTCTTGCGTGTCGGAAACGGAACGCCATCTCGTTGGACAGCGTTTCGATTGATCCGGCAGCCGTCGGCGAGCGGATATGTGCGTCTTAGCATTGGCGTGGTGCGCGCACCCGAATTGGCGCCTCGTCGTTGCCGGCAACCGTGACGAGTTTCACGCGCGCCCTGCAGAACCGTTACGACGATGGGACGAGCCCGATCATGTGCTTGCGGGCAGGGATCTGCTATCGGGCGGCACATGGCTCGGCGCCTCGGAGCAGGGACGGTTTGCCGTGGTCACGAACCTGCGAGGCTTCGGGCCGTCGGAGCCAGGCCGACCGTCCCGCGGTCTTCTATTGAAGGATCTGTTGGCGGGGGAGGGGCGATATGCCGAACCAGCCGACGCGGACCTCGTGGATTTCAATCCGTTCAACCTCATCGTGGTCCAGCCCGGCCAGGCCGAATTCTGGTCCAACAGGCCCGGTCCCACGCGGCACATCCTGCCGCCGCAGGTCTATGGTCTGTCCAACGGCGGGCTGGACGAGCCCTGGCCCAAGACTGTTCGCCTCAAGGCCGTTCTTCGCGACTGGATCGGCGCCGGCGCGCAGCACCCCGAGAGTCTTCTGGACGGACTAATGGAAGAGACCCTTACGGAACCGTCCGATTGGCCGGTCGGCCCATCTGACGTGGTGCAGGAGCCACCTCTTTCGCCGATTTTTATCCGCGATCCGGTTTACGGGACGCGGTGCAGCACCGTCGTCGCGATTGATGGTGTCGGGCGCGGCATCATCTTCGAGCGTCGTTTCGGCGCGAGTGGAGACAGGGAGGGTGAAACGGCCATCCCATTCTCGTGGCCGCGTTGAGGCTCTGACGTGCGCCGCGGCTGGATGGAGGATCGCATCAGCCCCGGAGGCTTGCGCAGGACATTCGCAGACATGCGCCAACCATCGCCGGTCCAGCGGCCGGCCGCGCCGCCGGTCGCCCCACACGCCGCACCTCGCGGGAGGTGAAGTTTTCCATTAGATTCAGATTACGGGGACCGCCGATATCACTCGAATGTCCCCCGGCTCGCTCCGCCGGGCCGCGACAGCCTTCGCCTTTTCGACTGCCAGCAGTCCGCGAAGAGTCGTCGCCTTGCAGGCGTCGGTTTCGCTCGCGAGCAGATTCTCGAACCGCTCGATATTGGTCTGGGTAACAAATTCCTTCATGGCCGCTGTTCCTTCGGAACGCTGCCCGGACCTGTCCGAGTCGTCTGACAGATCATAGCATGGCCCGACCCAATGGGCGCTCACATATGCCGAGAGTTCGCATTTCGGACTCCATTTCCGCGTACTTTCACATCCACATCGGTGCAAAATCTCAACGAGCGTTGCTTTGTGCGGAGATTCACTCTCTCGCGTTCGGCGTTCACGCAGGCAGCCGATAGTGTTACCGCCGCGCGTCCCGCAGCCCGTGCCGCTGTCGGCAAACTTCCCAAACCGGCCTACGTAGCATTCCCAATGCATGTCGGTTCTGCGTTTCGCCACAACGCATGCTTCCCCTTGAATTCGCACCGCAGGAGAAGACTCGATGACCTATCCCCTCGATCAACTGACCGCGACTTCCGAGGCTAATGTCCGCCTCGCGACAAGCATGGTCGAGACAGCCCGCCAGGCCGGAGAAGATTGGATGGATCTTGCGGGGAAGGCGTTCACGCATGTCGGCAAACCGGCTGAGACCAATGGCAAGGCCGGATTTTTGCCTTTTTCGCTGATCGCTCCGGGCAATCTCGGCGAAGGCGTTCTTGCCTCCGTGAACAAGAGCCGGGAGCGAACGACCCGGACGCTCGCCAGCGCGTGGGAAGCTTGGCAGCGCTCCATGGCTGATGCCTGGAATCCCGCGAAGCTGCTCGCCGGCGCGGCCAGGAACGCGGCGTCGGCCAACACGCAGCCTGCCGCCTGACGGCGTGGCTCCCGCCGGTCGTCAGGCAGCAGATTCACGCTCACATGATGCGATGCGCACCATGTGTCTGCCCAGCTGTCCAGCGGCCGGTATCGTGTCATCGTCCAATGAGCGTCTTCTCGGACAAAGGGGCCACCGCGCGAAGCCGATGGCTCGGCCGATATGCCCGGCAGGACCGCGATGATGAGCGATTTCACACCCCTCATCGATCTGGTTGCCCAGCCGGGCACTGGTCCGGTGCGCACGCGCCATCCGCTCTATCTTGATCTTCTACCGCCTTGCAATCATGCGTGCCCGGCAGGCGAGGACATCCAGGCCTGGCTCGCCCATGCCCGGGCGGGTCGCTACCGTGAGGCCTGGCTGACGCTGGTGCAGGATAATCCCTTGCCGGCCATTCACGGGCGGGTCTGCTATCACCCGTGCGAGGTGAGCTGTAATCGCAAGGACATCGACAGCGCGGTCTCGATCCACGCAGTCGAGCGCTTCCTCGGCGACGAGGCGGCCCGCGAAGGCTGGCGTCTGCCTGTCGAGGCAACCCCCTCCGGCAAGCGCGTGCTGATCGTCGGGGCGGGACCGAGCGGTCTTTCCGCCGCCTATCATCTGGCGCGGCTGGGTCACACGGTGGAAATCCGGGATGCTGGCCCGTTGCCGGGCGGGATGATGCATTTCGGCATCCCGGCCTACCGGCTACCGCGCGAGGAGCTGATGCGCGAGGTGCAGCGGATCGAGGCGATGGGCGTCAGCATCGTCCTCGATCACAAGGTCGAGGATCTGCTCGCGGAGAAGGATGCTGGCGGCTTCGACGCCGCGTTCGTCGCGATTGGAGCGCATGCCTCCAGGCATGTCGACATTCCCGCGCGCGACGCCGCGCATGTCCTCGACGCGGTCAGCCTGCTGCGCGGGGTCGGGGCCGGCGAACACCCGAAACTGGGGCGGCGGGTGGCCATCTATGGCGGCGGCAACACGGCGATGGATGCCGCCCGTACCGCCAGGCGCCTGGGCGCCGACGAAGCGCTGATCATCTATCATCGCGACCGGGCGCATATGGCGGCCCACGCGTTCGAGGCCGAGGAGGCACTCCAGGAGGGCGTGAAGATCCGGTGGCTGACCAGCATCAGGGACATCGCCGGCCCGAGCCTGACGGTCGAGGTCATGGAGCTGGGGGTCGACGGCACGCCACGCGGTACCGGCGAAATCGAAACGCTGACGGCGGACACGCTCGTGCTGGCGCTGGGGCAGCAGGCCGAAAGTGGTTTCCTCGCGAAGATCCCCGGTATCGAGGTAGCGGCGGACGGCACCGTCGTCGTCGCCCCGAACATGATGACCGGCCATCCCGGCATTTTCGCGGGCGGCGACATGGTGCCGAGCGAGCGCACCATCACCGCCGCCGTCGGGCACGGCAAGAAGGCGGCGCGCGCCATCGATGGCTGGCTGCGCGGCGAGGACGCGCGGCCCGCGCAGCTGCGCCCCGTCGTCGGCTTCGAGATGCTGCATCTGCCGATCTACAGCGACGCCGAGCAACGCGCGCAGGCCACATTGCCGGCCGCGACGCGGTCCGCCGGATTCGAGGAAGTGGTGGCCGGGCTGGGCGAAGCGGACGCTCGTTACGAAGCGCAGCGTTGCCTGTCCTGCGGCAATTGTTTCGAATGCGACCAATGCTATGCGGCCTGCCCCGAGCAGGCGATCGAGAAGCTCGGTCCCGGGCTGCGCTACCGGCTCCTCTACGATCGCTGCACCGGATGCGGCGTCTGCTACGAGAGCTGCCCCTGCCATGCGATCGAGATGATCCCCGAACCGGCGGCGAGCTGAAGGAAGGCATGATGCAGCCCGACATGCCCCGTACCGAGATCATGGACGGCAACACCGCGGTTGCCCATGTCGCCTACCGGATCAACGAGGTGTGCGCGATCTACCCGATCACGCCATCCTCGACGATGGCCGAGCTGGCCGATGAATGGTCCGCCGGGGGACTGACCAACATCTGGGGTAATGTGCCGGTCGTGCAGGAAATGCAGAGCGAAGGCGGCGCCGCAGGCGCGGTCCATGGAGCGTTGCAGTCCGGTGCGCTCACGACGACTTTCACGGCATCGCAGGGGTTGCTGCTGATGCTGCCCAACATGTTCAAGATCGCCGGCGAGCTGACCTCGACCGTGTTCCATGTCGCCGCCCGGGCGATCGCGACGCAGGCCCTCTCGATCTTCGGCGATCATTCCGATGTCATGGCGGTGCGGACGACCGGCTTTGCCCTACTGTCGTCCGCCTCAGTGCAGGAGGCCCATGACGCAGCGCTGATCGCGCAGGCGGCGACGCTCGAGGCCCGCATACCGTTCCTGCACTTCTTCGACGGCTTTCGAACCTCGCACGAGCTCAACAAGATCAGCCTGCTCTCGGATATCCAGATCCGCGCGATGATCGACCAGGATCTCGTTCGCGCGCACCGGGCCCGGGCGCTGACACCGGAGCATCCCGTCGTGCGCGGCACGGCGCATAATCCGGACACCTTCTTCCAGGCGCGCGAGACGGTGAACCCCTATTACGCCTGTCTGCCCGCGATCGTGCAGGCGACAATGGACCGCTTCGCCGCGCTGACCGGCCGGGCCTACCATCTGTTCGAATATACCGGGCCGAGCGACGCCGATCGCGTGATCGTGCTGATGGGCTCGAGCGTGGCGACTGCGTGCGAGACGGCGGCGTTCCTTGAAGCCCGGGGCGAGTCCGTCGGTGTGTTGCAGGTGCGGCTGTACCGCCCGTTCGCGACCGAGCAGTTCCTGCAGGCCCTGCCCGAGACCTGCCGCGCGATCGCGGTGATCGAGCAGACCAAGGAACCGGGCGCATCGGGCGAGCCGCTCTACCAGGACGTTGTCGCGACGCTGGCCCAGGCGGTCGCAAGCGGTACGCGCGCGGCCATGCCGCGGGTGATCGGCGGACGCTATGGTCTGGGATCGAAGAACTTCAGTCCGGCGCAGGCGAAGGCCGTGTTCGACGAACTGAAAAGCGCCAATCCCAAGCACGGCTTCACCGTCGGCATCGAGGACGACATCGCGCAGACCAGTCTTGCGGTCGATCCGGATTTCTCGCTCGAGCGCGAGGATGTCGTGCGGGCCCTGTTCTTCGGGCTCGGCGCCGATGGCACGGTCGGCGCCAACAAGGACAGCGTCAAGATCCTCGCCGAGGATGCCAACAGCTATGCTCAGGGCTATTTCGTCTATGACTCGCACAAGTCGGGCGCGCAGACGATCTCGCACCTGCGGTTCGGAAAGCATCCGATCGGATCGAGCTATCTGATCGAATCGGCCAACTTCATAGCCTGTCACCAGTCCGGCCTTCTCGACCGCCTCGATGTGCTGCGGCTGGCGGTCGATGGCGGGACATTCCTGCTCAACACGCCGCATGGGCAGGAGGCCGTCTGGCATCATCTGCCGCGCTCGCTCCAGCGCCAGATCGTCGACAAAAAGCTGCGCTTCTTCGTGATCGACGCCTCCCGGGTCGCGCGCGAGGCGGGCCTGGACGAGCGGATCAACACCGTGCTGCAGACCTGCTTCTTCGCCATTTCGGGCGTGCTGCCGCGCGTGTCAACGCCGGTATAAAATGGGGCCAGGCACCGGTTTAAAAAGGGGCCAGTTG
>CAZLSU010000004.1:0-84075 GCA_964562225.1 uncultured Sphingobium sp.
GCGGGAAGGCCATGTCCGGCGCGCCGATCATGATCGGCACGAACCAGTTGCCGAAACCGCCGATCATCGCGGGCATGACCATGAAGAACACCATGATCAGGCCATGCGCGGTGATCAGCGCGTTCCACAGATGATAGGCTTGGTCCAGCGTTGCCGGTTCCACGCCCATCAGGCTGTGCTGCATATTGGCCCAGGTCTGGAGATATTGGATACCCGGATGCGCAAGTTCTGCGCGCATCAGGCCCGATATCGCGCCGCCGATGATGCCCGCGATGATCGCGAAGATCAGATAGAGGGTGCCGATATCCTTATGGTTGGTCGACATGAACCAACGCTGGAAGAAAGCGGGTTTATGGTCGGCGTCATGATGATCATGGGCATGATCAGCGTGATGGTCTGCGGTGATCGTGGTCATGGCTATGCGCCCTTACATCAAAGCTTGGCGGGGGCGGGGACCGGTGCAGCCGCGGCGGTGGCCGCAGGCTTGGCACCGGGCAGCGTACCGCCCTGCGAGAGAACCCATTGGTCGAACTGGGCGGGAGGCAGCGCCTCGATCGCGATCGGCATGAAGCCGTGGCGCGCGCCGCACAGTTCCGAACATTGGCCATAATAGACGCCCGGCTTCTCGATCGTGAAGCTCTTCTCGTTCAGGCGACCGGGTACGGCATCCATTTTCACCCAGAGCGACGGCACGGCAAAGCTGTGGATCACATCAGCGCCGGTGATGATCAGCTTGATCGGGCGACCCGCGGGAAGGACCAGGCGGTTGTCGGCGGCCAACTGATAGGGTTCGCCATTTTCCAGCGCCTTTTCCGGCGTCAGCATGTTCGACACAAACTCGGGGATGCCCGCATCGGGATATTCATAGCCCCAATACCACTGGTATCCGGTGACCTTGACGGTCAGCGCATCCTTGGGCGCGGGCTTATACTGGTCGGCCAGCAGCCCGATCGAGGGTACGGCGACCACCAGCAGGATGACCACCGGAATCACCGTCCACAGCACTTCGATCAGCGTGTTATGCGCGGTCTTCGACGGGATGGGGTTAGCCGAACGGCGGAACTTGACCATCGCATAGAGCAGCAGCGCCAGCACGAAGACCGAAATGACGATGCACAGCGGCAGCAGCAGCTTGTCGTGCATCCAGCGCGCGGTGTGGCCGGTCGATGTGAACTGCTTTTGCAGCGTATATTCACCAGGCATCGGCATGCCGATACCTTCGGTCGGCTTCATGCGCGGCGGCGCGGCGACCTTGGCCGCGGGCGCGGCGGCGCTGACGTTCGCGACATTGGCGTCCGCCGAATCAGCGGGTGCGCCGGGATCGGACGATCGGGGATCTGCATCGACGGGTGCCGCCGTTGCAGCATTGCTTTGCGCATGCGCCTGACTGCTCATCGCCATGGCGGGCGCAATGGCCAGCAACCCAGCAAGAACAAGCGATTTCACCATCTTCATAAGCGTCTCGATACCCCGTAACCCTTTGGCACCGCAATCACGAAGGCGGCGCTGTTGCGCCCTTCCCCCCGCCCGGTCGGTCTGCCGCGGCTTATAGGCATGGATTTTCAATGCCTCAAGCATGCAGGAGCAGATTTTCTTCGCTGTTGCAACGGCTGCGCGCGCCGCCTATTTCGCACCCCGCGCACACGGGCGCGGTTCAGGGAAAAGAGCGGCATGACCGACGAGGAAATTTTGGCGGAATTCAGGGCCGCAGGTGCCCTTCTGGAGGGGCATTTCATCCTGTCTTCGGGACGCCGCAGCGCCAATTATCTGCAATGCGCGCGGGTGTTGATGAACGCCGACCGCGCCGGCAGGCTAGCCCGCGCGGCGGTACAGAAGCTGCCGCGCGAGTTGCGGAGCGAGATCGACGTCGTCGTGTCGCCCGCGATGGGCGGCCTGATCATCGGCCATGAAATCGGTCGCGCGCTGGAAAAGGACGCACTGTTCCTGGAACGGCCCGAGGGCGTGTTCGAGCTGCGCCGCGGTTTCGCGCTCCAGCCGGGGCAGAAGGTGCTGATGGTCGAGGATGTCGTCACCACCGGCCTGTCGTCGCGCCAGGCGATCGAGGCGGTCGCGGAAGCAGGCGGCATCGTCATCGCCGAAGCGGCGCTGGTCGATCGTTCGGCAGGCGAGGTGGAGCTGGGCGTTCCCTTCTACCCCCTCGTCAGCATCAATTTCCCGGTTTATGACGCTGATGCGCTGCCGCCCGAACTGGCGGCGATCCCGGCGATCAAGCCGGGCAGCCGGAAAGCCTGACGCCCAAAATGACCATCCCGCTGCGCCTGGGCGTCAATATCGACCATGTGGCGACGATCCGCAACGCACGCGGCGGCGAGCATCCCGATCCGGTCAAGGCGGCGCTGCTGGCGGTCAAGGCAGGTGCGGACGGCATCACCGCGCATCTGCGCGAGGACCGACGGCATATTCGCGACGAGGATATCGCCCCGCTGATGGCCGCGCTCACCGTGCCGCTCAATCTGGAGATGGCGGCGACGCGGGAAATGCTGGAGATCGCGCTAAAATATCGGCCCCATGCCGCCTGCATCGTGCCGGAAAAGCGCGAGGAGCGCACGACCGAGGGCGGGCTGGACGCCGCCGGGCAGTTTGATGCGCTGGCACCGATCGTCACGGCATTGAGCGGGGCAGGCATCCGCGTGAGCCTGTTCATCGAGGCCGACCCCGCGCAGATCGAGGCCGCGATTAGGCTCAAGGCCCCGGTGGTCGAATTCCACACCGGCCGTTATGCGCATGTGACGGGCGAGGACCGCGCCGCCGAACTGCGCCGCATCGCCGACGCGGCCGCGCTCGCCGCGAAGAACGGCATCGAACCCCATGCCGGCCATGGTCTCACCTTCGACAATGTCGCGCCGATCGCCGCGATCCCGCAGGTCGCCGAACTCAATATCGGCCATTTCCTGATCGGCGAAGCGATCTTCGGCGGGCTGGAAGCCAGCATCCGCGAAATGCGGCGGCAGATGGATCTGGCGCGGTGAGCGATGCCCCCCTCCGTCGCCCCGGCGCAGGCCAGGGCCGCCCGGTTAGGCTGTGCTATATGGCGATGGGTTATCACGCAGACGTTGGCGGCCCCGGCCTGCGCCGGGGCGACGTGCTGTGATCATCGGCCTCGGCTCCGACCTCTGCAACATAGAGCGTATCCAGAACTCGCTCGATCGTTTCGGCGCGCGCTTCGAGCAGCGCGTCTTTACCGACATCGAGCAGGCCAAGGCCAACCGCCGCCCCTTCACCAAGGCAGGCACGCTGGCCAAGCGCTTCGCCGCCAAGGAGGCTTTTTCCAAGGCGGTGGGCACCGGCTTCAAACGCGGCGTGTTCATGAAGGATATCGGCGTGGTCAATGCCCCCTCCGGCGCGCCGACGCTGGCGCTGACCGGCGGCGCGCTGGAGCGTCTCGACGCCCTGATCCCGGCGGGGCACAAGCCCGTCGTCCACCTGACCCTGACCGACGATCACCCCTGGGCGCAGGCTTTTGTCATTATCGAGGCTTTGCCGCTATGAAGGCGGACCCTCCAGCGAGCGACCCCGATATGAGCGCAGCCGACCTGACCGAAGACATGCCCACCGCCGACACGGCACATGATGCTGCACAAGATAGTGGCGCGCCATCGCCACCATCGGTCAACTGGTGGCATGAGGTAAAGAGCATCAGCCTGCTGATCCTGGCGGTGCTGGCCTTCCACAGCTTCGTCGCCAAGCCTTTCTATATCCCGTCCGAATCGATGATGCCGGTGCTGCTGAAGGGCGACCGGCTGGTCGTCAGCAAATTTCCCTATGGCTGGTCCTATGTCTCGCCCAGCTTTCACCCGCTGAATTTCATCCCCGGCCGCATCTTCGGCCGCATCCCCGAACGCGGCGACATCGTCATCGTATCGCCCGCGCACCGGCGGGAGGATTATATCAAGCGGGTGATCGGCCTGCCCGGCGACATCATAGAAGTGCGCGGCGGTCAGGTGATCCTGAACGGCGCGCCGATCAAACAGCGCGCGATGCAACCGATCCTCATCCGCGTCGATGCCAACGCCCCCTGCCCGCCGACCCAGTTCCCCGGCGCGCTGATCGCCGACCGGCAGGGCCGCGAAACCTGCGAATTGCCGATGCGGCAGGAGATTTTGCCCAACGGCAAAACCTATATGACGATCGACATGGGACCGAGCCAACTCGACTGGTACGGCCCGGTGCGCGTGCCCGCGCGCCACGTCTTCCTGATGGGCGACAATCGCGACAACAGCGCCGACAGCCGCGCGCCACTGGAGGAAAACGGCCTAGGCGGCCCCGTGCCCTGGGAAGCGATCGGCGGCCGCGCCGAATTCCTGACCTTCTCGCTGGATGGCGACGCGACCTGGAACCCGTTGAGCTGGGTCCGGTCGCTGCGCAGCGACCGCGCCGGGAACAGCCTGCGCCCGGCGAGCGTTACACCCGCGCAATAAGTTGTGACGGGGGTGCAGGTTGAGCGACACACAGCAGCATGTCGAGGAACCCGGCCCGACCGAGTTTCGCAGTCCCCTCGTCCAGCATGAACTGAAGCGCGCCGGGGTCTGGTTCGCGCTGGCCATCGGCATCGGCCTGCTGCTGCTGCTGGCCCAGCCGATCCTGCTGATCATGGGGGCGCTGGTGCTGGCGACGATGATGGACGGCGGCGCGCGCCTGCTGGGCCGGGTCGCGCCGATCGGGCGCGGCTGGCGGCTGGCGATCATATTGGTCGGCGCGGTCGCCTTCATGGCCTATACTTTCTACCTCACCGGCGCGAGCCTGACCGCGCAGGCGCAGGCGATGCGCACCATCGTGGAGGCGCAGGTGACGCGCATCGGCGGCTGGATGCAGCAATTGGGCATCACCGCCACACCGGAGGATTTCAAGAGCCTCGCCAGCCAGGCGATGAGTTCTATGGGCCGGGTGACCGCAGCGGTCGGCACGGCGGTCGGCGCGATCACCAGCGGGGTCATGGTGCTGGTCCTCGCCATTTTCATCGCGATCGAACCCAAGCTGTACGAACGCGGCGTCGCCTGGATGCTGCCGATGGAAAAACGCGCGTCCTTCTACACCATCGCCGACAAGATGGGCTGGACGCTGCGGCGGTTGATGGCCGGGCGGCTCATCGGCATGGCGGTGGAGGGCGTGGGCACCTGGGCGCTGCTGTGGGCGGGTGGCGTGCCGATGGCGGGGCTGCTGGGCATATTGACCGGCCTGTTCGCCTTCCTGCCCAATATCGGCTCGATTATATCAGGCATATTGATCATCCTGGTCGGCTTTTCGGCGGGGACCGATACCGGTCTCTACGCCTTTTTCGTCTATCTGGCGGTGCAGATCGTCGATGGCTATCTGATCGTACCGATGGTCGCCAAGCGCGCGACCGACCTCGCCCCCGCGCTCGTGCTGGCGGCCCAGATCTTGTTCGGCGCGCTGTTCGGCATCATGGGCCTGTTCCTGGCCGACCCGATCGTCGCGATGATCAAGGTATGGCTGGAGGAACGGTCGAAGGCGCTGGAGGGGACAGCCTCAACTCCTCCGCGGCACGGGGAGGTGGATGGCCGCAGGCCAGACGGAGGGGGCTTGCCCCAAGCGCCGCACTCCCGCGCATAGCGGCACCCAGCCTCACGCCCCCTCCACCACCCTGCGGGCGGTCCCCCTCCCCGTTCCGGAGAGGAACTACGCCAGACACAAAAAAGGGGCCGACTGGCTGGCCCCTTCTTCGTTCGGTCATGCTGGCCGAATCAGTTGCCCGGCATCGGCGGTGCGCCGCCGCCCTGCTGCTGCATCATCTGCTGCATCCGCATGATGTCCGCCTTTGACTTGAAGTCGTGCAGCGTCACGTCGAATATCAGGATGGACCCCGCCGGGATCGGCCCTGCCGCCTGGTCGCCATAGCCAAGCTGCGGCGGAATCCAGAAGCGGTATTTGGACCCCTTCTTCATCAGTTGCAGCCCTTCGGAGAAGCCGGGCACCACGCCGTCGATCGGCATCGCGGTCTGCGGGTTCTCATCGAAGGTCGTGCCGTCCAGCAAGCTGCCCTTATACCCCACCAGCGCCACGTCGGTGGTGGTCGGGTTGGGACCGGTGCCCGGCTCGATGATCTTATATTGAAGCCCGCTCGCGGTCGTCAGCACGCCTTCGTCGCCTGCATTGGTCGCCAGAAAGGCTCCAGGCGTATGCGCAACGCCCTGCTGCCCCGCCCAGGCAAGCCCGCCCGCCGCCAGCGTGACGGCGGCAATGCCGATCCACAGGCGGGTCAGCGACCCCTTGGCAATGGGACGAAGCGGAACAGCCGTAATCGACATGGCAGAGCGCCCTTCAGCAAATCAGGAAAAGCCTTGCCCGCAACGACCTGTCGCGGGCGAACGGAGCCTACTTCGCCCCGTCGCGCTCGGCGCGCTTGCGCTCCAGCTTGCGCGCACGACGGACAGCCGCCGCCTTTTCACGGGCGCGCTTTTCCGACGGCTTTTCGTAATGGCGGCGCAACTTCATCTCGCGATACACGCCTTCGCGCTGCAACTTCTTCTTGAGTGCGCGCAGGGCCTGATCGACATTATTGTCGCGAACGATGATTTGCATAAGCCAGTCGGTCTCCAGTCAATGACGGTCGGACCATCGGAAAAATCATGTTTCCCGACAGGTCGGCCGAAAATAAAGTGCATGAGTCGCCGCAGGTCGCCCTGCGTCGTATGGGGCGCGCCCTAACAGCGCCTCCTGCCAAATTCAACCCTAAAGCCGCAACGCTCGACAGCGCGGCCATGTTGACCGATAATCCGCCCCATAAAATGAAGGAGGATCGCCATGGCAACCGCCATCAAACCCGCCGCAATGACCGACGCCGAACGGCAGGCGCGCCAGCAGCTTGCTGCCTGTTATCGCATCTTCGACCATATGGGCTGGTCGGAACTCATCTATAATCACATCACGCTGCGGGTGCCGGGGGAGGATAACGCGTTCCTGATCAACCCATTCGGCCTGCTTTACGGCGAGGTTTGCGCGTCCAACCTCGTCAAGATCGACATTGACGGGCAAATACTGGACGGCAGCCCCTATCCGGTCAACCGCGCCGGCTTTACCCAGCACAGCGTCTTCCACCGCCATCTGCCCGACGCACATTGCGTCATCCACACCCACACCACGGCGGGGATGGCGGTCAGCAGTTGCGCGGAGGGAATGACGCCCACCAATTTCTACGCCGCCGCCTTCGCCGGGCGAATCGCCTATCATGATTTTGAAGGCGTCACGATTCGCGGCGAGGAGGGCGAGCGGCTGATCGCCAATCTGGGCGATCGGCGAATCATGATGCTGCGCAATCATGGCACGCTGGTGATGGCCGACACATTGCCCAAGGCGTTTCTGTACCATTGGCTGCTCCAGCGCGCCTGCGAAGTCCAGGTCGCGACCGGATCGGCGGGCACGCCAGTGGAGATACCGGCGAAGGTGATCGCCGTGCATCAGCGCGACCTGGCAGGCGTGCAACTGCCGGTCGGGCCGGGCGTGCCGGATTTCGAGGCGATGGTGAGGCTCATCGACCGGAAGGACAAAAGCTGGCGGGATTGACTTGCCTTGCCCCTCCCCCTTGAGGGGGAGGTTGGGTGGGGGTGTACCCCCGCCAGCGCAAAAGGCCGGCTTCGTCCTTACCACCCACCCCCGTTCGGTTCGAGCCTGTCGAGAACCCCGCGCGCCGTTCTCGACAAGCTCGAACCGAACGGGCGTGGGTTATGGGTCGGTGCGCCCCTTGAACCCCTGCGCCACCACATACCATTCCACGCTGCCCTTGCGGCTGGCGGGGGGCTTGGCATGCTTCACGGTCGTAAAATGTTTCTTGAGCACGCCCAGCAATTCCGAATCAGTGCCCCCGGCAAAGACCTTGGCAACGAAGGTGCCGCCCTTCGCCAGATTCTCGACCGCGAACCAGGCCGCCGCCTCGACCAGTCCCATGGTGCGCAAATGGTCAGTCGCGGCATGGCCCACAGTATTGGCCGCCATGTCCGACACGATCAGGTCGGGCACCTCGCCCCCCAGCGCGTCGCGTAGCTTTTCCGGCGCGGCATCGTCCATGAAATCCATCTCGAACAGGGTCACGCCTTGTATGGCATCGGTCGGCAGCAGATCGATGCCGACCACCTGCGCCTTGGGTGCCAGTTTGCGCACCACCTGCGCCCATCCGCCCGGCGCGACGCCCAGATCGACAACCGCCCGGCTGCCCTTGATGAACTTGAATTTCTCGTCCAACTCGATGAGCTTGAAGGCGGCGCGGCTGCGCCAGCCCTCCGCCTTGGCCTTGCGGACATAGGGATCGTTCAACTGGCGCTCCAGCCAGCGGGTCGATTGCGCGGTACGCCCCTTCGCCGACTTGACCTTGACGCGGCCTACCCCGGTCCCCCTCAATTGCGGCCCCCTTCGCGGTCCATCAGGCCCCGCAATATACCTTCGCGAATGCCGCGATCGGCCACGCCCAGACGGACGGCGGGCCAGATGTCCATGATCGATTCGAGGATCGCGCAGCCCGCCACCACCAGGTCGGCGCGCTCGGTGCCGATGCAGGGCAGCTTCTGCCGCTCCGCCAGCGGCATCGCCGACAGCCGCGACGAGATATCGCGCATCGACGCGGCAGGCACGATCAGCCCGTCGATCGCCTGCCGGTCATAGCGCGGCAGGTCGAGATAGAGGCTGGCGAGCGTCGTCACCGTGCCCGACGTGCCCAGCAGCCTGATATCGTCCGCATCGCGCGGCAGGCGGCGGGCGAGCGGGGCGAAGGCGTCGGCGACCCGCGCGCGCATCCGGCCATAGGCTGCCAGCCGCTCGGCCGGGTCGCCATGGTCGAACGCCTCGCTCTCGGTCAGCGATACCACACCCCAGGGCGCACTGACCCAGTCGACGATGCGTGGCGCGCTGACCCCATCGGCATCGACCAGCACCAGTTCGGTCGAACCGCCGCCAATGTCGAAGATCAGCGCAGGACCATTGCCCGGCTCCAGCAGCCCATGGCAGCCCAGCACGGCCAGCCGCGCCTCTTCCTGCGCGGTGATGATGTCGAGCGCGATCCCGGTCTCGCGATAGACCCGGTCGATGAAGTCAGCGCCATTTTCCGCGCGTCGGCACGCTTCGGTCGCGACCGACCTGGCGAGCGTCACATGGCGGCGGCATAGCTTGTCGGCGCAGATCGTCAGCGCCGCGATCGCACGGTCGATCGCCGCGTCGCTGATCCGCCCGGTGGCGGCCAGCCCCTCGCCCAGCCGGACGATCCGCGAGAAGGCGTCAACGACGATGAAACCGTCCGCCGATGGCTTGGCGATAAGCAACCGGCAATTATTGGTGCCAAGGTCGATCGCCGCATAGGCGTTGCGACCGCGTCCGAACCCGCTGGAAAAACCGCGCGACGCCGGTGCTTCCGATAATGCCGCTGGCTGGCTGCCCTGCCCCGGCCGGGCATGATTACCCGAATTTGCGCCGGTCGGCCTCACCGTCTGCGGCGATGGGCGGCTGTGCTGCACCATGCCTGTCTCACTTCATGATCGCCAGCGTCTGGTAGACGCCGGAACTTGGGACCAAGAGTAAGCAGCAATGCGCCAATACGCAAGGTGTGCGCTTTTCAGTCGGATTCACGTGGGCGCGCAGAGGCCGCAAAGAGCGCAGAGGAGGAAGAGACAAGCCGCTTCGCGGCAAAAAAGACTCTCTCCGCGTCTCCGCGTGAACATATTCAAAGCGGCATCAGCGCCCCAACGATCCACCGTTCCTCGGCGCGCAGTACGCCCCAGGCGCGGGCGGCGGCACGGCTGTCCATAGCCTCCACGCCCACCCCCAGGGCTTCCAGCGCACGGACGAAAGCGCGCGGCGGCTGACGCAAACCCGCGCCCGTCCCCAGCAGCAGGAATTCCGGCTTCACCTCAAGGTCGAACAGATCGCCCAGCGCCGCGACATCGATCGCATCGACACCAGCAGGCGCATCCCATGCCAGCGCGCGGACCGGCGACAGCAGCAGCCCGCCGGGAAACACATCGTCGCGCACCCGGAAACCGCGCCCGGAAAAACCGGTGACGATCGGACCCTGCCCCGCATCGTCGCGGCGCACTTCGATCCCGATGCGCTTGTCTTGCGTCAGGGCATCGCCCCGTCGCGCGGGCCGACGCGCTCGGCCTGCGCGGCAATGCCCTTGCCCGCCTTCTTGTCGGTCAACTGGGGCTTGAGGCCCAGGCTGATCAGCAGCGAGGAGGAGACATAGACCGACGAATAAGTGCCCACGATAATGCCCAGCATCATCGCCGCGGTGAAACCGCGCAACACATGGCCACCGAACAGCAGCAGAGACCCCAGCGCCAGCATGATCGTCAGCGATGTCATCACCGTGCGCGGCAGCGTCTCGTTGACCGACAGGTCGATCAGCGATTTCATGTCCATCTTGCGATATTTGCGCATATTTTCGCGAATGCGGTCGTCGATCACCATCTTGTCGTTGATCGAATAGCCCACGATCGTCAGCACGGCGGCAACGATGTTCAGGTCGAATTCCAACTGGGTGATCGCGAAGAAACCCAGCGTCATCAGCACATCGTGCATGATCGCGACGAAGGTGGAGACACCGAATTGCCATTCGTAGCGGAACCAGGAGAATATCGCGATACCGAACACCGCCAGCATCACCGCCAGCACGCCATTGCGGATCAGTTCGCCCGAAACCTTGCCCGACACCGTGTCGTAGCGGGAGAAGGTGACGCCGGGGAATTGCGCATTCATCGCCGCGCGCGTCTTTTCGACCACCGCGTTGGACGCGCCCGCGCCGCCCTGTTCGGGCAGCGGCAGGCGGATCTGTACGGTCCTGGGATCGCCGAACTGCTGGAGCGAACTTTCGCCCACGCCCAGCGACCCGATCGTCGCGCGCACCTTGTCGGTTTCCACCGCTTGGGGAAATTTCGCCTCGATCATCAGCCCGCCGACGAAATCGACACCCAGGTTGAGGCCCCGATAGGCCGTGGCCCCCACCGCCAGCACCGTCAGCAGCGCGGTGAGCGCGAACGCCCATTTGCGCACCGCGACGAAGCCGATGTTGGTATTGTCGGGAACGAGTTTGAGAAGTTTCATGATAGCAACCTAACGCCGTTCGGGCTGAGCGTCACTGTTCCCCGGCGAAGGCCGGGGTCCAGCTCCAACGGCAGGACTGGACCCCGGCCTTCGCCGGGGAACGCCAGCATCCGACGCTCGAAGATGCAAAACCGCCCAGATCATATCGTGATATCCGTGGGCCGCGTACGACGCAGCCAATTCGCCACGATCATCCGCGTGAAGGTAACAGCCGTAAACACGCTTGTCGCGATGCCGATCAGCAGCACGATCGCGAAGCCCTTGACCGGTCCGGAGCCGAGCGCGAGCATGATGCCGCCCGCGATCGCGTGGGTCACGTTCGCCTCGAAGATGGTGCGGCTGGCTTCCTTATAACCATGTTCGACCGACTGGACGACATTGCGCCCGCGCCGCCGCTCCTCGCGAATCCGCTCGTAAATCAACACGTTGGCGTCGACCGCAGTACCGATGGTCAGCACGAAACCGGCAATGCCCGGCAGGGTCAGCGTCGCGCCCAAAATGCCCATCACGCCCAGGATAACCAGCACGTTGATGGCGACGGCCATGTTCGCATACATGCCGAACCGGCCATAGCTGGCGAACATGAAGATCGCGACGGCGGCGACCGCGATGATCGACGCGATCAGACCCGCGCGGATCGAATCCGCACCCAGCCCCGGCCCGACGGTACGTTCCTCCACCACGGTGAAGTTCACCGGCAGCTTGCCCGACCGCAGCGCAATGGCGAGCTGGTTGGCGCTTTCCACGGTGAAGCTGCCCGAAATCTGTGCCGACCCGCCCAGGATCGGTTCATTGATATTGGGCGCGGACAGGACGGAGCCGTCGAGGATGATCGCGAACGGGCGATCGACATTCTGCGACGTCACCTGCCCGAACTTACGCCCGCCCGAACTGTTGAAGCGGATGTTGACGATCGGCTCGTTACCCTGCTGGCCATAGCCCTGGGTCGCATCGCTCAACTCTTCGCCCGACACCATCACCTGCCGCTTGACCGCGATGAAGGGGATGCCCGACGGATTGGTGGGATAGGGCAGGATTTCGCTGCCCACGGGCGCGCGGCCCTGCGCGAAACCGGCCGGATCGGCGGTCGTATCGACCAGCTTGAACTCCAGCTTGGCGGTCTGGCCCAACAGGGCCTTCAAAGCCTTGGGGTCTTGCAGCCCCGGCACCTGCACGACGATGCGATTGTCGCCCTGCTGCTGGATCGTGGGTTCGCGCGTCCCCATTTCGTCGATGCGGCGGCGGATGACTTCGGTCGAAACCTCCATCGCGCTCTTGACCGCATTGTCGATGCCTGCGTCGGTCGGGGTGACGACGATGGTGCTGCTATTGACGACCTCGACATTGAAGTCGCGCTGCCCGGTCAGCCCCGCGCCCTGCGTCATCGGGCGGATACGCTCGACCGCCGCGTCCACTTGTGCGGGGTCGCGCACCATGAAGGACAGCTTGCCGTCGCGGCCGCTGATATCGCCGATCGCGATGCGCGGGCTTCCCCGGCGCAGCTCCGTGCGGATCTGCTCCTCCATATTGGTCAGCCGCTGCTTGGCAACATCCTGGGTCGATGCTTCGAGCAGCAAATGGCTGCCGCCCGACAGGTCAAGACCCAGATTGACCTTGGTCCGCAGCGACGCGGGCAGGTGCATGACCGCGCTTTCCGGCAGGAAACTGGGGATCGCGCACAATATGCCGATCAGCAGCGGAAGGATGATCGCCAGAACTTTCCAGCGCGGGAAGCTGAGCATCGCTGGGTCAGTCGTTCGCGGGCTTGGCGGTGGTCGGGTCGATCACGTCGGTCAGGGTGGCCTTGACCGCCTTCACCTTCATGCCCGGCGCCAGTTCGACATCGGCATAGACATCGTCGACCCGCAATATCTTGCCGACCAGCCCGCCGCCGGTGACGACCTGATCGCCCTTCTTCACGGCTTCGATCTTCGCCTTGTGCGCCTTCATCCGGGTCTGCTGCGGACGGATCAGCAGGAAATAGAAGACCACGAAGATCAGGACGAGCGGCAGCATCTGCATGACGATGCCTGCGGTGCCGCCCGACTGGCCGCCAGCGGCCTGCGCAAAGGCTGGGGTGATGAACATGGGGGACTTGCCTCTATGAAGGTCGTGTCGCGGAGCAAGCTGCCCCGTCGATCAAGGGCGCGCGGCTAACACAGATGGGGGCGCGGTGGCAACAGCATGTAGCCGGTTCCGGCCCGCTCCCCCGCCCGACCACCGACAGGATGATGCTGGATCGATTGGTTGGGCACGCGCGCGGGCCGGAACCGGCTATCTCAAACATGCGCCTAAGACGCTTGCAACTTGCTCCACCTGCTACTAAGAGCCGCCGCTCGGTCGGGACGTAGCGCAGCCTGGTAGCGCATCACACTGGGGGTGTGGGGGTCGGAGGTTCGAATCCTCTCGTCCCGACCAAATTACCAAATAAAAGCAGCGGGCTATGCGGGCGGCAAACGCTGCCCGTTTCATATGTGCGGCGCTGTCTGGCGGAGGTCTCTAACCGTCAAAAGCTAGAACGCCTTACTCACGCCTCTCAACGACATCTTGCAGGCCCGCCAGAGCGTTCTGCGGTCAAATAACTGTCATAGGGTGTCGAGTACATCTCGCCGCCTTGCGCCAATATAAGGCTTTGCTGCCTCCATCATCGCTAGCCGAAAATCGCCATTCGATCAGACCTTTCGATCGCATGCTGCCTTGCCTTCAAGCTGCGTGCTGACCGGTCTGGATACAATCCTAGAGGCTTTGTATTTCGAGGTTGTCGTGATAGCGCGAATTTGGGCTACGAAGGAGATGGCGTTCGATGAAGACCGTGCTGATTACGGGTGGCGCCGGATATGTCGGATCGCATTGCTGTAAGGCTTTTGCGAGAAAAGGATGGAATGTCGTCGCGCTCGATAATCTTTCTCGTGGCTTTGCTTCGTCCGTCAAATGGGGACCGTTAATAGAAGCAGATATTGCTGACCGGATGGCAGTCGAAGCCGCTCTAAACCAATTTAAACCTGATGTGGTCGCGCACTTCGCCGCATATGCCTATGTTGGAGAATCAGTCGAGCAGCCCCATATTTATTATCACAACAATAGCGCGGGCACATTGGCACTGTTGGAGGCCATGCGAGCGACAGACCATAAAAGGATTCTTTTTTCCAGCACCTGCGCGACATATGGCAATCCTGTGCGCCTGCCGATTGATGAGAACCACCCTCAATCCCCTATCAACCCATATGGCTGGTCCAAATTAATTATTGAACATATGCTGGAGGATTACGCGCGAGCCTATGGGCTTAGCTCTATCGCCTTGCGCTACTTTAACGCCGCTGGCTGTGATCCTGAAGGCGAGATTGGCGAAAATCATGAGCCGGAGACCCATGCCATTCCGCTCGCTATTAGGGCGGCCTTGAATAGGAATATCTTTAAAGTCTTTGGTACCGATTTTGAAACCCGCGACGGCAGCGCCATCCGCGACTATATACATGTCTGCGATCTGGCGGACGCACATGTACTGGCCGCCGAACGGATGCTGACAGTCGGCGGAGCTGATGTCTTCAACCTAGGCACGGGCCATGGCACCAGCGTGCTGGAAATAGTGGCAGCGGTTAATAGTGCAGTCGAAGATCGCCTCAAGGTGCAGCATGAGCCACGCCGGACCGGCGACCCCGCAATATTATTGGCGTCGGCAGAGAAGGCGCGCAACATTTTGGGTTGGACACCCAAGTCAAGCCACATCGACAGCATCATCCAGACCGCGCTTGCCTGGCAATTGCAGATGGCGCAGCCTAAAGGCTTGCACCAGCATATCAGCGAGGCTTGAAGTCGGACGGGAGGTGCGACAAGGCTATGCTGCAGCGCCGCATGGACGGTTTGGTGACAACCTGTTTTTCTGAAACGGTCCCAAAATACGAGGTTTTCCGTGAAAAAAGTGATGGTGCAGTTTTTTCAGAGCCTCGACAATTACGGCACGGGCATGATGGGACTTGTGACGCTGGACCGGCTCCAGCGCGCGCTGGGCGAACCGATCACGGTCGAATGCGATTTTTTCGCATCGACCGACATGGCCGAAATCCAGGAGGAGTTGGGCGTCGGCGAGGACCGGATCAAGCTGAAGCGCTATGTGCGCACTGGCACTTACACGATGAAGGACAAGCTTAAGAAGCTGGTCCATCACGCCCGTGCGGGAGACGTGCGGGGGCGCGATATGGTGATCGTGCTGGGCGGGGACGACCTGTCCGAATATTATTCCCGCGACGTCTGGAAGACACTGGTCAAGCTGCGGCTATGGGCATCGCATGCACCAATCGTGCTGCTGGGCCAGACCGCCGGACCGTTCAACTTGAAGCGCAACCGTCTCGCGACCAGGGCGCTGTTTCCCAAATTCCATATGTTCCCGCGCGACCAATGGTGCACGCAATATCTGCATGGGGAGTTCGGCCTGCGGTCGTCAGTGATCCAGAGCGCGGACCTGGCCTTTTCCGACCTGCCGCGCCAGCATGACAAGGCGATCGAGCGCGAGGTGCTGACGCGATACGGGCTGGAGCCTGACGGCTATGTCACGCTGGTCGCTTCGGCGATGCAGAAGACGGGCTATTATACGAAGGACGAGGCCGCCTATCTCGACAACTGGCGCGTGATCGCGGAGACGCTGCTGCGGTCGGATGCGATGGCGGGCCGCAAAATATGCCTGCTCGCTCACACGTTCACAGACTGGTACGGGCATGAGCCGGACTATGTCGACAAGCTGCTGGCGCTGATCGGACCCGCATTGCGCGATCGGGTCGTTCCGGTGCGCGAACGCGTGCTCCAGACGCGCGCGCGCTTCATTCTGGGCAATGGCCTGCTGACGATCACCGGGCGCATGCACCCGGCAATTTCCACCTTCCAGATGGGTAAACCCGCCATCTCGCTGTCCTACAGCAAGAAATATGAAGGCATCATCGGCACCATGCTGGGCCGGTCGGACCTGATCATAGAGGCGAACGACCCCGCGCTATGGGCCAGCGGCGATGTCGCCCGGCTGGCGCTGGAGCGCGTCGATTATGTCATGGCGAACCAGGACAGGCTGCGCACCGAGATTCGCGGCGCAGTGGACCGGCAGAAGGCGATCATCGACGATACGTTCGACCGGCTGCGCAAGATCATCAAGGGCTGAAACCTATGTCCGCGTTCCGCACCTTCAAGATCCGTACCAAGGCGCTGGTGCCCGAAGCGCCCAAACGCTGGTTTCGCAGCACGCGCGACATGTTGAAAAGCGGCCAAGGCTGGCTGTACGACGCCAGGCGCTATGCGCGGCATTCGGGCACCCTGCTGAAGAGCGATGTCCCGTCGGCCATGAAGGCCGACGTCACCAAATATTATCATATGATCGAAAAGGGGCTGGCCCTGCCCCAGCCACGGCCCGGCTTTGGCCAGCACGCAATATTTGACCTGTCCAAAAAGATGCAGCGTGCTTTCGACCGCAACGTGCTGGACCAGGAGATGCAGTTCGCAGTCGATGCTCTGGCCGGTTACCAGCAGTTCAACGAGCGGGTCGGCGTGGCATCGGCCCCCTTCGTCGGTACCACGCTGGATGCGGCGAAGGCACGGGGCCTGTCACCGCGGGCGGAGCCGATCCTGGCGCGCGAACGGCCGGTCGGCGTCGACCCGCAAGATATGCTCGCGATGATCCGGTCGCGCCATTCCGTTCGCCAGTTCGCCGACGCGCCTGTACCGGACGAGGTGCTGGAACAGGCCGCGATGGCAGCCCAGGCGGCGCCCTGCGTGTGCAACCGTCAGGCGAGCAAAGTCTATTTCGTGCGCGATCCGGCGCTCAAGACGCGACTGCTCGCCTGCCAGAACGGCAATCGGGGCTTTGGCGACACCGCGCCGGTTCTGGCCGTCGTGACCGTCGACCTGCACGAATTCCTCGAGCCGTCGGAGCGTTACCAGCCCTGGATCGACGGTGGGCTGTTCGCGATGAACCTGCTGCTGGGCATCCACGCCCAGGGCTATGGCGCATGCTGCCTGAACTGGTCGGCGCTGCCCGCGCAGGACCGCAGCGTGCGCAAGATCGGCCTGATCCCGGACAATGAGAATATCGTCATGATGATGGCGATCGGCGCGCTGCCCGATACATTCAGCGTGGCGCGGTCCGGGCGCAAGCCGCTGGCGGAGGTCATGCGGATCGTCTGATGGCCGCCCGCGTGATCACTGGTCCTTGATATAGGCGACGACCGCGTCGGCGTCCTCGGGCGACATGGGCGAAATCACCATCCTGCCTTCGGGATACATTTGCAGCGGCCCCATGACGAAGCTCTTGATCCGCTCATCACTCCAGGTCGACGCCTTGTCCGCCTTCATCGCGTCCGAATAGGCAAAGCCGGGCGCGCTGCCGACATGGCGGCCTATGATACCCTTCAGGTCCGGCCCGACCCGGTTGCCGCCGCCAATGGCGTGGCAGGCCGAACAGACGCGCTCGAAAACCCGCGCGCCCTTCTCCACCTTGGCCGATGCCACCTTGTCAACGCCATCGCCGCCGCAAGCCGCCAGTGCGAAGGGCAGAAAAAGCATTGCTCTCTTGAACGTCATGAACGGCTTTCCTCAGTGAGATGATGGCGCCACGCGCGAGCGGCGCGGCCGGAAAAGGATGATGACGGCCGCCAGCAAGGAAGCGAGCGCGCAAAGAAGAAGGCCCGGCCCTGCCCACAGCAGCCAGCAGACGGCCATGCCGGCCAGCCACAGGATCGACAGCGACAGCGTCGCGCGATCGACCCCGCGCCACAGGAGCAGGCCGAGCGGCGGCAGGATGAGGGCCAGGAGCGCCGCCAGGATACGCATCACGCCTTCCCCAACCCGGCACTGAGATGTTCGGCGAGACGAACCGACAGGGCGATCAGCGTCATGGTAGGCCCGGAATAGCCGGTGGTCGGAAACACGCTGGAGCCGCCGACATACAGATTGTCCACGTCATGCACTTTCAGATTGGCGTCGACCACGCCGTCGCTGGGATTTTCCGACATACGTGTGGTGCCGGTGTGATGATAATGGCCAAGCACCCGCTGCTTGAGCATGTCCATGGTGATCGACTCCACCTCGAACCGGCCCATGTTAAGCGCGCTCAATTCCCGCACGATGATGTCCTGACCGACATTGATCGTCTTCACGTCGAGGTCCGACAGCGCCCAGTGGAAGGTAACGGGGCGCTGGCCCAGCTTGTCGCGTTCGGCGCCGACCGTGACGCGCGAATCGCGGTTGGGCGCCTGTTCGATGCGATGTTCGAGTTGATAATAAAGCGGCGCGCGTTCCTGATCGACCTGACGCAGGACCGAATTGGTCGTGCCTGGCAGGTTCGACAGCAATTTGGCCATGTCCCGAAACAGACCGAACGTCGCGGGCTTCATCATCGCCGCCGGCAGCTTGCGGGCGGCGCGAAGCTGCTCACTGTCGCGGAAGGAAACCGGGTTGAAACGGCAATAATAGTTCATGATGCCGTGCTTGCGCAATTCCGCTTCGGTGATGCCCAAATTGGCGTTCAAGCCATAACGTTGCAGATAAAAGCGGTCATAGGCGCGCGGAAACTTGTCGGACGGGATCATCCGCGACGCGAAGACATGGGGATGTTCCATGAAATAGCGGCCGACATGATCGTGGCGATTGCCGATCCCGCCCGGCATCCTGCTGTCTGAGGACAGCAGGATGCGGGCATTCTCGATCGCATGGCAGCAGAGCGCGAACGCCTTTGCCCGGATCTGCGTGGTCTTGCCATCGGTGGTGGTGGCCAGAAGATGATCGACGCGCTTGCCGCCTTCATCCAGCTTGATCTCGACCACGTTGAGATTTTCGACCGGATGGATGTTGGGATTGCCCTCGATATCCTTGCGGAACAGGGTGCGAAACCGGATGTTCTTGGCGAGCTGAAAATTCTTGGTGACAAGAATCTTGGAATGGCGGTCCATCAGCAGTTCAGGATCAAGACCCTTCGCCTTGAACTGGTCGTCGGAACTGAAGAAATTGCTCTGGATGCCCAGGATCGCGGCCGCCCTTTCAAGATAAGGCAGCAGCGCGTCATGCTGTACCGGCCAGGCGGGCAGACCGATTTCTGGCCGGCCTTCATAATCGATCGGATCGTTGGCGCGGCAAAATCCGCTCCAGTGATTAGTCGTGCCGCCGAAATAGCGCAGCCGGCAGGCGGCAAGATCATAATAGGGCACGCCCGTATTGGGCGCGACGTACAGCGCCTGGGTCTTGCCCTCTATCTCATAGGCGCCGGCCTCGACGAGCAGGACCGAGCGGTTGCGCGCCGCCATTTCCAGCGCCAGCGTGATGCCCGCTGCGCCAGCGCCGATGATGCACAGGTCGGCGACGGGCAATTGGGCAATGTCCGCCTGCCGGGCGTCGATGAACGCCGTCACGAAAAGCGGCCCTCGCGATGGAGCAGGTCGAGCGCGGCGACCGCCTCCGCTTCGGACACCAATATGCCCCCGATGGTCAATGTGCGCCCTGACCGGAAATCGGCGGCGCTCGATTGTGCGAGTGCACTACCTCCCTCACGAAGGACCGCCAAGCGAGTACGGTTGCGATCGTACAATGCCTTCGCGCCCGCACTGCCCAGGCTGTCCAGCGCATGACCAGCCAAGGCCCGGAGAGGGTCGGCCGCCGCGCCGCCCGCAGACGCGGTGGCAACGGTCGCGGCTGGAACGCTCAATGCGAGCAGAAGGGCCGTGCGGCGATCAATCCTGCCGTCTTCGATCATCTTGGGATTATCCCGAATGTGGCCTTACGCGGCGATTACCCTGTACATTGCGATGCACAAAAACGATGCAACATTCTGAAGCGGCAGGCAATGCCATTTACCAATCCGCGCGGGGCCATGTCAGCCGCGCGCGCCCACCCGCCTGCGCAGCAGCTTGCCAACCAGCCGGCTGACCTGACCCACGACCCGCGTCTCGGCGCCTTCGGGGCGACCGGCCATCATCCAGAGTAATCCGTGCGTCCCCAGATAGACGATGGCGCAGACCCCGCCACGCACGATCAACTGGACGGCGAGCATGGGTTCGGACATCGTTTGGAACGCCGCATCGGGCAGCAGCATCGCGACTGCGGACATCATGGCGGCGCTTGCCAGGCTGCGCCAGGATGCCTGAAATGGCGCGAACAGGTTGCGCCGGGTCAGGATCGCCGCCAGCGAAAGCCCATAAAAAGACTGGAAAATGCCCGACACGGCACGCCCCACCAGCAACCCTACCAGCCCGCCATAATAATAGCCCACCAGCATCAGCACGGTTCGCAGGATCATGTAGAGGACCGACCGCATGGCGAGCATCCTGACCTTGCCCATGGCCATGGCGAGCGCTTCGACGCCCGCCCCCACCGTCTGAAGCGCAGAGACCGGCGACATGATCTGGACAACCAGTATCGCCAGTTCCCAGCCATGGCCGAACAACAGGTAGATCAGAGGTTCGGCCACCAGCGCGAGGCCGAAGCCGATCGGCAGCGCAATGGCGAGTCCGGCCGCCTGCACCTGCACATAATTACGGCGGACCCGGTCCGGATCGTCGCCCATGATGGAAAAGGCCGGGAACATGGCACGGGTCAATGTGGGGATGACGTCGCCCGTGGCCATCGTGTTGACCTGGTTGCCGATCGAATAGGCGCCCACAGTGTTGGCGTCCAGAACCTTGCCGATGAAGAATATCTCGATCCGCAGGGCCAGTTGCAGGAAAAGATTCTGGATCAGCAGCCAGAAGCCGAAGCCCAGCATGTCGCGATGATGCTTCAGCGAAACGCCGGGCCGGCCAGGTACGCGCCAATAGGACAGTGCCAGGATCACGATCGCCTGCACGACCTGCCCGATGACGAGCGCCCAATAGGTCCGCAGCAGCAGCGCCAGCAGGATGGAGGCGATATTGCCTGTGAGCGCGCCAAGCATCCGCCGCTGCGAATCCTTGCGAAAGTCCAGATTGCGCGAATAGAGCGTAAAATAGGGATTGTTGAGGCCGTTGAGAATGGTCGGAATCGTCAGGACGTAGAAAATTGCCTCCAGACCGGGCGCTTCCATGAAGCGGGCAAGGGGCGCGGCCGCGACCGCCAGCAGCCCCGCCATCGCGAAGCCGCGCAGCATGTTCAGGGTGAAGGCCGTAGCCAGGTGGGAAGCGTCCAGTTCGCGGGCACGCACCAGCGCGCTGCCGATCTGGACGTTGGTCAGCACTTCGAGGATGATCATGACCGTGGTCGCGATCGCCACCAGGCCGAAATCCGCCGGCGTAAGCACGCGCGCCAATATCGCCAGCGTGACGAGTTGCAGAGCGCGCATCGCCATGTTGAGCGACCAGAGGATGAGAGCGCTGTTGACGACGCGGTGCCCCAGATGGGCGCCGCTTCTCTCCGTATTAAGCGGCGATGATGGATCGGTCATTCATATTCCCTGCCGCTTGCTTCGCACCTGCGAAGGGCTTTACAACGCAGCATCAGACTGCGCGACAAAAATTACAGCAGGAACGGGAAACGCCGTTGCGCAGCGGCCAACGTTCATGGGAACGTCACCTTCTCGGGTCCATAGCTTGATGAGAATATCGTTTCGGCCCTTTTGAGTATATAGGTGGGGCACCGGTTGTCCCTTTTCCGCTTATCCCCGCCAAGATCTTAGGATTCGCATGATTGATCGCATGAACGACGGGAAGAAGAAGGGGGCTTTTTTCACCCGCCGACGTGCCGCTGTCATGGTGGCCGTCACTGCCCTGCTGGCTGTCGGCGGCGTAGGGTTGGGATATGTATATTCTCGATGGGATATGCTCGGGTTTCCGGCCGCCATCGCTGCGGTTGCGAACGAACGGGGCGCCCCATCCAGGATCACCGACGCAGCGAGCCTTTCGGGCGCCGTCCGGTTCGCGCGCGATGGCGGCCGCCTGCTGCTCGAACCGGGCCGTTACGATATCGTGACGATCAAGGGCAAGAAATTCGGCAAGCCATTGGTCGTGGCATCGCGCGACCCGCAACGCCCCGCCGTGCTGACCGGATTGCGAATGTCGAACAGCAGCGGCATCATTCTCGAAGACCTGGAGTTCAACGCGCCTGCCGAACAAGGCATGTTCCCCTTCACCATTCAATCCAGTTCCAACATCACCCTGCGGCGAATCGATGTGCATGGGTCGCTGGATGGCAATCCGGGCAATGATGTTTCCCCGATCATGATCCGGGGATCGCGCAACATTACCGTGTCGGATAGCGACTTTCACGAAGTGTTTCACGGCATATCCTTTCTGGGCGGGGATGGTCTGACTTTCAGCGGCAACGCCTTCCAGCTCATCCGTACGGACGGCATCCGTGGCGGGGGGGCATCCAATCTGGTCATTCGCGGCAACGTCTTCACCAATTTCAGGCCCAAGCCGAAGGATCATCCCGACGGAATCCAATTGTGGACGACCAATACGAAGGCGGCAGCACGCAATATCCTGATCGAAGCTAATCTGGTGATGCGGGGCGCCGGTGCGGCGGCACAGGGAGTTTTCATCCGCGACACGTTCAACCAGTTCCCGTTTGAAAATCTGGTCGTAAGGAACAATGCCGTGCTGGGCGCCATGTATAACGGGCTGGGCGCTGGCGGCGTAACGGGCGGCGCTTTCGAGAATAATGTCGTGATCGGCTTTCCGGGGCAGAAGTCATGGATTCGCATCGGCATAGCCAATGATGTCCGCCTGACCGGCAACCGCGCCACCGCCTATGTGCTGTCCCCGTCGGCGCATCTTCAACAAAGCAATAACCGCACCGTCGCCATGGCGCGCGACAACGGCGCCGCTGCACTGCGAGACTGGCTGGGTCGGGGTGACAATGCACGGTTGTTGGCACGGCCGCTCAAGGCGACCGGGCTGAAATAGCCGTTCATGTTCCAGCAACCTTATAATCGACGACGGCAATTGTCCAACGGACGCCGCCAAGCTAAACCTGTTCCACCCGATCACCAGGGAGCATGATCTCGGCAATGCGCGTTTCAGTTCTGATTCCGAGCTATAATGTTGCAGATACAATTGCACGGGCCGTAGAAAGCGCGTTGGCACAAACCCTTTCGCCGTTCGAGATCCTGGTGATCGACGACGCGTCCACCGATAATACGCGCGATGTCGTGCGCGCGATCGCAGCGCGAAACGACCGCGTGAAATTATTGCCGCTGACGCGCAATGTGGGGCCGTCGGGCGCGCGCAACCATGGACTCGACGCGACGCAGGGCGAGGTCGTCGCGCTGCTGGATGCTGATGACGGCTGGAAGCCGGAGCGGCTGGAACGGCTATGCGCCATCATGCGCGAGCAAGGGGCCGACCTGGTCGCCGACAATCTGGTGCTGTACGACAGCGGTCAGGAGCAGGAGGTTCGCCTCGCCTATCAGCCGGCAACGCCGCTGGCGGCGTTGGACGCGCGCTATTATTTCGAGCATAATATCTTCAACGGCGGTTTCACTTTCGCCCTGCTCAAGCCGCTCATGCGTACCGATTTCCTGCGCGGGAACGGCATCCGCTACATGGAATCGCTGCGCTATGGCGAGGATCTTGTATTCATGGGCCAGCAATTGCTGGCCGGGGCCAAGGCTTATTTATCGGATGAGGGCCTTTATCTCTACACCATGCGTGTGGGGGAATTGAGCGGGCAGCGTTCCCCCCATTCGCGGTCGCAACCCGACTTCGTCAGCGTCATCGCCGAACTGAAGAAGCTGATGCACCATGCCGACGCCCTGACCCGCGATCAGATCCAGCGATGCATCGACAGCTTCCGCGTCGCCCACAAATCCAATACGGCCCGATCGCTGCGGCGGCAGGGACGTTATCTGGGCTATATCCGCGCGATGGTCGATTATGACATCGTTCAGTTGCTGGCCCGCCAGCGCATCCGCAAGCTCAAGGCGCGGTTCAAACGATTGAGTTAGACTGTGGGGGATTCATGCCTGGAGATTCGAAGAACTACTATTATGGCATCGATCTCGTTCGTTTTTGCTCGGCATTTTTAGTCGCGATATTTCACATCGGTTTCGCCTGCTGGGCATCGCCCACAAGTGGCGGGCAAGCCATGCTAAGAAACGCCTATGCCATACCGGAATTGGCGGCGTTCAGTTGGTTCGGTTGGGTCGGAGTTGAAATCTTTTTCGTTATTTCCGGCTTTGTCATCAGCAGTTCGGCCGAGAACGCCACGCCTTTCTCCTTTTTCAGAAGCCGCATTTTGCGGCTTTATCCGGGCGTATGGATATGTGCCACGATAACCGCGCTGGTGTTGCTGATCAACGACCTGATCCACGGGGTTGGGCGCTATCTGTTTTCCATGGCACTGGTCCCCACCGGGCCGTTCATCGACGGCCAATATTGGACATTGGGGGTCGAGATCGTCTTCTACACGATCATATTTCTGTTCGTCGTGTCGAAGGCGATGGACCATGTCCGACTGTTGGCGGTGGTCATGGCGCTGCTCAGCTTTATGGCGCTGGCAATCATGACGGTGAGCGGGCGGTTTACTTTTCTGGAAGCCGGCATCTGGCGACTGACCCTGCTGAATTATGGCGTTTATTTCGCGCTCGGCATGTTTATCCGGCAATATTTCAGGAATGGACTGGATGGACTTTCCCTGTTTGGCGTCCTGCTTTCGCTCATCGGGTGTATTCTCGAAACGCGCCTTCACGCTACCGGCATGAGCGAGAGAGTCACGAACAGCCCGATCATCCTGGCGCAGGTTTGGCCAGTAGCGACGGCGGTGCTGGCCATCGGCATTGCGGCGATTTTCCTGTCGGTGAAATATAATAGCGTTTTCATGCGCCTGCCACCGCGATTTCTGCCGATCATCCGCGGCCTTGGGCTTGCAACATATCCGCTATACCTCATCCATTTTTCCGTCGGCATCTGGATAACGCGCGAACTGGTGGGCATTGGCTTCCCTCCCATACTCGCGCTGGGCACCACACTAGGCGCGCTCAGTATGTTCAGTTGGGTGATCGCTCTCCACGGCGAGCCACCCATCCGAAAGGCTTTACGCGCCGCGATGGCCTGGCGCATACATGATCGCGCTGAAGCGGCAGGATAAGTCGCTTCGATCCGTGGGCAGACGACGGTATCAAAGCAATGCGCGTCAGCGTAGCAATAAAAAATCTGGCCTAGACAAGGAATAGGCTGCGCTAATCCGGCATAGATCAGCTCACGGCACTAAAAGCTCATACTCAGGATCATTCCTGCGAATATGGCAAAGCATATGACGATAAACAGCCCCTCGTTCTTCGACATTTTCCATTCCTTTAATGATAACGAATTTTCGCCGATGGGATGCAAGCCTGTCAGCTGACCCTTTGATTGACATAGTGGAAGCGCGTCTTCTTTTTCATGAAAGGCCGCTCGACGAAATGCCAGGAGGCGGAACCCAATGCGATGGTCGCCCCGGAAAGCAGGAAGAAGCGCAGAGCGCCGACGGGCAGGATGGGGATACCCAGGGTCGGCCCCCACTGATAATAGGCCGCCAGCAGGAAATAGTGATAGAGATAGACGGCGTAGCTGATCTTGCCCAGGTACACGAGCGCCGGATTGGACAGCAGCCAGCCCGCTGCCCCGGTCATGCCCCGCACCGCCGCCCAGACCAGAGCCGCCATGGGCAGCAGTGCCAGCCCTTGCGTCGCGACATAGACAAAGGCGCCGCTGACCGGCCAGATGAGCGTGCTCGCCAGCCCGATGGAGACGGCTATGGCAGCGATATTCATCGCCTTTGCCCGCGCCACGGTCATCCAGCCAGAATCGATTGCGAGGGCAAGATACGCCCCCGCCGCAAGCGCATCGAACGACAGCGGCGTCGGCGCGAGAAGCCGCGCGCCGTCCTGATGCGCCAGCATCATGCCCAGGCGGCCGCACAGCGCGATCAGGATCATCCCGATCAGGAACCGCACAAGGCCCCGTCGCGACAGGAACAGCACTGCCCATGGCCAGAACAGATAAAATTGCTCTTCAACGCTGATCGTCCACAGATGCGCCGCCGACCAGGGCGTGAACGCATCCCTGATCGTGAACAGGATGTTGGAGGCGAAGAGGAAGTGCCAGGGCAGCGTTTCGGCGAGGCCATCTATGCCGCATAGCCAGCCCAGGACGAGGACCAGATAGAGCGCGGGAACGATCCGCAGCACGCGGCGGACATAAAAGGTCGTGAGCAACTGGCGGACACCGTGCCCCTGCTGCAGCTTTGCGCTTTCCCGCAGCAGAATGCCGGTGATCAGGAACCCGCTGATGACGAAGAACATGCGTACGCCGAGCGGGCCGTAAATTGCGTTCAAATCCCAGAAATGGGTGAATAGCATGCCGATGAGCGACAGGGCGCGCCACGAATCGAGTTGATTGCTGTGCCCTCGGGACATCTCGAGCGGAGCCGCGTCATGTTGAAGCGTGGAAGAGGCGGGCAGCACCGATGCGGGAACCGGCCCGCCCGCGGATGTCATCGGCCCGTCGCCCGACGGAGCGCGATTTCCAGCCGGTCGCCCCAGGCCCGCCAGTTTAGCCTCTGTTCATAATCCTGGCGCGCGGCGTGACACAGGCGGGTATAGGCGGCTGAATCCGACCAGACGCCCAGAATCCGGTCGGCATAGGCTTCGGCGGACGACCCCGGCGGCATCAGCAGCCCGGTTTCGCCATCACGCACGATTGTGGTGACGCCGCCGGTGCTGATCGCGACCGCCGGGCGGCCGAAAGCCGCCGTTTCGCAATAGACAAGGCCAAAGGCTTCCTGCCGGCTCGGCATGAGGAAGAAAGAGGATTGAGCGAACAGATCCACGAACCGGCGATATTCCTGCGGCACCGACTTGCGCAACAGGCCGTGGACATGGACGCCATCCAGCCCTTCGGCCTCGGGCGGGCGGCACCCGACGATATGAAATTCCGCATTGCCCGTTCGTTCCCGCAGCTTTCGCCAGATTTCCAGCGCCAGCGGCCCCCCTTTTCGTTCCCAGGCATAGCCCGCGAACAAGAGTCTGAGCGGCCCATCCGTCACCGGCGGCTGAAAGCCGGGGTCCACCTCCAGATTGGCGCCGTAGGGCGTGGGCATCAGCCGCTCGGCAGGAATCCCATAATCAGCGGCCGCCATGTCGGCGCCCCATTGGGACGTCATCATCAGGATATTGTTGGGCCGATTGACCAGCGCGCGCTGCATATCGTCGCCCACCCGCCGGGTCCGCGCGCTCAAGGCCCGATACTGGTCGTAATAGTTGATGATCGTCCCGAACAGCGCGTCGGCGATATAGACCATCGGCCATTTGGGATTGATATAGGCCAGCTTATGCGCCGCGCCGACCGCCACGATCGCGTCCGGCGCGATCGCATCCAGCTGTCGGTCGACATAACGGCTGAACGCCTTTGCGATCAAAGGTTCCCGGCTGACGAGTATGCCCGCGCGCGCGAGCGGTGCGAGGCGCGTGACGACCTTGTCCAGACGCGGCGTGTCGATGACATGCGTGTCCGTAAACCGCCCCTTTACCTCATTATGGCTATACCAGGGAACGCCGCTCCATGATGCGCGGTCGAAAGGGCTCGCGATAGATATGTATCCAATGCGCAAACTGGACTTTCCTCATGGGCTTGCTGGGGGCTATATGGCCCGGCAATTGACATGTCATCTATGACCCATGTCGAATAGATAGGCTTCGACACCTTAGGCAATGGCGGACCTCATATCAATCATCATCCCGGCGTACAATGCGGCGCACACGATAGGTCGCACGCTGGCGTCCGCTCAGGGACAGGTAGCCGTCGAATGTGAAATCATCGTCGTCGATGACGGATCGACGGACAGCACCCGGGCGCTGGTAGAGACGATCGCGACACGCGATCCGCGCATAAGGCTGCTGGCCCAGGACAATGGGGGTGTGGCACGGGCGCGCAATCTGGGCGTATCCAAAGCCAGGGGTAATTTCATAGCCCCGTTGGATGCCGACGACCTGTGGCATCCCGAAAAACTGTCGCGCCAGTTGGCGCGGTTGAACGAATCCGAACCGGACGTTGCGCTCGCCTATAACTGGTTCCGGCGGATCGACCATAATGACATGGTGATTTCCGGATCGCCGTACCCCAGGCTGGAAGGCCGCGTGTTCCACCGCCATCTCGCCTGGAATTTCATTTCCAACGGCAGTACGCCCCTCATTCGCAGCAAGGCGCTGGACAGCATCGGCTATGACGCATCGCTACGCGACCGCGGGTTGCAGGGCTGCGAGGATTATATGCTGCAACTCCAGCTCTCGCGACGCTTCAATTTCGCGTGTGTGCCAGCTTTCCTGACCGGTTATCGCCGATCGCCGGGCGCCATGTCCACCCATGTCGAGCGGATGATCCGGTCGCATATAGCCATGTTTGAAATCGTCGCGGGCGAGGTTGGCGGCAACGCGCTACCGATCATCCAGAGGCAATTGGCGCGATTGCATGTCGAACTGGCGCGAAACTGTCTCGGCAAGCTGAATGTCAGGGGGGCCGCGACACATTTGCGGCGGGCGTTGGAGCAGGACGGTGCCGGCACGGCCCAGAGCCTGAAGCGGGAGCTGCGCCGATCGGTAAGCAGCACGCCTTACGCGCGGACGTCCGGTAAACCCTTCCATGCGTTCGCGCCGGAGGCGTTTGATGGTCCCTGGATCGCCATGCGATCGACCGAGGCCCTGGGCGAACTGGCGGCACTTGATCTGGGAAGTTACCCGGCCAGCGGCCAGGGTCAGAAAGAATAGCCTCGTTACCTGCACCAGCAGCTTAAGGCAGACAAAAAAACGCAGCGGGAATATCCCGCTGCGTCTTCATTCGTAACTGCAATGATGCGTGCCGAAACCTTCAGGCAGGCGTCGACGCAGCCGCCGCATAGGCATCCCAGCCGCCAGTGATGTGAATCGACTGAATCTGGTCATTGCCGTTGTCGATGGTCAGGATCAGCACATTGGTGTTGCCCTTTTCAGAAACCGAGATCGCCCCGCCCGAGTCGGCAACAGCCTTCGCCAGGCCAGCCCATGTGCTGATCTGTGCATCGGCACCGCCGTTGAACGCGTTGATGCCGCTGCCATCGGTGAAGTTCAGATTGGCGTAGTTACCGAACACCAGCGTATCGCCTTCGCTGAAATCAAGATCATAGATCTTGTCGAGATCAGACGCGCCGCCGATGTTGTTGCCAAAGAAGCGGAACTGGTCGGAACCGTCGCCACCCCAAAGCTGATCGTTACCCGAACCACCGGTCAGGATATCGTCACCCCGGCTGCCGCGCAGAATGTCGTCACCGGAAAGGCCGTTTAGGATCGAGCCGGCGCGGCCCGAAGATTGAATGTCGTTGTCCGCGGTGTTGCCGCCTACATAATTCTGATCAGGCATCTAAATTCTCCCTTGATTGGATGGACATAATGAACTTGCCGCTCGCGATCCCGATGCGATTCGTTTTTCATTGTTCTGGTTGACGGTTTTTAGCCGCCCCCGGAATTAAAAGCAAACGACCGATTAAGAGAAATAGTTCCCGATAGGTTAACAGAAACCGCAACATGGTTATTGCGCTACGGCACGGTTTCCCGCGAACGCGCCGTGCGCTCCCCCAATTCGTGCGCGACCGGCCAGAAACGGCCGTGCCATTTTGAAGCGTTTTTCTTGCAAAAACCGCCAAAGTCTTGGTGTGGGGCGCCAATCGCCAGCCTTGGCGCTGTGCGTGCGACTTGTCGCGACGAATAGGGTTAAGTCCGCATGTCACATTGCAACAGCGAGACAAGCCACGACCGCCGCGCAAATGTGACGGTTAATAGCATAGATACCAATCTGCCACATCTAACCGCAACTCTCGGCCGGTAAACCTAAGCTTATGAAGTCACTGGGAAGCATCCCAATGGCTGAGGTTGGGGCGGTGAGAATATCTCATCCATTAACGGTTCGTCGAGTGTCGTTGGCATCATGTCCTCGACCAAATTCGCACGATCTCCAATGCGAGACGGCGATATGCGGGGTTGTAAAAAATGGCTAATATAGTTGTTGATAGTTCTGTTTCTCTGATTTCTGCGGTGAAACTGGCAAAGGATGGCGATGTCATACTGCTGAAGGCAGGTGACTATAAGTCCGTCAACTTCTCCAACATCCACGTCAACGGCAATGTGACGATCACATCGGCCGATGCAGGCGCGCCCGCCAGATTGCTCGATCTTGCGATCAAAAGCAGCAGCGGCCTAAGCTTTGACAACGTGCATTTCGCGCCACAAAGCGTCGATCGCGCCTTCACTTTTCTTGTCGCCAATTCGTCGGACGTCCATTTCTCCTCCATCCAGGTGAATGGGCCTGAAGGCACCATGGGCTACAAATCGTCGCCCTTCATGATCCGCAACAGCCAGAATGTGTCGGTCACCAACTCCGAATTCGCGCATCTCCAGCACGGCATTTCGGTTCTCGACAGCAAGGGCATCAGCCTGACCGAGAATTATTTCCACGATATTCGGACCGATGGCATCCGCGGCGGCGGCGTGTCCGACCTGACGATCAGCGGCAACTATATGACCGATTTCCGTCCGGCCGTCGGCGACCATCCCGACGGTATCCAGTTGTGGACGACCAATACGAAGGCATCGGCCACCAATATCGTCATCACCGACAATATCATCACACGCGGAACGGGCGATCCCATCCAGGGCATCTTCATGCGCGATCAGGTCGGGACTTTGCCCTACCAGAATGTGACGATTTCGGGCAATATGGTCGTAGGCGGCATGTATAACGGCATCGCGGTCGGCCACCTGGAAAATCTGTCGGTGACCAACAACATCGTTGCTGCACTGCCGGGACAGAAATCCTGGATCGGCGTGAATTCGGCGAGCGACAGCGTCGTGTCGAACAATATTGCGACCACCTATAATTTCGGGGTGTCGAACGTGGATCTCGCCACCAGCCAGAATACGACGATCGCCACGCCCACCGACGGCGGCGCGGCGCTGCTCGATATATGGCTGCGCGCCCACCAGGGCATGTTGGCCGACTTGGGCAGCCTGCTCACCTCTGTGCTGAACCTGTCGGGGACGCCCCCCATCGCATCGCCGCCGGTTGTTTCCGATCCGGTCACGCCCCCGGTCGCGACGCCGGAAAAGGTCGAGCCTCCGGTTGCCCCCGTGGCGCCGGCGATCACCGACATCACCGGCACGTCGGGCGCCGACACGCTCAAGGTTTCGGGCAGCGGCGAGAGCAACATCTACGCCGGTGAAGGCAACGACACCCTGCATGGCGGCAGCGGCAAGAACCAGCTCGTCGGTGGCAACGGCAATGATATCTATCATGTGAAGGGCACGGGCGACACGGTGGTCGAGGCCAAGGATGGCGGCAGCGATACCGTCTATGCCTATGTCAATCACATGCTGGCCGCCAATGTCGAAACACTGCGCATGGCCAAGGAAGGCCTGGTCGGCGAAGGCAACGCGCTGGGGAACCGGATGATCGGCTCGGCCGGCGTCGATACGCTGTACGGCCATGCCGGAGACGACAACATCCAGGGCGAAGGCGGCAACGACATCCTTTATGGCGGTGCTGGCCAGGACACCCTGTTGGGCGGCGACGGCGACGATCGCCTGTATGGCGGCGACGGCAACGATACGCTGGCGGGCAATGCGGGCAACGACATGATCGATGGCGGCGCGGGCAACGACAGCATCGAAGGCGGCGCAGGCGACAATGTGCTGACCGGCGGCGCGGGCGGGGATATGTTCATCTTCCGCAGCATCGACCCGCTCAGCAACAATATCATCACAGACTTCAATGCTGCGGATAAGGACAGGATCGGTTTGTCTTTGATCGACGCGAACGCTAAAACGGCGGCTAATGATGCCTTCAAGTTCATCGGTACCGCCGAGTTCACGAAAACCGCAGGCCAGCTTCGCTACGAAGTGGCCGATGGGCACAGCTATGTGTCGGGCGACGTCAATGGCGACGGCGTCGCGGACTTCACGCTGGTCCTGCAGAATGTCGACATGGTGCGGGCGAGCGATTTCATACTGTAACTGCCACCACCTGTCGCGACGCGCCCATGACATTGTGTGACGGTGCGGCGTTCCAGCGGTGGATCAACGAAATCGGCGATCCTGGGCTTTTGCCCTGGGTCGCCGTTTTCCTGTATCTGGGCGCGGCCTGGGCGAGCGGAAGGGCGACCCGCCGGGCGCGAAGCAACGCCGAACGGATATTCTGGATCGGCGTCTCCACCGTCGCCTTCCTGCTGGCCGTCAACAAGCAATTGGATATCCAGACGCTGGTGATGCGGTGCGGCCGCGTTGCGGCGAAAACAGCGGAGCTGGGCGCGGACCGGCGGCTCGCCCAAAAGATAGCGGCGATCGCCCTGGCCGTAGGGGCGACCATGCTCTTCGCCTGGCTCCTGCTATCCATGAAGAAACTGGACCAGGCGATGCGCGTGACGCTGGCCGGCGGCGGCCTGGTCGCCCTCTATATCCTATCGCGCAGTGGCAGCATCCTGCACCTGCCCGCGCTCAGCCCGCTGTTGCCGCGCCTGTTGCGGGCGCTTATCGAAACGCTGGGCGCTATGCTGATGCTGCTGGGTGCGCTGCGGGCGGCGCGCCGCTCTCCAGACGGTCCAGCAGATCACGCAGATAGGCGATAAGCGCGCTGGGATCGGTCGTGGCGGATACCGGCTCCCGGTTGCGCACGAGCGCCAGCGCAGCCAGAAATTCCTCATCCGTGTCGGCCACGGCCACCAGGCCGCGATCGGCGAGCGCGCGCGTGATCTCGCTCTGGTGATCATCATAATGTTCGCCACGGTCGAATCGACGCGGGACCGTGATGACCCGGCATCCTTCCCGAAGCGCCGTGATCAGCGAGCCGGTGCCGCCATGGCAGACCACGATGTCGGCATCGCGCAGAAACTGCTTCATTTCGTCGAACGGCATGGTTTCGACCGTCCTGATGCCTTCGGGCCGTGCGCCGCCCACACCGATCTGGGCTACCACCTCCTCCGCAACCGATCCGTTGGCCTTCGCATGGGCGACCATATGGGTCAGCCGGTCGAACGGCAATGTTGCGCCGACCGTGGCGAACAACAGCGGCTTTTTCGCCGGGCGGGGACCATCGAGCAGCCGGAAGGGATCGAAGCAAAGCGCGTCGCCCCATTGTTTCGCCGATTCGGCGGACTGGGCGATGCGGACATAGGCGATCGGCCCAACGATCCGGGCGAACATGGAAGGTCCGCGAAAGCGCGCGAACGAATCGATCGCGATGATCCGGGCGCCCATGATCCGCGCCCAAAGGGCGGTGAAGAACACCGATCCCGCACCGGTGGTGATGACGACGTCCGGCCGTTTGCGCCATATGATCGACGCCGACCGCGCCATGTTGCGGACCGCCGCCGCCATCATCCGGAACGGCGCGCCCAGCCGCGCCTGCCCCAGGGCGACATGCGGGACCAGCATCGCTTCATGGCTGGCCGCGATCGACTGTCCGAGCGCTGTATCCTCCGTCACGAAAAAATAGTCGCGTCCCGCCCATAACGGTTCGAGGTCGAGAAGTTGACGGACATGGCCGCCGCCCGATGCGGCCAGACAAATTCGGAGGGGTCGCTTCGCCATCAAGGATACTCCGGAATCTGCGGTTCCACCTGCTGCGGTCGCAGATGGTTAAGTGCCTGTCGCATACAGTTGAAATAGGATATGGCTATTTCGCAAGTGCGAAGATAAATTTGCCCTCGCAAACTTGGGATTGATAGAGCGTTCGCATGTATTTTCCGTCTTTCCCACAAGCTTTTGATTCGTCGCCATGCGTCAGATACGGAATATCCCTTATATATGCCATGCGGCGGGTGCGGCATGAACAGCGGGCCTGTCCCTTCCCCCTTGAAACGGGTCCATCGCTGTAATGCTGGACCATCGCGACCCGTTGGCGGATCGTTCCATGGGGCGTGACCGGCCATTTCGCATCGCTCTGCTGTGGCACTCGCTCAGTTCCGGCAATCTGGGCGTGGGCGCGCTCACGCTGGCCAATCTGGCGCTGGCATCCGAAGTGGCGCGATCGATGGGGCTTTCACCGCAATTTCTGGTGATGAGCATGCGCGATGGCGACGCGCCGCGAATCGGCGGGGCCGATATCGACTGTTTCACCATCGATAGCAGGCGGTTGATCCAGCCCGGCGGGTTCTGGAAAGCGGTCGGCGGCGTCGACTGCGTACTGGATATCGGCGCAGGCGACAGCTTCGCCGATATCTATGGTCCCAAACGCTTCGCCTTTCTGTGGCTCACCAAGATGATGGCGCTCGCACGCGGCAAACCGTTGCTATTGTCGCCGCAAACGATCGGTCCGTTCACGAAGCCGATTTACCGGTTCCTGGGCGCATGGGCCATGCGGCTGTCGGCGGGCGTGGTGGCGCGGGACGATATGTCGCTGGACGTGGCGACCGCGATGGCCCCGCGGTCCCGCATCACCCGCGCGGTGGATGTCGCTTTCGTGCTGCCCTACGAAAGCCAGCGGGCGCGGGCGCGGGCAGGACAGGAAAAGCTCCGGGTTGGCGTCAACGCGTCGGGCCTGCTGTTCCATGAGGCGGAGACGGGGCGCAATCGATTCGGGCTGGGCCATGATTATGCCGCGTTCACCCGCAGGCTGATCACTGCCCTGCTCGCGCGCGGGGCGGAAGTGCATCTGGTGCCGCATGCGACCAGCAGGAGCGATCCGACCGATGACGACGGCAGGCTGGCGGATCGACTGATCCAGGAATTCCCGACCGCCATCCGCGTACCCGAATTCGCCGGGCCGAGCGAAGCCAAATCCTATATATCCGGCCTGGATTTCCTGGTCGCGGGACGGATGCACGCCTGTATTGGCGCCTATTCGGCCGGGGTGCCCGTGGTGCCGGTGGCCTATAGCCGCAAGTTCGGCGGGCTGTTCGGTATGCTGGAGCATCGATGGATGGTTCCTGTGACCGGGATGGATGCCGATGCGGCGGTCGCTTACGTCCTTGCCGCGCTGGACGAGCGAGACGGCATAGCCGCCTCCCAGCGGGAGGGGATGAAACGAATAGACGCCATGCTCGACGTCTATCGCGATGAATTGCGGCGAACTTTTACAGCAGCACTTACGGGAAACCGCCAATGATATCCTCATCGCCAACGCTACGACGCGTAGCGCGGGGCCAATTATGTTCCGGCTGCGGCTTGTGCGCGGGTATATCCGATGGCGCTGTTGAAATGGAGACGGCAGCACCAGGATACAGCCGCCCCCGTCAGGTAGCGCCACTGAACATCGTTACCGAGCAGACGATAGAGACGGCATGCCCTGGCGCGACCATAGCGCCGTGGCAAGATGCGCCGCATCGCCATCCTAGCTGGGGGCCGTGGTATCAAACATTATCGGGGCATTCCAGTGACGATACCATAAGGCATGGCGCGTCCTCGGGCGGCGCATTGTCGGCCCTGCTGATAGTGGCGCTGGAGACTGGTCTTGTCGATCGTGTGTTACATGTCATGGCGGACCCCGATCATCCCACGCGCAACATCATGACGTGGTCGGAAAGCGCATCGGACATAATAGAGAATGCAGGATCGCGCTACGCAGCGTCATCACCTCTGGCCCTCATCGAGAACGCCCTACAGGATGGACGCAAATTCGCCTTTGTGGGCAAGCCCTGCGATGTTTCGGCGCTTCGTCAACTAGCGCGCACTGATGATCGAGTCGCTTCGCAAGTGCCAATCATGCTATCCTTCTTCTGCGGCGGCGTGCCAAGCCACGCAGGCGCCGACAGGATCGTGACTGCTATGGGGCTGAAGCCAAACGATCTGGTTGAATTTCGCTATCGGGGCAACGGGTGGCCAGGCATGACGCGGGCAGTAACCGCCGACGGGCATGTCGGCGAGATGCGATATGCCGATAGTTGGGGGCGTTATCTGTCGAGCGAGGTGCAGTTTCGCTGCAAAATATGCCCTGATTCAGTCGGGGGTGTTGCCGATATCGCTTGTGCGGACGCTTGGTATGGCGGGGAGTCAGGCTACCCACAATTTGAGGAACAGGCCGGGCGCAGTCTGATCATGACCCGAACGTCAGTGGGCGAGGCCCTGTTGAATCGGGCGATCCAGACGCGTGCCCTGGTAACGGAACCTCTGGGAATCGCAGACGTCGATTTGATGCAGCCTGCCCAGGCGCGTCGCAAGCGTTTGGTGGCGGCGCGCCTCATGGCTAGCGCCATCCTGGGACAGCCTCGCCCTCGAACCCGTGGCCTTGACATCGGAACGGCGTCACGCGCAGCGAGCTGGAAGGAACAATGGCAAAATTTCGCTGGCACCGCCCGCCGTATCATGATGGGACTGCGATGACCGACGGGCTTTGCGGAAATAACTTGCTGCACTATGACAAGCCGGAAATCGGGGCGGGGACCATGACTGGAAGAACCATGAAAAGGGCAAGTATCGCGACATCCGCGATTGGCGCGCTGTTATCCACGATCGCCGCACCGGCCCATGCACAACAGGGCAAGATGCTGCAATTCGATCTCAGCGGCTCCCTATTATATGACAGCAATGTCGCACGCGGCAGCGATGCGGCAGCAGCATCGCGCGGGCTGGAAAAAGAGGATATCCGTCTCTCTCCGGCCGTGGGCGTGACGCTGAACAAAACGCTGGGCGTCCACCAGGTCGCCCTGACCGGTTCTGCTGGCTATGATTTCTATACCCGCAACGAGCGGCTGAATCGCGAACGGGTGGCGCTCGACGCGAGCGCCACGCTGCGGCTGCCCATCTGCACCGTCGACCTGCGCACCAATTTCAGCAGGCGGCAGAGCGACCTGGGCGACCTGTCGGTCATCCCCGGCGATCCCGTCAGCAGCTCCAAGAATGTGCAAACAGCAAAGGCCGTCGGCGCGACGATAAGCTGCGGCGGAGCAGTCGGCCTGCGTCCCACGGCGATGGTCGACTGGTCCGACGCGCAAAATAGCGCCGAGGTGCGCAAGACCGCCGACAACCGATCCTTCACCTATGGCGGCGGCGTGCTATATACGCATCCCTCAATCGGCAACATCACGCTCTACGTCGGCAAGCGCGAGGTCGATTATCCCAACCGCATCCCCTCGCCCACCGGCGCGCTCGACAGTTTCGACGCCAATCGGTATGGATTGATATATAGCCGGGACATCGGCGCACAGCTTACCGTGGGCGGCGAGATCCTGTATACCGATGTAAAGCTGGGCAATGGCCGCGACGGTTTCAGCGGCACCAACTGGCGCGTTAACGCCACCTTATCGCTGGCGCAGTTGCAGATAACGGGTGAAACGGGCCGCGCGGTAGAGCCTTCGCTGGGTTTCGACGCCAATTTCATCTTGCAGAGCAATCATAGCCTGACCCTGCGCTATGCGCTTTCTCAACGGTTGACCGCCAGCCTGAACGGCACGCTGGCCGTGCGCGATTACGACTATGACATCGGGGTCGTTCCGGGTCAGATCGTCCACGACAATATGAAGCGCGCGTCCGTTGGGCTAAGCTTCCTTGTTTCCAATCGCATTACGCTCAGCACGGAAGGCAGCTATCAAAAGCGCAATGCCAATGGCAGCCTGTATGATTATGACGGTTATCAGGTCGCTTTGCGCTTAAGCACTAGCTTCTAACGTGCATTTAGAGGACGATAGAGTCGGAGGTATTATGTATCTGAAGGGATTATTCCGTCTCGGCTGGCTGATGCTTGCATCGCTGCTGATGACGCCGGCGATCGCCCAGCAACGCCCGGCACCTGCGCCGGCAGTTGCCGGAGTCCCCGGCGAATCGCTGGCGGACGGTTATGTGCTTGGTTCGGGCGACGTGGTCGAGGTCAGCGTTCTGGGTCGTGAGGACTTCCGTTCGCGCGTACAGATCCAGTTCGACGGCACAATCGAACTGCCCTTGATCGGCAATATCGGGGCCGGCAACAAGACGGTCCTCCAGTTGAAGGAAGAAATTCGCAGCAAGCTGAAAAATGGCGGATTTTTTTCCAACCCAGCCGTCAACATCTCGATCGCCACTTATGCCAGCCGTTATGTCGTCGTCCTGGGTGAGGTCGGCGCGCCCGGCATCGTGCCAATCGACCGCGCCTATCGCGTGTCGGAAATCCTGGCCCGCGTTGGCGGCGCCAAGGGGAGCGGCGCCGACATATTGACCATCACCCGCGCCACGGGCGAGGAAGTAAAACTGGACGTAAGGCAGATTTCCACCGGGTCGGGCGACGCCGACCCCTTCGTAAATGCGGGCGATAAAATCTTCGTGCCCGCCGCCCCGACCTTTTACGTCTATGGCCAGGTGAATTCACCCGGCGCCTATCGGATCGACGCCAACATGACGGTGCGTATGGCACTGGCGCGCAGCGGTGGCCTGACCGCCCTAGGTTCTGCCAAGCGCATCAAGGTCACGCGCGAAGGCAAGGATCTGAAAATGAAGCTGGACGATCCAATCGGCGACAAGGATGTCATCGTCGTCGGTCAAAGATTCTTTTAACCCCATATCCACGAGGGCATATTATGAGCTTCATACAGTTCTTCCGGATATTGTGGGCCTACAGATTGCTCATAATCCTGATCACCCTGGCCTGCTTCGCTGGTGCCTTCGTAGTGGCCAAGCTGATCCCGGACCGTTATGAAGCTCATTCTCGCGTAATGCTGGACGTGATGAAGCCCGACCCGATCACTGGCGAAGTCATCTCGAACAGCTTCGCGCGGGCCTATACCAAGACCCAGATCGAACTCATCACCGACTACCGGTTTGCCGGCGCGGTCGTTGATCAGTTGGGCTGGATCAACGTACCGAGCTTCAAGACCGCCTATGAGGCGCAGGCGCGGCCCGGCGATGGCGGGTTCCGCCGCTGGCTGGCGCAGATCATGATCGGCAGCACGGCGGTCAAGCTGATCCCCGGCACCGCCATCCTCGACATCTCCTATTCATCCAGTTCGCCGGATACCGCCCGCAAGGTGGCCGACGGCATCCGCAAAGCCTATGTCGATCAGAGCGTGGCTTTTCGGCGGGAAAGCGCATCGTCCAACGCGACCTGGTTCCGTCAGCAGGGCGAAGACCTGCGCCGCCAGCTTACCGAAGCGCAACAGCGCAAGACCGCCTATGAAAAAGCGAACGGCGTCGTCCTCCAGGATGATTGGTCGGACGCCGACACTAGCCGGTTGAAGGCGCTGTCCAGCCAGATCCCGATCACGACCATGGGTGTCGCGGGGATGCCGGTATCGTCACCTGCCCAGGCACAACTGGCCCAGATCGACGCCCAGATCATCTCCATGTCCCAGACGCTGGGACCGAACCATCCCGACCTTGTCGCCCTGCGCAATAGCCGGGCGTCGATGGCCGCTACCGCCGCGCAGGAACAGGCGCGCGCCCTCGCTGCCGCGCGGGCCGGCAGCGTAGGCGGTCCGTCGATCGACGGGCAGGTCGCAGCGCAGCAGGGCAAGGTGCTCGCCAATCGCGAGAAGATTGACGAACTGCGCAAGATGCAGGCCGTCATCGACGTCCTGCGTGCGCAGGCGCAGAAGGTAATGGGTCGCGCGACCGAACTGGGCGTCGAATCAGGGTCTAATGAAAGCGGCCTGACCATGTTGGGCAGCGCCGTTGCGCCGGCCAGTCCTACTTGGCCTAATGTTCCCATGATATCTGGCGTCGCCCTGATCGCCGGCTTCATATTGGGCATCCTGATCGCTCTGGCGAGCGAATTGCTAGGCCGCCGGGTTCGCGGGCCGGAGGACTTGGCGCTGACTGGCGTTCCGGTCATCGGCGTGGTGGTAAGCCAGCACAGGCAGTCTGGCAAAAAATCGCCGCTTGAATGGTTGGGCCTGCGCAAAGCGCAAACCACCTGATAGCGACCATGAATCATAGAATGCAGGTGTTTCGATGAATGATGGCGTAAGTGATGCGGCCGCGGCCAGCCCCGATGGGGAGGTTGGACCCGGCATGAACAGCGACGCGCCAGTGCCAGCGGCGTTCCAGTTCACACAGGACGTGGTGATGATCCACGGCATTGATTATTCTGCGGAAGTAGAGTCGCTCGGCTCATTGAGAACGCAGATCATGGCGCAGCATCTGCGCGAAGGGCGGCGTGCCCTGACGATTTTGTCGCCCAACAAACGCGGAGGCACGACATTCGTCGCCGTGAACCTGGCGGTTTCGCTCGCACAGGCAGGCATCAAGACGTTGCTGATCGACGGCAATATGCGCGATCCGTCGGTGCAGCAGATGATCTTGCCACCCGAACCCGTGCCCGGCCTGAAGGAATTCCTCGAATCCGAGGTCGAACTGGGCGAGATCATCCAGGACGAGATCCTTCCGCTCTTGTCCGTCATATATGCCGGTACGCCCACGGCCAACGCCCAGGAACTGCTGGCGCGGCCGCAGCTCAACCAACTGGTTGATCTTTGCCTGCGCGAATATGAGGTAACGATCGTCGATACTCCCGCCGCCAATAGTTGCGCGGACGCCCAGCTTCTGGCGACCCTGTTGCGCTACGCCCTGATCGTCGTGCGCAAGGATGAGAGCTATGTGAACGACGTCCGGACGCTGATCAACGATCTGAAGTCCAATCGCGTCGAAATGATCGGGACGGTCCTCAACGAACATTGAGGCAAGACGTCGCCTTCCCCGTCACCCCCTCTTCTTCGGAATGGGGGAAGAGCGTGCCGAATTCCCCTTGCTCAGGCCGTAGCCGCAGGCAGCAGATGCGGGACCAGTTTCTGTTTCGGCCCGTAAGCGTGAACGCGGCCTTCCCGCATGAGCAGGACGATGTCGACGGCCGCGAGGATGGAGGGCCGGTGGGCGACGACGATGACCACCGCCCCCCGCGCCCGCGCCATGGCGACCGCATCGCCGAGCGCCTCTTCACCATAGGCGTCCAGATTAGAATTCGGCTCATCGAGTATAAGCAGGAAGGGATCGCGATAGAGCGCTCTTGCCAGCGCAATCCGCTGCCTCTGCCCGGCCGATAGCCGCGAACCGTCGATGCCGACATGGGTGTCATAGCCTTCGGGCAGATGCAGGATAAGGTCATGAACACCGGCCTGCCGGGCAGCCTCCATTATAAGTTCGGACGGCGCGTCCAGTTCAAAACGACAGATATTCTGGGCAACGGTGCCGGACAGGAGTTCGACATTTTGCGGGACATAACCGATATGGCGGCCCAGTTCCTCGCTGTCCCACTGATCGAGAGCGGCGCCGTCCAGGCGTATGCTGCCCGTGACAGGAGCCAGTATCCCAACAAGGCCGCGCACGAGGGTCGATTTGCCGCAGCCGCTGGGACCAAGAATTGCGACGGCCTCGCCCGCCTGGGTCAGGAAGGACACGTTCAGCACGGTACGCTGGTCTGATCCGGGTGGGCAGAGCGAAAGATCTTCAACCGATAGGCCGCGACGCGGCGGGCGCAAAGCGAGCAGCGGACGCCTGATCATCACTGCCGGCAGGGATTCCTCAAGCCGCCGCCAGCTATCGCGCGCCGCGACCAGGCCGCGCCAGTTACCAATCACCAACTCCACAGGGCCAAAGGCCCGTGCGGACAGGATCGAACTGGCGAAGATCACGCCGCCGCTTGCTTCGCCGTTCATGACCAGCAGCGCGCCAACCGTCAAGACGAGCGACTGCAACAACAGGCGCACCATCTTGCTGATCGTGCTCAGGGTCGCGGTGATATTGTTCACATTCTGGTTGGCGTGCAGATATTGGCTGCTCACCTTTGTCCACAATTCGCGGATGCGGCCTTCCATGCCCATGACGTACAGCGCCTCGGCGTGACGGCGGGATGTGTCGGCGATGCGGCTGCGCACATTGCTGACGCCGGTCATCTGCAACGTCTTGGCTGCGGTCAGATAATTGGTCAGCGCCGTGAGGCCGATCAGGACGGCCGCGCCGACCAGAACCGTCAGTCCGAGCAACGGGTGCAACAGGAACAGGACGCCGATGAAGAAGAACATCCAGGGCAGGTCCATCAGCGCCATGGGACCAGCGCTGGAGAGGAAGGTCCGTATCTGTTCCAGATCGCGCATCGGCTGAAGCGGATCGCGCCCAGGTGACGAGCGCGCGATCGAGCCGACCAGTCGGTGAATGAAGGCGCTCAGATCCATTTCCATCGACGCGGCCAGATGCATGAAGATGCGCGCGCGCACGATTTCCAGAAAACCCTGATAACAATAGGCCATGACGACCATCAGCAGCAGGCCCAGCAGGGTCGGCACTGAACGGCCGGGCAGGACCATATCATATACTAGCATCATGTAGATGGAGCCGCTGAGCAGCAAGATGTTGAGAACCGCGCTGAGCGCGCCGACCCAGATCATGCCGTGCCGCACCCTGGCCTTAAGTTCGGCCAAAGGCGCGGAAGGACTCTCCTGCACAGCGAGGGAGTTGACTGTCATGCCGCTCTATCCATCAATCTCTATATAGGAAGCGGATGGCACCATATGGTTAACAATGGTTCACCGCCAATTTTGACGCACATTCCGGTCCGCGGACCGGAGCCGACCGTAGGGACCGACATCCGCATTGCTGCGCAAAACCTGCGCCGGATTGCCGCCCACGATCGAATAGTCCGGGACATCTGCCAATACGACCGATCCCGCACCGACGATCACGCCGTCGCCGATCCGGACCCCTGGCGCGATCATGCTGCCCCCGCCGATGAAGCAGTGACGGCCGATATGGACGGGCCGATGTTCGCCTGTCGCACTATCCTGGGAATAGACCAGGGTCTTGAAGGCGACCAGTGTCTGCGGACCTATGACGATATCGTTACGACGCCCCGTAATGAAGCGGCTGGACAGGGAAATGCTGACGCTCGGGTCGATCGATATGCCCTTCACACGTACAAGCCATGCGCGGCGCATCCCGATAAGGAATTGCCGGAGCACCTTCAATCTGTTCAGTGAATGAATGGCCATGAAGTTTCTCCTCTTTGCCGGATAGCAGAGGTTGAAAGGGTCATGAAATGAATTTAGACAGTCTTATGCCCCCGATAGTCTCCCGTTCCAGTTATTCGTACAAAGGGTTGTTGGGGCAGTTGATACGGAGATTCCTGTGGGGAATGGATATCGCGCATGACGTGCGCATCGCCGACACCGCTCTGATCGACCGCACATGGCCAAAAGGCGTCCATATTGCGCAGGGCTGTGTCTTTGGCGAGGAATCGGTATTGCTGACGCACGACATGGTGCGCGGCGTGTATCGCGATACGCGGGTCGGCGCGAGGACGATCGTTGGTCCTCGCGCCATCATCATGCCGGGCATATCGATCGGCGAGGATTGTGTCCTGGAGCCGGGCGCCGTAGTGACCAAGGACATGCCCGACCGGAGCAAGGCCGTCGGCAACCCCGCACAAGTCACGCCCCTGTGACACCGCCTTTCCGCCCCGTCACCTGTCGAGGATATGCGGCCGTGCCCACCCCGGATCGTGGATACGAATTTTGAACAAAGTGCGGGCGCGGAAGCCGGTCCCCTTCGTCATGGGCGGCTATATGCCCCCCGCCGCCCGTGGATGGCGGCGCGAACTAAAGGTCGCGCTGCTGGTCGACTTTGCGGTCATCTATGGCGTGTTACTGGCGATGTTCGCCTATAATTTGCTGGTCGAATTGCTGGCGCCCCTCGCTATCTTTGCGCTCATCATTATCTGGATGTTGCCCGACACCGAAAATCCGCCCCGGCGGTTTCTGTTCGGATTGATGTGGACCTTGCTGGTGGCGCAACTCATCTGGCCGGACTATCTCGCCATCGACGCGATGGGCCTACCTTGGATCACGGCGCTGCGACTGTTCGCATTGCCGCTAGGTCTGATTTTCCTCATATCCCTGTCGGTATCGCCATCGATGCGGTCCAACATTAAACAAATCCTCGCCAGTGCGCCAAAGGTCTGGCAGTTCCTCGTCGTCTTCATGGTCCTAGCATTCCTGTCGGTGGGATATTCCAGCAACCCCGCCGTCTCCATCGACAAGTATGTGATAGCTCTCCTTTATTGGACACTGCCTTTCTTCGTTGGCGTCTATGTCTTCGCCCAGCCAGGTCGGGCGATGGCACTCATCTGGCTGCTGTGGGCTACGATCCTCTTCCTGTGTGCGATGGGCCTGTTGGAAGAACGGCTGGGTCAGGTTCCGTGGGGCGCGCATATACCGTCTTTCCTGGCGATTCAGGATGAGAGCGTTCTGCGCATTTTGACAGGCGCGGCCCGCGCCGCAACGGGCATCTATCGGGTGCAGAGCAAGTTCAGCACCAGCCTGGGCTTCGCAGAGTTTTTGGGTCTGACCACCCCGTTCATCGTCCACATGCTCGTTGCTGCTAAGAACTGGATCGTACGGATCGCGGCTCTGGCTACCCTGCCGCTCATGTTCTATTGCATCGTGGCGACCGATTCCCGGCTTGGAATCGTGGGATTTTTCCTCTCCTTCCTGTTCTACCTGTTTTTCTGGGGCTTTCTGCGCCGGGCGCAGGATAAGGAGAGCCTGATTGGTACGGCCGTGATCGTCGCCTATCCGGCGGTGTTCATCGCCTTTCTTGCGTCTACGATGGTCGTGCCGCAAATCAGTGCGATGGTTTGGGGCAGCGGCGCGCAGCAGGCCAGCACCGAGGCGCGGCAAGAACAGTATCGGCAGGGCATACCGATGGTGATCGCCCGGCCATGGGGATATGGCATAGGCCGCGGTGCCAGCCAGCTCGGCTTCGTCAATCGCGCCGGCATAGGAACGATTGACACCTATGTGCTGGCGATCGCGCTGGAAGTGGGGATATTGGGCCTCATCACCTATTTCGGCATGTTCATCGCCGCCATCTACGCCGGTGCGATCGCAGTGCAGAGCGCACGGGACCGAGAGACGAGGTTGCTGATCCCGTTGGTGATCGCGCTGGCTATTTTCATCGTCATCAAGACAATTCTCAGCCAGCTCGATAACCACCCGCTCGTCTTCGTGCTGCTTGGCGCGACGGTGGCGCTTACCCACCGGGTCCAGCAATCGCAAAAGGATGCGGCCGCCCAGAGCAGTTTGCCAGACGTTTCCGCCTGATTGGTAATTATATTCGCCCGCCTAGGAACCCGAATACGCGATTGGTGATGGATAATGTCCTGCGAATATTCGTGGTTAACATAGGTTTGCGGTGATGATTATACCTTACCATCGTCCGAATTACTCGATAACGTCATCAGGCGCGTAGGCATGGGCAGCCGCGGACGAATTGATCGTAGATTTCCGGGCAGGGACGGCAATTTCAGAATGGCTAGCAAAACCTATCGTCGCAAGCGTATCCTCGTAACCGGAGGCGCTGGCTTTCTGGGGTCACATCTGATCGATCGCCTGCTGGAACGCGGCGACGAAGTGCTGTGCGTGGATAACCTGTTCACCGGCGACAAGCGCAATCTGGACCATCTCTACAACCATCCCCGCTTCGAGTTCATGCGGCACGACATATGTTTCCCTCTCTATGTCGAAGTGGACCATATCTATAATCTCGCCTGCCCCGCCTCGCCGATCCATTATCAGCATGATCCGGTGCAGACGACCAAGACGTCGGTCATCGGCGCCATCAACGTGCTGGGACTCGCCAAGAGGCTGCGCGCGCGCGTATTTCAGGCATCGACGAGCGAAGTCTATGGCGATCCAGCCATCCATCCTCAGGTCGAAGGCTATTGGGGGAATGTAAACCCAATCGGCCTGCGCTCATGCTATGATGAGGGCAAGCGCTGCGCCGAGACATTGTTCATGGACTATCGGCGCCAGCATGGCCTGGATATCAAGATCGCCCGCATCTTTAACACCTATGGTCCGCGGATGCACCCGAACGACGGACGGGTCGTCTCCAATTTCGTGATCCAAGCGCTGGAAGGGCGACCCATCACCATTTATGGAGACGGATCGCAGACCCGGTCCTTCTGCTTCTATGCAGATCTGATCGAAGGCTTCCTGCGATTGATGGATACGGACACGGATTTCACGGGGCCGGTCAACCTGGGCAATCCGGTCGAGTTCACGATCAAGGAACTGGCGGAAACGGTGATTGAACTCACCGGCGCCAAATCAGAGTTGGTCTACATGCCCCTGCCCAGTGACGACCCCACCCAGCGCTGCCCGGACATCAGTGTGGCAAAGGCGAAGCTGGACTGGACGCCCCAGACACAGCTTCGTCAGGGTCTGGAAAAGACCATCGCTTATTTCCGGGAGCTTCGCGCCACGATGGAAGATGAAGCCGCCTGATCGGCGGGATGGATCATCTAACCAGGATGTCATAGCTGAGCGGGCTTTGCCTGCGTCCACCTTATGCGCGCGCCGTCCAGCGCCGGCGCAAAAAAATCGCTGTCCTACACGTCCCGTCCTGAATTAGAACATTTCAGGAACATATGAAAGGACTTTGTTAATGGACAGCTTTTCCAACCATGTCGATTCGCCATCCTCTCCCGCGCGCCGCTGTTTTGCCATCACGCCGCACGACAGCCAGGCTATCGATCCCCTTCCCAAGGCAATTCGTGCGACCGGCGCGGGCGTGATCACGTTCCGGGCGGTCGACAGCACCGTCGATATCGCGCATCCGGTGCTGGATGGCGAACGCGTGGACGTGCGGGTCAGCCACGTACGCGCCACCGGCACCACCGTATCCGTGATCGCATACGCCTGATGTCGGGCTATGGCTTTGGCGCGGCGAAGGCGCGCCGCGGACATTTGCGAGTCGCGAGCGGGGGTGTCGCCGCACCCATGTCCAGCATATCCGCCGACGGCTGGCGCGCGCAATGGGCGACGACGCCCTCAATCGCGTCGCCGTCGCCTTTCACCGTCGCCCGTCAAGGCTTCGACAGTGCCGGTAACGCCGTCACCATCGGTGAGACCATGTATGGCACGACCCGCGTGCGGCAGGTCTATCCCAATCAAGGGAGTCTGACTGCCGCCGATGTAGCGCTCAACGACTATCTGCTGGCTACAGACACGATCGCGGGCGTCACCAACAATAGCGCCGAGACCAGCCCGGCGGTGATCGCCAATTTCGTGACGCCTGACCGGCAACTGGTCGGCAACAGCATTGGCGGCAGCGCCATGCCGATCGAACTGGTCGCGTTCCACTATTATATGCGAGCAGGCAAACAGGTCGCCGTGGTCAAGTTCCTGATCAGCGATGGCACCACCACGATCCCGGTGCTGGTGTCGACGCCGACCGTCTCCCCGCGCGCGACGGACCAGAATGCGGTCATCGTCTATGCGCTGCCGGTGACGGATATCAGCGCGCTGACCGAAGGCCTGATCACGGTCAATGCGGAAGTCTATCCGCATATCGGCGGTGCCGGGTCGGTTCTCGCGAGCGCAGCCGTGGCGCGCAGCAAGGCGTTCAGCCCCCGCTATTTCCGCAAGGACGTGGCGCGCGCGGCCGCGCCGCCGATGGTCTATGTCGGCGCGGCGGGGAACAACACGACGGGCGTCATCTCGACCAATGCCGCCACGGCGAAGGCAACGCCATTCCTTACGCAATCCGCTGCGATCGACGCGCTTCAAACTGCTTTTGGAGCAAGCGGCAGCGGGATCGACGGCTGCATCATCCGCATCATGGCCGGGGGCGATATCGCCTGGGGCAGTGGTGCAGCCGTCGCCAAAAGCCAGAAGATATCGGCATTGATCGTCGAGCGCGATCCTGACGAGGTAATGGCGAACGTGCGGCTCACCTTTTCGACGCCCCGCATGCGGCTGGGTTCCGGAGGCACGCTGGTGTCGCCGCTGTCGACCGGCTGCATCCATATCCGCAACATCCGCGTCCAGCGCACATCGACGTCCGCGATCACGGGCGAGGCGGCAAACAACCTCGAAATCTTCTGGGAGGATGTTGAGCTGGACCTCAACAGCCATAACAGCGCGTACCTGGCCAACGCACATGACTATTTCTACGGCGGGACCATGCTCAACCCGGCGGCGAGCGCGATCGCTACGTCGGCCAATGGTGAGCATCGGCTGTGGCGCGGCCTCAACCTGCCCGACACGACCGGCGTTCGCGGCTTCGACGGCTATCTCATGGTGGGCTGTATAATCCGCCGATCGGGCGCGATGGCTGGGGCGACGATCCTTGCGTTCAACAAGTTTTTCGGCATCGAAAACCTCGCCTCCCCCTTCGGCGTCACCGGTGCTGACAAGGCGTGCATGCAGAACATCTTCGAGTTCGTCAGCGCGACCAGCGCGTCGATGACGGGGATCACGCCCGACAATGCGTCGGCCGGCGCGACCAACATCCTGTTCTGCAACAACAGCCTGGCGGGTTTCAACGACCACGGCCGGTCCAACCACTGTTATGACGAAGGCGCCACGCCGCGTGCCAGCAAGTTCATCCGCCAGCATGGCAACATCTTTGTCCAGTTGAATTGCAAGGGCGATGTCTTCGTGCTGGACGGCACCCGCATCGGCAATTTCGCCTTTAAGCATGGCGTCGGCTGCACGGACAATTTCACCCAGTTCAAGTCAGCGAACGGCGATCCGGTCGGTCAAGGTGCCGGTTTCGCGCAGGATTATGCGGGGTCGGGCGCGATCTTCGGCATATCCAACACTGTCCGCAACGACCCGCTTTACACTGCGCCGGCAGCCACCAGCAGCGGCTCGACCGGCGGGATCGGCGGGGGAACCTATACGCTCCAGACCGGCAGTCCGTGCAAGGCGAGCGCGACCGCCATGCTGAGCCATGATCTTGCCGGGAACATGCGGTTCCTGGGCGCGCTTGCTGACAGCAAGGGAGCATATATTTAGGCGCTGTTCCGCGCCGCAACAAATTCACAAAGCTTCCTTAAGTTTTCTCTAGCAGAAGACGATCGCACCGGACATATGTTGTAGCAGGCGGGGACCGACGAGATTGGCCATGGCATGGCTGGAATGCAGATGGCCTGGTGATGGCCATCGGTGGATCGGTCGTGCAACAGGTCGTGGTCGTGTCCAGGGCGTGCGGGTATCAGTGCAGGAGCTTGAGTTTGAACTGGTTCTCTAAAATGCGGAAGGGTTCCGCCCGCCCTTCGGGCCGCGTTATGCGTCCCCTGATCCGCAGCAGTGGTGATGCCGCGGACGGGGCGCATGACGCCCATCCCCAATTCAAGGTGCTGGCCACCGATCAGTTACGACTCGGGCGTGGGGCTACCGCCGACAAGGCGCGGGCCAGGTTGCGGGAAGCGTTCACACCGTCCCAGCCGGTATCGCGCATTTCGATGTTCGCCGGCCGCAAGACCGTTCTCACCCGGCTGATTCGTGCGATCGAGGACCAGCAGTTGCATGTCGTCGTCTATGGCGAACGCGGCATCGGCAAGACGTCGCTGCTGAGCATATTGTCCCAATTGGCGGATGAAGCGAAATATATCGTTTGCTATACCTCCTGCGGCGAGAATAGTTCGTTCACCGAGATATTCCGCAATATAGCCGCATCCATCCCCCTGCTGTTCCATGCCGACTATGCTCCGACGCAGACCGAGATCGAGATCGGCGGGACGCTCGCCGACCTGTTGCCGCCCGGCGATGTGACGCCCCACCAGCTCAGCGATCTCTTCGCGAAGCTGTCTTCCACCCGCGTCCTTGTGATCCTGGACGAGTTCGATCGCAGCCCCAGCGGCGCGTTCCGCAGGATGATTGCCGAACTGGTCAAGAACCTGTCCGACCGATCAACCCGCGTACAGATCGTGGTGGCAGGCGTTGCGGGCAATCTGGCAGAACTGGTCGAGCATATCCCCTCGATCCGTCGCAACATCCTGGGCATCCAGGTGCCCAACATGACGTCCGAGGAGATGGACGAACTGATCGGCCTGGGCAGCGCGACCTGCGGCCTGCCTTATGACGCGGCGGCTGTCGAGTTGATCACCCATATTTCATGTGGTTTGCCCTACATCGCCAGTCTGCTAAGCCAACATGCCGGTATCGGGGCGCTGGACCGGCAGAGCGCGGTGGCGGAGCGCCAGGATGTGGCCAACGCCCTGGAACTGGTCGTCGACGAGACGCGACAGCGGCTTTCCGACCGCAGCCTGCGCGCGATCAAGCGCTTGCAGATCGATGGCGAAGCGGGCGCGCTGGAAAAACTGGCCGACAGCGCGCTACATCATGCAGGCGTGATCGACCTGATCGGCGGCGACATCGACCTGGCGAATGCGGTCAAGACCGGCCTTCGCAGCCAGTTGCTGGAAGCGATCGGCGACGAGGTCGGCGAACGTTTCCGCTTCGTCGAGGAGGGCGTGCCCGTCTATCTGCGGATGCAGTCTATCGACGAGGTATTGAAGTCGGGCAAGGCACCGACGCACGCACTATCACGATGATGGCGCCGACGCGCGGCGGACCCATGTTCGCCATCCGCGACGCCTGCCCTGGCCCCATCGATCAAGGGGCGGCAACATGAGCCTGCTGAGCACCATCATCGAACGGGGCAAACTCTGGCTCTGGCGCAGAACCCAGCATGACAATGCGAAGCTGCGCGCGCATTTCCGCGATCGATACCGCATCAAAGTGGGCATGTATTCCTATGGCTGCTTCGATCGCTGGCGCATGCCCGGCCCGATAGAAATCGGCCGCTATTGTTCCATCGCAAGCAGCGTCCGTTCGGTCCCGATCAACCATCCCTATGACGCGATGACGACCCATCCGGCCCTGTATGAACGCAAGTTCGGCGCGGTGGACGAGGATATCCACTGGGACGACGTGCTGGTGATCGAGGATGACGTGTGGATCGGCCACAATGTCATGATCTTGCCGGGCTGCAAGTTCATCGGCCGGGGCGCCATCATCGGTGCCGGCGCCATCGTCACTAAAAATGTCGATCGTTACGCAATCATGGCCGGCAATCCGGCCCGCAAGCTGCGCGATCGCTTCGATCCCGCGCTCGCCGAGGCGCTGGAGGCCAGCCGCTGGTGGGAAATGGACATCGCCACGTTGCGACAATTGATCGAGACGCAGCGCGGCCTGGTGTTCCATCCCGCACCCGACGCGGTGGCGCGATGGACCGAGGCGCGGCGGATCGGGGGCCAAGGCGGCCAGCCATGACCGCACCGCAGATCAGCGTCATCATCCCCCATTATAATGATCTGGCGGCGCTCGACCTGTGCCTGAAGGCGATCGAGACGCAGACCCAGCCCCGCAGGACGTTCGAGGTGATCGTCGCCGACAATGCGTCGCCGCTGTCGCGCGATGAACTGGAACGGACCATAGCGGCGCGCGCAACGCTGGTAAATGTCACGGAGAAGGGTGCGGGGCCAGCCCGCAACGGCGGTGTCGCGGCGTCGCGGGGCGACATATTGGCCTTTGTCGATTGCGATTGCATCCCCGAGCCGGCCTGGCTGGCGGAGGGCGTTGCTGCGTTGAGTCACCATGATTTCGTGGGCGGCGCGATGGTCGTCCTGATCGACCGGAGCCGGGCTATCACCGGCCCGGAAGCGTTCGAGAGCGTCTTTGCCTTCGACAACCGCGAATATGTCGAGAAAAAAGCCTTTACGGTTACGGCGAACCTTTTCTGCACCCGCGCCATTTTCGATGCGGTCGGCGGTTTCCGCAACGGTGTTTCCGAGGACAAGGACTGGTGCCACCGCGCGCGCGATATGGGCTATCGCATCGGCTATGCCGACAGGGCGGTGGCAGGGCATCCAGCGCGCGTCAGTTGGGAAGACCTGCGCAAGAAGTGGCAGCGGCTGAATGCCGAAACCTATGGACTTTACCGGCTTCGGCGGTTCGGTAAGATCAAATGGCTGGTACGAAGCTGGTTGCTTCCGCCATCGGTCCTGGCCCATATCCCGGTCGTGCTGAACAGTCCCGCATTGACGTCGGGCGTCGAGCGGCGTGCGGCGTTGGCTACGCTCGCGCGCATCCGCTGGTGGCGCTTCATCCATGCCCACCGGCTGCTGACAGGAACGGATTGATCTCATGCATGTCGCCATCAGCATCGTCGGCTTTCGCAATGCGGAAGAGATACTGACCTGCGTACAGGCGCTGGACCATTGCACGCATGAGGATTTCGAGATCGTCATTTGCGAAAATGGGGGTTCCGACGCCTATGGCGCCCTGATCGCGATCTTGCCCACGCGGCTGGCGCGCGGGCAGAAGGTGACGGCCCTGCTCGCGTCGGGCAATCTGGGCTATGCCGGCGGCGTCAATCATTGCATCAGGGCGGCGCGGGAGGCCGATGCATGGTGGGTGGTCAATCCCGATACGCGGCCCGAGCCGGGCGCCTTGTCCGCCCTGGTCGAACGCCTGTCGCAACGCGACTGCCATGCGGTGGGCGGCACACTCTATCATGAGGACGGCAAAATACAGGCCTATGGCGGTCGCTGGCGCTCTTGGATGGCGCGGGCAGTATCGATCGGTCATGGCGGCGCCCTGGCCGACGCGGTGGACCCGCAGGCGATAGAGGCCAGCATGGACTATCTGCTGGGCGCATCGATGCTGATCAGCGCGCGCTTCGTAGAGGTCACAGGGTTGATGCGCGACGATTATTTTCTCTATGGCGAAGAGGTGGAATGGTGCCTGCGCGGCAAGGCGCTGGGCATGCGCCTGGGCTTCGCGCCGACGGCGCTGGTCATGCATGGACAGGGCGGCACGACCGGCTCCGCCGATGCGATCAACCGGCGACCGCGCCTGCCCATCTATCTAGACGAGCGCAACAAGCTGAACGTCGTGCGCGATACGACGCCAGCACGCCTGCCCGTCGCGATCGCCCTGTCCTTCGCGCTGCTGTTCCTGCGCTTTGCGCGGCGGGGCGCATGGCGACAGATGGGCTATGGCCTTGCAGGCTGGGCGGCAGGCGTGCGCGGCGCGCGCGGCTTTCCGCCCTGGATGCGCTGAACCCGGCCCCGTTCAGGGCTGCGCAGCGCCGAACAACGCCGCAAATTGTGGCGAGCGCGCCATCAGCTCAGCCGGGGCACCAACGCCCCGGACCTTACCCCCGTCGATCCATACGATATGATCGACCGTTCGTACCGTTTCGAGGCGATGGGTGATCATCAGCAGCGTCCGTCCCTGCATATGGGTGTCGATCGCCGTGCGAACGCGATCCTCCAGATTACGGTCGAGCGCGCTCATCGCTTCGTCCAGGATCATGAAGGCGGGTTGCCGCAGGATGGCCCTGGCCAGCCCGATGCGCTGGCGCTGTCCGCCCGAAAAACGCAACCCTTCCTGACCCACCCATTCCTCAAAGCCATAAGGCAGGTCCTCGACGAATTCGGCGACGCCTGCGCTGCGCGCCGCCGCGACCACATCCTCTTCCGCCGCGCCTTCCCGCGCCATGCGGATATTGTCAATCACTGTGCCTTCGACCAAGTCGACATCCTGCCCCGCGACGCCGATCATGCGTAGCCAGTCCGTGCGCCGGCACTGATCCAGCGGAACGCCGTCCACGCTGATCTGCCCCGCCACCGGCGTATGGAGGCGCAGCAGCAGATTGACGATCGTCGTTTTGCCGGCCCCGCTGGCCCCTACCAGCGCCGTCGTCTTGCCCGCGGGAATGTCGAACGACACCGCGTCCAGCACTGCGGGCTGATCGGGTCCGTAGGCGAAGCTCACATCGCGAAAGGCGACGCCGGTGCGCAGATCCTGTACCGGGACCGTCCCGGCCAGGGGATATTCCTTGTCATCATCCTGAATCATCGTGCGGACCGACCGAAGCTGTGTCTGCACCTGCGCGATATAGAGAAGGTTAGCTTCCAATTCCCTTATGTGCGGCTGTAGCCGATAGAGCAGGACGACCGCCCCCAGCGTCACGGCGAAACTCGTCCCCCACCAGCCGGCGGCTGCGATGATCGTGCACAGGATCGCCAGATAGCCGATCTCCGTCAGCGGGCCGATCCAGGCCGACAGCCGCAGCATCGCCAGCGAACTTTCGCGCGCGATGGCGGATGCCGCGACGAAGCGGCCATGATGATATTCCTCCTGCCCATAGGCGCGGATCGTGCGCATCCCCTGCAAAGTGACGAGCATATGTTCGCCCAGTTCGCGATGCGCATTCTTAACCTGTCCACCAAAGGCGCGGGCGGGATTGGCGAAGAAGCGCAATATAGTGGCGATGACGAGCGTACCGACGATCGCGGTCAGCGTGATCGGCACCGACAGCCCCATGAGGAAGGCGAGGAAGACCAGGATCGAGCAACTGTTGATGATGAGCCGCGTAAAGGCGGCATAGGCGCTGGCGATGACCCAGGATTCGGTCCCCAGCACCTCCATCAGTTCGGCTTGCTCATGCTTCTGGACGAACGCATAGGAGACGGTGAGATATTGCAGGTGGATGCGATTGCGCACCGATTCGCTGATCTGTTCCCCGATCGCTGAACTGATCCGGGTATAGAGCAGCGCCAGCAGGCCACGCGCGATGATCAGGACCATGATCAGCAGGGCAAGTTCCGTGGTGCTGCCGAACCAGCCGACCGCATCCCGCAATATCTCTCCCATGATGCCGTCGCCCTCGGCGGCTGCGACCTGGCCGCTGGCGGTGTAGAGGAACAGCAGGATGAGCGTGATGCCGATCGTCTCGGCCAGCGAGGAAACCAGCCCCAGCGCGATCAGCACCGGGGTCGTCCAGCGCGGCTTGCCGACGATCGCCAGCAATTTGCGCAGGTCGCTGAGCGAGGACAAAGCCGCGCTCGGCTCACGCGCGCCATCGCCCGCTTCGTCAATGTCCAGCGGCGCGGTGACGGGGGGGACGGTCATGACGGGAGATCGCCTATGGGAAAGGGATAGGGGGTCGGCGGGGTAACGGGACGACGATGCCGCAACCCCCGGAGACGACGGTGCGCGCGTTGCTTGGCCCCCCGCACGAGTTGAACGCACGCATCGGGAATATCACGCAGCATGACCCCGGCCGCCAGCCTCGGTTGGGCGCGCAACAGCAGCGCGAGAACGCCCCACAACTGGCGCAGGTCGCCAAGATAAATGGCCCGGCGGACGAGCCAGCCGCCATAGGCCCGCAAGCCTTCGATCAGGATCGGCCGCTTGGCCGGATGGCGATCGGCCATCTCGTCGACGACCATCAGCCAGGACCGCAGCATCCGCCGCATGTCGCTCGACATATTGTCGGGCAGGTAACGATAGCCCACCAGATAGTCGGGAACGACCGCGAAGCAGTGCCGTTCGGCGACGCGTGCGTAAAATAATATGTCCTCGCACCCCTGCGCGCCGGCGCGCCATAGGCCGCTTTCAAAACCCCGCGCGTCGATCAGCGCCTGTCGCCGGACCAGCGCGGCGCTGCCGTTGCCGACGAAATTGCCGCGAAACAGGTGGTCGAGCACTTGCCCCTCGCGCATCGGGCGCTCCCGATTGTCGGTGACGTGGCTCTGCGCGTCGATCTTGGCGTGCCAGCAATAGACGAGACCGCATTCCGGTCCCGCTGCGTCTAGTGCCGCAAGCTGACGCTCGATCTTCGAGGGCGCCCACAGGTCGTCGGCGTCGACGAAGGCGATGAGATCGGCCTTCGCCTCCTGCCAGCCGCGATTGCGCGCTGCCGCGACCCCGCCATTCTGCGTCTCGATCAGCCGGATGCGCGGATCGGCGATGGCATGGGTGCGCACGATGGCGGCGGTTTCGTCGCGGGAACCGTCATCGACGACGATGATCTCCAGCGCGCCATGCGTCTGCGTGCGTACGCTGCGCAGCGTCTCATCGATCGTGGCAGCGCCGTTATAGGCGGGGATGACGATGCTGACGAGCCTGTCATCGATCACAGCAGAGCCTCCATCATGCCCGTGAAGTCGGTAAGGGAGCGGTCGCCGCGCACCTCCATGCGCGTCAGGTCGAACGGCGACTGACCCAGCGTCACCGCCCCCTGCCCGCCGCCGATCGCAAGCGTGTATCCGCATTGCGACGCCAGCCTGCCGAAACGCTCGTCGATGGCGCCGAACGGCGCGGCGAGCGCTGCGGGTGCCCAGCCGATCCAGCGCTCGATCATCGCGCGGGACCGAAGCATCTCGTCCGCCAGCGCCGCCGTCGACAGGCCGTCGGCGGCGCTGTGGCTCGCCAGGTGCGAACCAAAAAAGACGCCTTCGCCCGCCAGCCGTGCGATCGTCGCTGCATCCATCAGCGGCGCCGGCACCCCGAACCGCGCATCCCATTGCGCGCGCCCGCCGACATGATCGGTGACGAGGAAAACTTCGGCGGTCATGTCGAGACCCTGGAGCAACGGCCAGCCATGGTCGGCGAAATCCTGAAGCCCGTCATCGAAGGTGATCCATACGGGCCGTCCGGCGAAAGGTTCGTCATGGGCCAGGTGCCACTGCACCTGATCGGCCGTTACCGTATGATAGCCATGGGATCGCAGCCAGCGCATCTGGTCGCGGAACATTCCAGGCGTCACGCGATAACGGCGCAGTTCATCCGACCCGCCTTCGGCAACCGCATGAAACATCAGTACGGGCAGCGTCGCGCGGCGTTCATCAGCCGCTTCGGCACGCAAGGTCGGCGCACCGTTCCAGATGACCCGTCGCGCGACGGACGGTTCGAGCGGCGCCATCAGCGCATGATCCTGGACCAGCGGAGACGGATGCACGGCGTCGTCGGCAACGCGACAGAATCGGTCGACCCGGTAGAGTTCGGTCTGGATCGAATGATCGAGCGCAAGGCCGGGCGTTGCCGCCAGCACGTCCGCGATCACCTTGACGCCAAAAGGGTTGGACCAGTCGAAACCCGTGCGGCTGCGGTCGTCGGCGATCATATGCGCATGGGCGGTGACAAGGGCGCCGCCCGGCGCGAGCGCAGCGGCCAGCCGGGCAGCGACGGATGCCAGTTCCGCCTCGTCGTCGAGATAATAGAGGACTTCGGAACAGATGATGAGGTCTAACCCGGTAGGTAACGGATCACGGGCAAGATCCAGCACCGCAAAATCTATGTTGGTCCGGTCCGCCAGCCTGTGCCGCGCCCGCGATACCGCCGGTTCGGCAATATCGGTGGCGAGCAGGTGATCGACACGATCCGCCAACTGGGCGGTGAACAGCCCCTCGGCGCAGGCGAGTTCCAGCGCGCGACCCAGCGGCCGATCGGGCAGCAGGGAAAGCTGGAGCCGATATTTTTCCTGCTCATAGGGCGAACCGTAATTCCACGGGTCTTGATGCGCAAAATAGCTGTCCCAAAATGCCTTGCGATCGCCGCTTCGTTCTGCCTCCGCCGGCGTTTCGCGCGGCGCGACCGTGGGCATGACGGGCCGGGGCGTCGCCAGCGCCCGTGCGCGCGCCTCGACCGCCCGCCGGGCCAGCGCATGATTGTGGCCGCCGACAGGATAGAGTTGCGGCGCCCGCGCGATCACCGCTTCACCCTCCGCCAGCGCGGCTGCATAGGGTGTCGGACCTACGCCAAACAGCGTGCCCAGCTTGCGCGACAGCCGGGCCTGCAAGGGCGGCGCCTGCCAATCGAGGCCATGCGCCAACAGTGCATGGCCGATAGCGACCGGCGCCGCCAGCGCGCGGATGAAGCCGCCGATCGCCTCGCGTGACGGATCTGGGAAATGAATCTGATCGACCCATTCCAGCGCGCCGAAATCGCCCAGTGCGCCCGGCTCGGCGATCAAGCACACTTCGTCCTGCCACATGATATAAGCGTGCAGCCGGTCGATCCCCGGCGGCAGCGCGACGTCGGGCGGCGCGTCCATCGCCACGCGCAGCCCCAGCGTCAATCCAAGCATATGCGGTTCCAACAGGCCATCATAGGCGATCAGCTTGCGATCGAGCGCATAGCGGATACGCCGCTCTGCCCCGGCATCGTTCCACAGCCTGCCCAATTCGGCGAGGAGCCGGTCGATGATGCCGGCATAAGCCGCCCAGTGCGTCGCGAGTTGCGCGGGCACCAGGCGCAGGCCGACCGCCAGCGCTTCGATGATATTGTCGGCGATCGCCTCGGCCCGGTCTGGTCCGTGGCTTAGATGGGCCAGCGGCTCTACATCGACCGGCGCGCCGGCGCCCTCGACCTCAGCCACGATGATGTTCCAGAAGGCGAACCAGGCATAGGCTTCCTCCATCGACAGGCCGCGGGCGTCCGTAATGCCCTGGGCATAGGCGGGCAGCGGATGCGCGACGCGCGGGTCGGCATCGAAGGCGCGCCGGATCACCGTCCGTCCGTCCGCCAGCATCTGCCCGCTGTCCCGTGTCAGCGATCCTGTGGACGAACGATAATAGGACAGCGCCTCGTCCACCATCAGCCACCGCGCGCCGGCGCGCGACAGGCGCTGCCACAGATCCCAATCCTCGCAGGTGCGCAACCCGGCGTCGAACCCGCCGGCATCCACCACCATCTGCCGGTCGACCAGCAGGCAATTGATGGTTACGACGGCGCATGTCCGGGCGAATATCTCGAACGGTTCGTCGCGCACCCGTGGATCGGCGAAACCATCGGTCATCGACCCGTCCGGCATGACGCGGCGATAGGCGCAATAGGCGACCTGATGATCAGGCGCGGCCTTCAGCGCACCCAGCATCTTGGCCAGGAAAGCCGCATCGACCCAGTCGTCCGCGTCCAGAAAGGCGAGCCATGGGGCCTGCGCCGCCGCGATGCCCCGGTTGCGCGCGGCCGCCGCGCCTTCACCGCCGCCAAGCATATAGCGAATACGCGGGTCCGCCTGCGCCATGCGTTGCACGATGGCGGCGGTGTCGTCGGTCGACCTATCGTCCACGACCAATGCTTCCCAATCGATGACGCTCTGGACCTTCAGGCTTTCCAGGGCCGCCTCGATCGTCGCTTCCGCATTTCGGGCCGGCATGATGACCGAAACGGACGGTCGATCAGCCATTGGGGCGTTTCTGCTTGTAATAGAAAAGGAGACCAGCAAAATAGCCGGTGACTTCCTGACGCAGGAAGCGGTCCTCCACCGTCCAGCCCCGCCGCAGCCGCCGCCACATCCGCCCGGCATACCAGCGCGGCATCACCCACAGCGCCTGGCGCCGGTTGCAGCCAAGCCCGGTGCGTTCATTCTGCACCATCAACGCCGCGGCATGGCCCCGCATGTAGGAATAGATCTGGTGGGAAAGCCCGTCCATCGCGCGGCGATGAAAATGAAACGCGACGGATGTCGGCTCGTACCGGCAATCCACGCCCGCTGCGAGCAGTCGATACCAATATTCCGAATCGCCTGAACAACCCGCCTGCCCCACGTCCAGCCGTTCATCGAAATAGCCGACCCTGGCAAAAACGTCCCGGCGGAACGCCATGCTGGCGCCCGCCCCCACCTTCCATGCCGGAAACACCGTCTCGGCGGAGCTGGCGGCGAAGTCACCGGCCTTGAAATCCACCCGGTCATAGCCCTGGCCGAAGCTCCAGTAGCTCTCGAAATGGCGCTGCGCGTCAGTTTCCAGTTCGCCCGGCAGCACGAGGCCGGTGACGGCGCCGATTGCGGGGTCATCGAAGGCGGCGACCAGATGTTCCAGCCAGCGCGGATGCAGCAGCACGTCGTCGTCGGTATAGGCGATGATGTCCGCCGTGGCGTGGGTTGCGCCGGTGTTGCGGGCGAAATCCAGCCCCGGCCGGTCTTCCCGCACGTAAACAACGCCCGCAGCCAGCGCCACCTCACGCGTGCGGCCGTCGCGCGAGGCGTTGTCGACAACGACGATCTCGTTCGGGGTGAAGCTCTGCTGCGGCAACGAAGCGAGGCAGCGCCGCAGTTCATCCGGCCTGTCGCGGGTGCAGATAACGACGCTGGCAGTCACTGGCGGCAGGATGGCTGGCGGGGCTGCGGGCGGCACGGACGCTTCGACCCGTCGTTCGCCCCCATCCTCCAGCCGCAACAGATGACCGACAGGATAACCACCCCGCCAGAAAACGGTCATGGCGACATCCTGGGCCGCTGGCGCATCCCCCGCGTCCAGATCGATATGCTGCACACCGCCCAGCCCCTCAAGGGCCGGCAGAGGTTGCGAATGGGCGTCTGACACTCTACCCCGACCGAATTGCCTTTGCCCCGACGGTGAGACTATTGTTCAATGCAATAAAGTCGGCGCACTCGCAACTGCTGCTGTGGAAGGACATGACCCATGATGGGCCAACGCCAACGCCCCACCCACCGCAGATCCACCATGATGCTGGCCCTGCTCCTGTCGCTGCCAGCCCCGCTGCGCGCGCAACTGGCGGCGGACCCCACACGGATCGAACAGCCCGAAAAAATCGGCGTGGGCACCTGGCCCGTCTACGGGCAGGACCGGATGATCGAGGATGTCGACGCGCTGGGCGCCCACTGGTTCTATAGCTGGAAAGACGGCGGTGAGGTCGTGGATGCGCGCCATGTGCCGATGGTATGGGGCCGCAAGGACAGGCTGGATCGCGCCGTTCCCGTGCTGCTGGGCTTCAACGAGCCGGACGAGTCGCAACAGGCGGCGATGTCGGTGCAGGAAGCGATCCATCAATGGCCTCAATTGATGGCGTCCGGCGAACGCCTGTCATCCCCGGCGACGTCACGGCCGGGGACGCTGGGACCAAGATCCTGGCTGGGCAGGTTCATGACGGAGGCTGATCGCAGGGGATATCGCGTCGATTTCATCGCAGTACATTATTACGCGACCAATCCCGATATCGGCGAATTTAAAGGCTTTCTGGAGGCGGTGCATGAGCGTTACGGGCGACCTATATGGGTCACCGAATGGGCGCTGGCCGATTGGCATCACCGCGACCGCTTCACCGTTGCCCAGCAGCGCGCCTTCCTTGAAGCGGGCGTGCAGATGATGGACGACTTGCCTTTTGTGGAACGGCACGCCTGGTTCGGCAGCTATGCCAGCCTGGGTGGGGCGCATATCAATTCAGAACTGGTCGATCCGGCCGGCGGGTTGACCGCGATCGGCGAGACGTTCCGCGCGGCCGCCGGCGCGACGCTCATGTCGCCCATTTGCGATCCCGCGTCCGGTGCACCAGCCGACGCAACATCTCCACCAGCCACCTGCTGATCCCGAAGCAAAAGGCCAAGATACGGTTCAACAGGGGCTTGAGCGCCAGATAGGCAGCCGCATGAGCCAGGGGGTTGAGGATCAGGACCAGCAGATAGGGGTAAGCGCCCGCCGGAAAGGGAAAGAAGTTGGTCAGCATCGGCCACAGGGCCGCGATCATCCAGCCGTGCAGCAGCAGAAACTGCGTCGACGCGCGACCGAACCATTGTATCGCCCACGGAATCTGCGGAATGAAGCGAAGCTGCGACGCCCATAGCAGGAACAGCAGAAAAGCGATTTCCGATGCCAGCGCCAGGGGCAGAAAACCTTGGGCGCCCACCATCGGAAAGGGCAGAAATTCGATGTTGCATGTCCAGCAAAGGCCGGTCGCCATGATGTCGGGACCATTCAGCCATGCTGCCGCCAGCGACAGCGCCAGACCGCCCACGCCCAGCCAGGCGGGAACCTGGCGCCTGCGCGGGACGCGCATTCCGATCATGAAGAACAGCAGGGCGAACGGCCAGTTGCGCCATTCGTAGAGGTTGTGCGGCAGGTGGAGCCACTGCCCGATCAGGATGAGGAGGGTAATCGCAACCACGGCTATCAGGAACCGGAGCCTGTTCCGCTCGAACAGCCAGGCCAGCGGACGGACCACTGCCAGCACGATGAAGAACCACGCCACGAACGTCGAATAACCCGTGCCATAGACGATGGGACGCACCAGCACCCGGAACAGATCGCGCCAGCTTTCCGGCGGACCATAGATGATCGCACTGATCAGGACACCGCCAAGATGCGACAGGGCGGCCAGCGCTAGCAGCGTGACGGACTGGATGGCCACGGATTGGGCCGAACGCCGCTTCAATCCCGGCGCACCCATGCCGCTGAGGAAAAAGAAGACTGAGACGTGCCCGGCCAACAATTTCACCTGGATCAGCGCAGCGGGCACCGCCATCGGGTCGGGAACCACCTTCAGCATGGCGAACAGCACATGCAGGTAGAAGACGCCCATCAGCATATAGCCGCGCGCGACATCACTTCGTTGATCGAGCGTCACGCGGGGGTCGTCACTCGGCAGACGCGGCGGAAAGTGCGAGCACCGCGTTCAACCCGCCAAAGGCGAAGGAATTGCTCAAGGCGTGGCGCAGGGGCGCCTTGCGCGGCCCCTCGGTCACGAAGTCCAGCCCCAGGCTTTCATCGGGGTCCGTGCAGTTGGCGGTGGGCGGGACGATCTGTTCATACAGCGCCATGGCGGTCACAAACGCTTCCATCGCGCCGGTCGCGCCCAAGCTGTGACCCAGAACCCCCTTGGACGACGAAACCAGCGGCAACGGCGCGTCTGCGAACACGGCGCGAATGATGTCGCTTTCAAGTTTGTCGTTCATCATCGTGCCCGTCCCGTGGGCATTGACATAGTCGATTTGCGCCGGCGTCAGGCGGGCATCGGCCAAGGCCATCTGCATCGCTTCCGCCGTGCTCGCCGGGTCGGGCGACGTCAGGTCGGCCGCGTCGGCATTGGCGCCAAAGCCGGTCAATTCGGCGTAAATGGTCGCACCGCGCGCCACCGCATGATCCCATTCCTCCAGGATCAGCGTAGCGGCGCCCTCGCCGATGACCAGACCGGACCGATTGCGCGAAAAGGGGCGGCAAGTGTCCGACGCCAGTACCCGCAGCGCTTCCCAACCCACCATCGTCCCGGCGGTGATGCAGGCTTCCGCGCCACCGGCCACCGCGACCTTCGCCTCGCCTGAACGCACCATCTTAAACGCGACCCCCACCGCGTGCGCTCCCGATGCGCAGGCGCTGGCGATGGCGAACGTAATGCCGCGCAGGCCCAGATCCATGCTGATCTGACTGGCGGGCGCATTGGCCATAAGCTTGGGAATGGAAAAGGGATGGACGCGGGATTTCCCCTCGCCATAGATATGGTGGAAATTGTCATCGAGCGTGTTCATGCCACCCACGCCCACACCGATGATGGTCGGTGCATTCACCCGCGCGGGGTGCGAAGGTTCAAGGCCGCTGTCCGCCAGCGCCTCGCGCGCGCTGATGACCGCGAACTGCGATGTGCGATCCAGGAAGGACAGTTGTTTCGACGCGAAATGATCGGTCGCAACATAGTCGCGCACCTGCGCCGCGATCGGGCAGGTGACCAGATGGCCGCGCGAAATGTCGATCGGGCCGATCCCGCTGATGCCGGCCGCCACCGCCCGCCAGCTGTCGGGCGCGGTCTTGCCGACCGGGGAAATAGCGCCAAGACCCGTGATGGCGACACGCTTCATGCCGGCTTTTGCTTCGCCAACGCCTTTTCGACCAGAATCACGATGTCGCCCACTGTCCGCATTTCCATTTCTTCGGCGGCATTGGCGTTGAACGGGATGTCGATGTTGAACGCCTCTTCCAGGGCGAACACCGTCTCGATCACGTCGAGCGACTCGTAGCCCGCCTCGGCAAGGTCGGTATTCTCATCGAGCGTCGATGGTTCCCGGTCGAGTTGCTTGGCGACGATGGCCTTGACCTGTTCCAGCATGGACATCAATATTTCCCCCGTCAGGCATCCGGAACGGCATACCATTCGCAGGTGCAATATGAAACCTAATCAACGCAACCTCAAGCGGTTTGCCGTCCCGATCCCTCGCGCATCAATTCTCTCTGAACGCCCGGTTGAATTGGTCGCTGAGCGGCTTGACAATATAGGATAGAAGCGACCGCTTCTCGGTCTGGACGAAACATTCCACAGGCATGCCCGGCCTTAGCTCCAGCTTGCCCAGCCGGCGCAATTCCTTATCGTCCACCTCCACGCGCAGCTTGTAATAGCTGTTGCCGGTGCGTTCGTCCGTCGTGCGTTCCGGGGCGATATGATCCACCGTTCCGTTAAGTTCCGGCGTCGTCTGGAGGTTGAAGGCGGTGAAACGCACGACGGCCTTCTGTCCGATATGAAGCTGATCGATATCATAAGGGCTGGCGCGCAGTTCGACACTGAGGCGGTCGGAATCGGGTACGATTTCCATGATCGTCTGCATCGGCGGCACCGTGCCGCCGATGGTCGTGAAGGCCAGCTTGTCGACGATCCCGTCATGGGGCGCGCGGACCACGCTGCGATCGAACGTGTCGCCCGCGGATACGGACCGGATTTCCTGTTCGTTCAGCCGCGACTGGACATCGGCAAGCTGCATGCCGGCCTCGCTGCGCGCAGCCTGCGCCGACTGGATGGATAGCTGCCGCAATTCGGCGATCTTGGCGCGAGTCTGGGCGATCTGCGCGCTAAGGGCGGCGGACGTGCCTTCCAGGTCCACGGCCGTGCGTTCAAGCTGGTTGAGACGCGAAACGGTGACGAGCTTGCGTTCATACAGCGAGCGCAAGCCGTCGCGTTCCGGCACGATCAGGCTGGCTTGCTTGCCCGCGGCAGTCAACTGCGCCTGCAACGCGGCAATTTCCTGCCCGGCCTGCTGGATGCGTTCGGAATATTGCGCCTGTTCGCCGGCACGCGCCCGACGGCGCACCTCATACAGGCTTGTCTCCTCCGCCATCGCCGCGGTGGCGGCGGGAGTCGGCTCGGTCGTCATTTCAGACGGAAAGCTTAAAGGACGGCCATCCCGTTCGGCCAACAGGCGTGCACGCGCCGCCAGAAGCTGGTCGACGCTTTCGCCCGTCTTGGTCTTGCTGGCTTCAGACACGGTGCTGTCCAGCCGCATCAACATCTGGCCCTTACGCACCCGGTCGCCTTCCTTGACGAACATTTGCGCGATCACACCGCCCGTGGGATGCGCGATCTTCTTGACGCGGCTCTCGACCGTGACCTCGCCCTGGCCGACCACGGCGCCACGCGTCTGGATGACCGCCGCCAGCAGGAACAGCATGACGAACAGGCCGCCGATCGCGATGATCCCGATGCGGACGCTGCGTCGCAACCCCACCTGGGGATGCTCGAACAGATGATCGGCATCCTCTGCCACCAGGAAATTGCTGGGCAATTGGTAACTCACGATTCTACTCCTCACCGCCCTTGGGCGGCGTTTGTTCCTGGGCGGCCTGGACAGGCTTGCGGCCTTCAAGCAGGCGTTGGCGAACATCCTGCTTGGGGCCGAAATCCTGCATCGCGCCATCGCGCAACACCATGATATAATCGGCGACGTCGACGGTGGCCGACGCATTGCCGACGATGACGACGATGGCGCCGCGGGCGCGCGCCGCCACGATCGCCTGGCCCAGCGCCTGCTGGCCCTTGCCGTCGAGATGGGTCGCGGGTTCGTCCAGCAGGATCAGGAAGGGATCGCCATAAAGCGCGCGGGCAAGCGCGACGCGCTGCCGCTGGGCCACCGACAGCTTGACGCCCTCTTCCCCCACCGGCGTCGCATAGCCCTGCGGCATGCGAACGATCATGTCGTGTGCGTTGGCGGCCGTGGCTGCGGCGATCACCTCTTCGGACGTAGCGGACAGCGCGAAACGCGCGATATTCTCCGCGATCGTGCCGCTGAACAGGTCGATCGTCTGCGGCAGATAGCCAATGTGGCGGGTCAGTTCGTCGTCGGGCCACTGGTCCAGCGCGGCGTCATCGATCCGCACCTTGCCGGCGACCGCAGGCCAGATGCCAGCCAGCGCGCGCAGCAACGACGATTTGCCAGCGCCCGCCATACCGATCACGCCCAACACTGTGCCCGCCCCCAGCTTGAGCGAGACGTCGCGGATGACGATGGTGCGTGTGCCCGGCGGCGCTACCGCGACATTTTCGACGCTCAGGCTCTGCGTAGGCGCGGGCAGCGACAGCTTCCTGTCCGGCAACGGGGCGATATCCAGCAACTGGCGCAGATTGCGCCAGGCTTCACGCCCTTCCGCCAGTTCTTGTAGATGCCCCGCGACAGTGACGAAAGGCCGCAACGCGCCCATGCCCAGCACCGCCGCGGCCAGAACGACGCCGGGGCTGGCCTTGTCGGCGATCGCGAGCCAGGCGCCGATGGCCATCAGGATGACGAACATCGCGATCATCATGGCCTGTCCGCCGATGACGCTGGCAGTTTCGATCTGGTCGATCTGCTGGTCCAGCATGGCGTAGCGCCGCGCGCTGCGGCGGCGGGCCATGACGACGTCGGACCGCATGCCAAGCGCGCGGACGAGGTCCGCGTGACGGCGGTGATTCTCCGCCATCACATGCCGTTCGCCCAGCGCGGGAAGCAGGTCCACCATCACGCCCAGAATTCGGCGCCAGGCGCGATAGAGCAGCGCCGCCATGGCGATCCCGCCAACGAACAGCGCCAGCGCCATCCATCCGCTCAGGATGATCATCACGATCAGCAAGGGCACGAATGCGCCGATGTCGAGCAGGCCGGCCACCCCGTTTCCCGCAATCGCCCGGCGCAGACGGTCCAGCGCATGAGCGATCTGCATGTCTTCGGCGAGGCTCCCGTCGGGTGCGGTGAAGCGGCTGCGCGCCTCTATCGTCGCCTTGCCCAGCCGGATGTCCAGGCCGTTCGCAAACTGCATCAGGATGCGTCCGCGCAGATAGGCGAAGGCGGTCATGAAACCCAGCGCCACGATCGTCAGCGCCACGACGCCCAGCAGGCTTTCGGCGCTGCGCCCGACCATCGTGACATCGAACACCAGAATGGCGAAGATGGCGAGAATGACCGGCAACAGCGCAAGCGCTCCGCTGAGCAGCAACAACGCGGTCAGGGTTCCGCGCATGCCGTCCGTCAATTGACGCATCGCGTAAGACCCATCACCGTGCGATTTCTGCATTTGCCTTTTGATTCCTTTGAGGCCGCTATTCTAATAGGCTCAAAGTTAAGCAGGTTCTAATCATTCTTCGACACGTCGCATTTTCGTTGCAAACCACGACCAACCGAGTGCCAAGGGATTTTGCATGACCATCGACGATGATCTCCTGAAGCCCGAGCGGAACAACCTGACCCTGGTTCGCCTGGTGCTGGCGTCGGCGGTCATCCTCACCCATTGCTATTGGCGCGTCCACCATGTTGGGGGGCAGGACCAGTTCAGCGCCTGGCTCGGCGTGCCCTTGTCCGTCTATGCGGTGGACGGTTTCTTCTTCCTCAGCGGCTTCCTGGTCTATGGCAGCCTGCGCCGCCGCGCCCATGCCGGGCGGTTCATGGTGGCGCGGCTGGCGCGCATGATGCCGGCGCTGGTCGTTGCGGTGCTGCTGACCGTACTGATCGGCGCCTTCTTCACCCGCCTGCCGCCGATCGCCTATCTCGGCGGAGAAACGGCACGTTTTGTCGGTTATAATCTCAGCCTGATGGGCGGCCATTACAGCCTGTCGGGCATCATATGCGGCGCGCGGCCCTGCGTCATCAACGGTTCGCTCTGGACCCTTCACTGGGAAATGCTGTGCTATCTGCTGCTGGCGGCGGCCGCGCTCGTGGGACTGTCGCGCGCGCGCCCGATGCTGATGCTGGTGATCCCGGCAACGGTGCTGGTCGCGCTGCTGGTCCACCTTCCCTTCGTGCATGCGATGCTGGGCAAGATCGGCGGCAAAGGCGGACTATATTTCGTGGAATATGCCGATCGCCTGTGGACGCTGTTCGCCGCCGGCATCGCGGCCCAGCTCCTGCGCGATCGCATCCGGCTGTCCTGGGCGGTCCTCATCCTGCTGACGGTGGCGAACCTGCTCGCGCATCGCTGGAACATCAACTATCATGTCCAGACCCTCTTCGTGGGCTATGCGGTGCTTTGCCTTGGCTTCCTGTCGGCGAAGAATGGCGCGATATCGGGTCGCTGGCCCGATTACAGCTATGGCATGTATATCTATGCCTTCCCGGTCATGATGCTGGCGGCCGGCCTGATGCCCACCGACAATTATCTGCTGTTGGCGCTCGTGAACTTCGCCTTCACCCTGCCCCTGGCGGCGCTGTCCTGGCATTTTGTGGAAAAGCCCGTGCTGGATCTGGTCCGCAATCGCCGCCAGCGCGCAGGGCAAGATCACCAGTCCGCAGTCGCCACGGCGGGCTGAGCGGGCGCCGGTCCCACGCACGTCCCGGTTGAATGCCGCGTGAAATTAGGCAAGAGTTTTTTCAGCATTGTCCGCCACCGGGGCAAGGGCGGCGTCCGACCGGGCCGGCCGGGTGGCACGGATCGATCATTTGGGGGAAATAGCATGCGGCACATCGCCTTGACATCCATTTGCAGCGCCCTGCTGTGCGGCGCGGCGCCTGGCGCCTGGGCGCAGGGCGATGGGGTGCCCGCCCCGCGCGAGGCGCCCCTCGTCTTCGCGCCACCGCGGCCCGCCGCTGCGGGCGAAACCCCGGCCCCGGCCGAAATTCGCAACCTGGCGCAGGCGATCCGGCTGGTTTACTGGAGCAACCCCAACTTGCTGGCCCAGCGGGCGACCGTCCGTTCGACCGACAATCGTTATCCCGCCGCCCGCGCTGCCTATGGACTGACGCTCAGTGCGCAAGGCTCGCATGCCTATCAGCGCGACCGATTCAATACCCTGCTGGGATGGGCCGGTAATCAGGGCTGGGCATCGACCGCATCGGCGATCCTGAACCAGCCGCTTTTCACGTTCGGGCGGAGCGCCGGCGGGGAACGGGTGGCCTTGGCCCAGATCGCCTTCGCTCGCGACACGCTCCGCCTGGTCGAAACTCAAATCCTGCTCGATACGATAAACAGCTATATCACGGTCATCCGGGACCGCGAGGCAGTGGTGATCGCGCGGGAGAATCTGGGTCTGCTCGACCGCCAGTTGAACGAGAGCCGCGCGCGCTACGAAGTGCGCGACATTACCGATTCCGATTTGCAGCAAATCGAAACGCGCGTCGAACTGGGCCGGGCGCAATTGCTGCTGGCCGAAGGGCAGCTCAGCGGCAGCGAGGCGCAATTCGTCCAGCTCGTCGGGGTGCGTCCAGGCGAACTGAGCCCGCCGGTCGAACTGGTGGTGCCGTTCACGTCGATCGAACAAGCCTATGATATAGGCGACAGCCGCAGCCCGGTGATCCGCGCCGCCCAGTCACGCGAAAAAATCTCACGCGCGTCGACTACCGCGCTGCGGGCCGAATTCGGTCCCCGAGTCGATTTGCGTGGGGCAGCCACCTACGGCACGGTCTCACCCTATTCCAACGATCTGCGCGCGACTCAGCTGCGCGGCGAAGTGGTGCTCTCAATGCCCCTGTTAGATGGTAATCTGCGCCTGTCGCGTCTTCGTGAGGCGGAAGAGTCCAATGCCGCCGACTGGCGACTGATTGACCAATCGGTGCGCGAGACGCATGCAACGATCGGATCAGGGTGGCAGCAGTTGGCGTTAACGCGGACATCGCTGATCAATTATAGCCGCGCGGTCGAGGCAGCCCGCCGGGCCTATAATGGTGCCGTCGAGCAGGAGACTGCTGGAGATCGCACCACGCTCGACGTGCTCGATCTGGCGCGTGACCTGCTCAATGTGCGGATCGGATATATCTCTGCGCAGGCCAATGAATATATTCTTCGCGCAACGCTTATCGCGGCAGCAAATGGGCTAGAGGCGATCCAATTGGTACCGGACATTCAACAATATGATCCCACCGATCATTTCAAACAGGTACGTGGGCGAGGCGACCTTCCGCTCATCACCGACGGATTGTCCGGGCTCGACCGGATCACGGGCGGCGATGTCTCGATGGATCGTCCTATCAGGGATGCGGGCGCGGATGTCAGGCTGGCTCCTGCAGCGTCCTTGCCGCTTCCGAAATAAGAAAGATTGCTTGTAGAGAAGTGGTGCACTGCTACCCAACCTTGGGCCACCCTTAGCTAGAGTTTTGCGCCTCGCTCGGACCCGGTGGGCTGGTGGCACCAGGTGAGTTTGCTAGCAGGATCGGGGGGATATTTCCGATCGCGCTGTGCGGTCTGTCCTCGTTGTAGTGTCTACGCCACCGCTCCAACTTTTCGCAAGCGTCTTCCAGCGATAGGAACCAGTGGGTGTTCAGGCATTCGCTCCTCAGTTTACTGTTGAAGGCTTCGATGAACGCATTGTCAGTCGGCTTGCCAGGCCGGGAGAAGTCCAATGTCACGCCCCGCTGGTAGGCCCAAAGATCCATGTCGCGGGAGATAAATTCACTGCCATTGTCCACTCTGATCGTCTTTGGATAGCCAGCGACGCGGCAGGCCTTTTCCAGCGTGGCCACCACGTCCTCACCACGATAACTGAACCGCGCATCCAGCACCGGAGAGACCCGTGAGAATGTATCCACCACTGTCAGGATGCGCAGTTTTCGGCCAGTTGCCAGCTGGTCATGGACAAAGTCCATGGCCCAGACGTCGTTCGAGTGGACTGCCTTCGTCCTGTCTTCCCGAAGCTTGGCCTTCACGCGCCGCTTGGGCGTCTTGTTGCGCAGCTGGAGGCCTAACTCCCTGTAAAGGCGATAGACCTTCTTCATGTTCACCAGCCAGCCATCGCGGCGCAGGATGTAATAAACACGTCGATAGCCATAGCGGACATGCGTCTCGCAGATCTCCCTGATGCGCTTTTTGAGCATGGCCGGATCGGTGCGGTGGGATTTGTAATGGTAGGTCGAGGTATCGACGGGCAAAACCTTGCAGGCCCTTCTGATCGACACCCCCCAATCTGCCAGCATCCCATCCACGAGCTCGCGCTTGCGATCCGGCCTCAGAGCTTTCGCTTGATGACATCCTGCAGCATCTCGCGATCCAGCGTCAGGTCCGCTACGATCCGTTTGAGCCGCGCATTCTCATCCTCGAGCTCGCGAAGCCGGCGCATCTCCGTCGGCAACAACCCTGCGTATTTCTTCTTCCAATTGAAGTAGGTCGCCTGGCTGATCCCTGCCTTCCGGCAGATCTCAGCCACTGGCGAACCTTCTTCGCCCTGCTTGATGACGAACGCCTTTTGCGCGTCCGTGAACTTTGATGCCTTCATGCCACGACTCCTCGTCCAGCCAAGGAAATCTACGGCACAAAACTCTATCAAAAAATGGTCCAGTTTTCAGGATGCAGAGCATAAGAAGGGACGGACAGATGAAGCGAAAGCAGTGTTCGGAAGAACAGATTATAGGACTCCGTGTTGAGCGCGGAACGGACGATGGGTCGCCACCTAAGAGCCGTTCCAGCGTCCGCTAGGATGAAGGCAGCCTGCGCAAATCGGGTTCGGAGCGACATAAGATAATGGCTGAGCGCTGTGGACTTGCAGTTGGAGCCTTGGACGAGGGAAGGATGAAGACCATCGACTTATGTTCCGTTGCCAGTCTAGGTAGTTCCTACCAAAGTGATGGGAACACCGCCTGACCAACGAGAGGGACATGTTCAATGCCGGTTGAAGGTGCGCCGACGGTCAAGACCGTATCGACCAAGCCATTTGGGGACCAGAAGCCGGGGACGTCCGGTCTGCGCCAGAAGGTGCGGGTCTTCCAACAACGCCATTATGCCGAAAATTTCATCCAATCCGTGTTCGGCAGCCTGGATGGATATCAAGGGCACAGCTTGGTCGTCGGCGGCGATGGCCGGTATTTCAATCGCGACGTGATCCAGGTCGTCATCAAGATGGCGGCCGCCAATGGTTTCGGGCGTGTGCTGGTAGGACGCGGCGGCATTTTGTCCACGCCGGCGGCATCCCATTTGATCCGATCGTCAAACGCTTTTGGCGGCCTCATACTCTCGGCCAGTCATAATCCGGGCGGACCGGACGAGGATTTCGGCATCAAATATAATGTCGGGAATGGCGGGCCGGCGCCTGAAAAAGTGACCCACGCGATTCATGCGCGCACATTGGCGATCGGCAGTTATAAGATTTTGGACGTCGACGACATCAATATCGACACCATCGGCGTCAGGCAAATCGGGCCGATGACCGTCGAGGTCGTCGATCCAGTGACGCAATATGCCGACCTTATGGAACAATTGTTCGATTTCGATGCGATCCGCGCGATGATCGACACCGGCTTCACCATCGCCTTTGATGCCATGTCGGCAGTGACGGGACCATATGCTATCGAGATTTTCGAGAAGCGCCTTGGGGCGAAGGGCGGTACGGTGATGAACGGCATCCCGCTGCCCGACTTTGGCGGTCATCATCCCGACCCCAACCTCGTCCACGCCAAGACATTGTACGACAAGATGATGTCGGCGGACGCACCCGATTTCGGGGCCGCCTCCGACGGCGACGGGGATCGTAACCTGATCATCGGGCGCGACTGTTACGTCACTCCCTCGGATTCGCTCGCGGTGCTGGCGGCCAACGCGCATCTGGCTCCGGCTTATGTCAATGGTCTCAAAGGCATCGCTCGCTCCATGCCGACCAGCGGCGCGGCCGACAGGGTTGCGAAGAAGCTTGGCATTCCGCTGTATGAAACGCCGACGGGTTGGAAATTCTTCGGCAATCTCCTCGACGCCGGCATGGCGACGATCTGCGGGGAGGAGAGCGCAGGCACCGGCTCCAGTCATGTCAGGGAGAAGGATGGCATCTGGGCGGTGCTTCTGTGGCTGAATATCCTGGCAGTGCGCAAGCAGAGCGTCATCGAGATCATGACTGCGCATTGGGCGACATATGGTCGGAATTATTATGCGCGTCATGACTATGAAGCTTTAGCGAAGGAGCAGGCGGACGCCCTGATGACCGCGTTGGAGGATCGACTTCCATCCTTGCCTGGCACCGCCAGCAGCGGTGGCTTGGTGAAGGATGCCGATATATTCACCTATGTCGATCCGACCGATGGGTCCATGAGCGCAAATCAGGGGCTGCGTATCTTATTCGAGGACGGATCACGCATCGTTTTCCGTTTGTCGGGGACCGGTACGGAAGGGGCGACCTTACGTGTCTATATCGAACGCTATGTCGCAGCAGGCGGCGAACTCGGCTTACAGACGGGCGACGCCCTCGGACCGCTCATCTTAGCGGCGGAAGAACTGGCACTGATTTCCGCCTACACCCAAAGAGAACAGCCCAGTGTCATAACATAGCCCGGCCGACGAGGATCAGGTCGGCCGTCGAGAAGGATCGGGGCGACGATTTTTCACCTTATCTGACCGGATCGGTCTCCACGGCGACGATCTGCGGCAGGATAGCGTCGAGCAGTAGCATGCCCGCCGGTTCAACGCGCAGCCGTGCAGCCTCGCGATGCAGAAGGCCCAGCCGCGCGAGCCGATCGACCGCCGGCCCATCTACCAGCCGCTCGATCGCCACGCCGCTCGCCGCCGCGATCCGCGCCAGATCGACGCCCTCGCCCAGCCGCAGCCCCATCAGCAACGCCTCGCTCGCCCGGTCTTCCGATATCAGCCCGTCCTCGCTCTGGATGCCATGGCCGTTGCGCGCCATGGCGGAAAGCCAGTTTTCCGGCTTCTTGTGCCGCAACGTCGCCATGCCGCCGCGCCGCCCATGCGCGCCCGGCCCGACCCCCAGATAATCGCCATAACGCCAATAGGTCAGATTGTGGCGGCTCTGCTGCCCCGGCCGGGCATGGTTGCTGATCTCATAGGCCGGTATGCCCGCCGCTCCTGTCATCGCCTGGGTCAAATCATACAGGTCGGCCCCATGATCGGGATCGGCAGGCGTAAACTTGCCCTGCGCCACCAGCGTGGCAAAGCGCGTCCCCGGCTCGATCGTGAGTTGATAGAGCGACAGATGCCCGGTGCCGAACTCCAGCGCCCGCGCCAGTTCCGCCTCCCACGCCGCCGCGCTCTGGCCGGGCCGGGCATAGATCAGGTCGAAACTCACCCGATCGAACACCGACTGCGCGGTATCGAGCGCCGCCAGCCCCTCGCTCACGTCATGCGCACGCCCCAGAAAGCGCAGCGCGTCATTGTCCAGCGCCTGCAACCCCAGCGACACCCGGTTGACCCCCGCCGCCGCCAGATCGGCGAAGCGTGCCGCCTCGACCGAATTGGGATTGGCCTCCAGCGTGATCTCGATATCCGGCGTAAAGCCCCAATGCCGCTCCGCCTGCGCGATGATGTCCGCGACGATATGCGGCGGCATAAGCGATGGCGTCCCGCCCCCGAAGAAGATCGACGATAATGGCCGTCCCGGCGTCAGCCCGGCCTCATGCGCCATGTCCGCCAGCAACGCGGCGCGCCACGCCTGCGTATCAATTTCCGCCCGGACATGGCTGTTGAAATCGCAATAGGGGCATTTGGATATGCAGAATGGCCAATGCACATAGAGGGCGAGAGCTTCACCCGGCGACCGCAAAGGCGCGGAGCCGGTCAGAAAACCGCCGCCACCAGCTTGGCGAACGCATCCGCCCGATGGCTCATCCCATGCTTGGCGTCGGGGTCCATCTCGCCGAAACTGATGTCATGGCCCAGCGGCTGAAACATCGCGTCATAGCCGAACCCTTGTGTCCCGCGCGGCGGCCAGACCAGCGTGCCGTCCACCCGCCCCTCGAACGCCTCGACATGGCCGTCCGGCCAGGCGAGCGCGAGCGCGCAGATGAAATGCGCGTCGCGGCCCGCATCCGGCCCCTTTGCCTCGATGCCGTCCCACACTTTGCGCATCGCCAGCCCGAAATCCTTGGACGGCCCGGCCCAGCGCGCGGAAAACAGCCCCGGATCGCCGCCCAGCGCCTCGACGCACAACCCGCTGTCGTCGGCCAGCGCAGGCAGGCCGGACAGGTCGGCGGCCTGCAATGCCTTCAATTCCGCATTGGCGATGAAGGTCGTGCCGGTCTCCTCCGGTTCGGGCAGGTCGAGCGATGCCGCCGAAATCGGCTCGATCCCATAAGGCCCCAGCAACGCCGCGATCTCGCGTATCTTGCCCGGATTATGGCTGGCGATCACCAGCCTGCCGGGCACCAGCTTGCGGATCGCCTGTTCCTGGCCGAAATCGTCGCTCATAATGCACATCCCAGATGATGTGCTCCTGCGCACGCAGGAGCCTAGGGTTGGGTGAGTGACCTGAACCCTGGACTTCCTGCGTGCGCAGGAGCACGGCGTTGATTACCGCCCCGTTGCCCTATCCTGCGCCGCGAATATCTTCGCGCAGCCGATCCGCGCCAGCCGCAGCAACCGCAGAAGTTCCTCCTCGTCATAGGCCGCGCCTTCCGCCGTCGCCTGCACTTCGGCGAACTTGCCGTCGCCCGTCAGGATCAGGTTGGCGTCGGTCTCGGCATTGCTGTCCTCGGCATAATCAAGGTCGAGCACCGGCGTGCCCTTGTAGATACCGCAACTGATCGCCGCGACCTTCTGGATGATCGGATCTTCGGTCAGCGCGCCCGACGCCAGCAACTTGTCCACCGCGATGCGCAGCGCGACCCACGCGCCGGAGATGGACGCGGTGCGGGTGCCGCCATCGGCTTGGATCACGTCGCAATCGATGACGATCTGGCGCTCGCCCAGCCTCTTCATGTCGACGACGGTGCGCAAGCTGCGCCCGATCAGCCGCTGGATTTCCTGGGTCCGGCCCGATTGCTTACCCTTGGCCGCCTCACGGCTGCCACGCGTATGCGTTGCGCGGGGCAGCATGCCATATTCGGCCGTGACCCAGCCCGAACCTTTGCCGCGCAGAAACGGCGGGACCTTTTCCTCGACCGATGCGGTGCATAACACCCGCGTGTCGCCAAAGCTGATAAGGCACGCCCCCTCGGCATGGATGGTAAAGGCGGGTTCCATGGTGATATCGCGCATTTGGTCGGGCGCACGGCCGGATGGACGCATATAAATTCTCTTTCGGATCGTTTAGCGCGCGGGCTTAGCCTTCGCCGCAGCGTCTTGCCAGAGCGAAGCACGAAGAAAAAGGAATAGGGTCGGATGAAACCAATATATGCAGCCGCGCTTGCAGCAGCCACCATCATCCTTTCGGGCTGCGTCACCACCGGCGATGGCGAAACCATCACGCCCCCGCCCGGCGCGAGGGCGGACACCATCAGCATCACCGCCGGTCCCTGCTTCGGCGCCTGCCCCAGCTACAAGGTGACGGTCACGCCCGACGGATCGGGCCTGCTGGAGCCGCGCCGCTTCACCGCGGTCCCCGGCCCGACTCGCTTCACCGTGACCACGCAGCAATATCGCAGGCTGCGCACCGCGCTCATGGCCTACCGCCCCACGACCGGCATGACCAAGAAAATCGGCCAGGAAAGCTGCACCCGCTTCGCCACCGACCACCCCGGCTACGTCATCCAATGGACCCGCGCGGGCACGAAGGCCACGCAGCTCGACTTCCAGTCGGGCTGTCACGATGCCCGCTATGCAAAGCTGCGCGCCGCGATCACGGCGATGCCAAAGACATTGGACATCGAACCGATGCTAAAGTCGAAGGGCTGAACCCCGCTTCCTTATTTGACTCGCGCGCCGGTTGGTTTATGGCGCTGCAACATCGGGACCATCCGCTCTGACCGCAGGTTGACGCTCCTCCCGCCGCCCTTCCGCAGGGGGAAGGTCTGCTGGAATGCCGTCTCCCTCCCACTGCCGCGCGGCCGGGGCACATGCGAGGAGACGCACGACTTATGACCGCCATCGGACAGGACACGCTGGGCACACGCGACACCATGAGTGTCGGGGGCAAGGACATTGCCTATTATTCGATTCAGAAGGCGGCGGAAAAGCTGGGCGACGTGTCCAGACTGCCCTTCTCGATGAAGGTGCTGCTGGAAAACCTGCTCCGTTTTGAAGATGGCGTCACCGTCACGGTCGAGGATATCCAGGCGATCGTCGACTGGCAGAATGACCGGGGCAAAGCCCAGCGCGAGATTCAATATCGCCCCGCCCGTGTGCTGCTCCAGGATTTCACCGGCGTGCCCTGCGTGGTCGATCTTGCCGCGATGCGCGACGCGATGAACGCGCTGGGCGCCGACGCCGCCAAGATCAACCCGCAGGTGCCCGTCCATCTCGTCATCGACCATTCGGTCATGGTCGATGAATTCGGTACGCCCAAGGCGTTCGAACAGAATGTCGAAATCGAATATCAGCGCAATATGGAGCGCTACGACTTCCTGAAATGGGGCAGCAAGTCGCTCACCAACTTCTACGCCGTTCCCCCAGGCACCGGCATCTGCCATCAAGTGAATCTGGAGAATATCGCGCAGGCCGTGTGGTCGAGCGTCGATCCTGACGGCACCACCGTCGCCTATCCCGACACCTGCGTCGGCACCGACAGCCACACCACGATGGTCAACGGCTTGGGCGTGCTCGGCTGGGGCGTTGGCGGGATCGAGGCGGAAGCAGCGATGCTGGGCCAGCCCGTCTCCATGCTCATCCCCGAAGTGGTCGGCTTCAAGCTGGTCGGTGAACTGAAAGAGGGCGTGACCGCCACCGATCTGGTGCTGACCTGCACCGAAATGCTGCGCAAGAAGGGCGTGGTTGGCCGCTTCGTCGAATATTTCGGCCCCGGCCTTGCCAGCCTGTCGCTCGCCGACCGCGCGACCCTTGCCAACATGGCGCCCGAATATGGCGCGACCTGCGGCTTCTTTGGCATCGATGACAAGACGCTCGACTATATGCGCCTGACCGGCCGCAGCGACGAAAATCTCGCGCTGGTCGAAGCCTATGCCAAGCAGCAGGGCTTCTGGATCGACCCCGCCGCCGATCTGGTCTTCACCGACACGCTGGAACTCGACCTGTCGACGGTCGTCCCCAGCCTCGCCGGTCCCAAGCGCCCGCAGGATCGCGTGTCGCTGCCGGAAGTCGATGACGTGTTCAACGCCGACCTCGCCAATGTCTACAAGAAGGCGCAACAGCGCGTTCCGGTCGAAGGCAAGGATTTCGACATTGGCGACGGCGACGTCACCATAGCGGCCATCACGAGCTGCACCAACACGTCGAACCCCGGCGTCATGGTCGCCGCCGGCCTCGTCGCCAAGAAGGCGAACGAACTCGGCCTCAAGCCCAAGCCCTGGGTCAAGACGTCGCTGGCCCCTGGTAGCCAAGTCGTCACCGACTATTTCAACAAGGCAGGCCTTCAGGAGCATCTGGACGCGATCGGCTTCAACCTGGTCGGCTATGGCTGCACCACCTGCATCGGCAATTCGGGTCCGCTCGCTGAACCGATCAGCAAGGCGATCAACGAAAACGGTCTGGTCGCGGCCGCCGTCATTTCGGGCAACCGCAACTTCGAAGGCCGCGTGTCGCCCGACGTGCGCGCGAACTTCCTCGCCAGCCCGCCGCTGGTCGTGGCTTACGCGCTCAAGGGCACGGTGATCGAAGACTTCATCACCACGCCGATCGGCGTCAGCACCGCTGGCAACGACGTCTATCTCAAGGACATCTGGCCCACCAATGCCGAGGTCGCTTCGACCATGGCAGGCTGCATGGACCGTGCGATGTTCCAGGCGCGCTACGCCAATGTCTATAAGGGCGACGAGCACTGGCAGGCGATCGACGTGACGGGCAGCGACACTTATAGCTGGCGCGCAGGCTCGACCTATGTCGCCAACCCGCCCTATTTCGAAGGGCTGAGCATGACCCCGGCACCGGTCAACGACATCATCGAAGCGAAGCCATTGGCAATCTTCGGTGACTCGATCACCACCGACCACATCTCGCCTGCCGGTTCGATCAAGGCATCCAGCCCCGCCGGCCAGTGGCTGAGCGAGCATCAGGTCGCGCAGGCCGACTTCAACAGCTACGGCGCGCGCCGTGGCCATCATGAAGTCATGATGCGCGGCACCTTCGCCAACATCCGCATCAAGAACCAGATGCTCGACGGCGTCGAAGGCGGCATGACCCGTTACGAAGGCGAAGTCATGCCCATCTATGACGCGGCGATGAAGCATAAGGCCGACGGCACGCCGCTGGTCGTCATCGGTGGCAAGGAATATGGCACCGGTTCGTCGCGCGACTGGGCGGCCAAGGGCACCAACCTGCTGGGCGTCCGCTCGGTCATCGTCGAGAGCTTCGAGCGTATCCACCGCTCGAACCTGGTCGGCATGGGCGTGCTGCCGCTTCAGTTCAAGGATGGCGAGAGCAAGGACACGCTCGGCCTGACCGGCGACGAAACCTTCACCATCCAGAATGTCGCGGGCCTCAAGCCGCGCCAGGACGTGGACGTCATCGTCAAGCGCGCCGACGGTTCGACCTTCACCTTCACCGCGCTCTGCCGGATCGACACGATCAACGAGCTGGAATATTTCCTGAACGGCGGCATCCTGCAATATGTGCTGCGCAAGCTGGCCGCGTGATCGGCTGACGATCCGACCTAAGTCGAAGGGCGCTTTCCGAAAGGAGAGCGCCCTTTTCATTCCTCCCCGGCACGGGGAGGGGGACCGCGCGAAGCGTGGTGGAGGGGGGCTAGCGGCTTGACGCGCCCTTCGGATGACGCACTGTCGCGCCACCCCCCTCCGTCAGGCTTCGCCTGCCACCTCCCCCTGCCGGGGAGGATCAAGGAAAATCCAATGCCCCTCAACCGTCTCACCTTCATCCCGCATCCCGCCCCATGACCGCGCTCTGGGTCGAAATCATCGGCTGGATCGGCGCACTGCTGGTGCTGGGCGCTTATCTCGCCGTATCGACGGGCCGTCTGTCTGGCGCATCGCCCGCCTTCCAGTGGATGAACGCGGTCGGCGCGGGCTTCTTCGTCCTCAACACCTGGTGGCACGGCGCCATCCCCTCGATGGTGCTCAACATCATCTGGAGCGGAGTCGGCTTCGTCGCTCTGGCGCGCATGGCGACGACGCGGCGAACATAGTAGCGCTGCGCGCCGATTATGACGCGCACGGCCCGGCGCTGTCGCGGCGGGCCGCGCCATGATCGGCGAATGGCTGGCGGGGATAGAAGCCTAAAACTCGATGTCGAGTTCTTCCATCTCTTCCGGCTCCGCGCGCGCCGCTGCGATCCATTCGCGCATCAGCGGCCAAGCGTTGATCGTGTCGCAATAGGCGGCGGCTGGCGCTGATAGCGGCACCGCATAGGTCAGGAAACGCTGGGCCACCGGCGCGAACATCGCGTCGGCCACGGTCGGCTTTGCCCCGAACAGAAATGGCCCGCCATAGGTGCTCAGGCACTCGGTCCAGATCCGCTCGACCCGCTCGATATCGGCCTTGGCCCCCGAAAAGATCGGGAATTTCTCATGCCGCACCTTCAGGTTCATCGGCAGGGCGGAACGCATATTGGCAAAGCCGGAATGGATTTCGCCCGATACCGAACGGCAATGCGCCCGCGCGATGCGATCGTCGGGATACATGCCCGCACCGGGGTAAAGCTCGTGCAGATATTCCGCGATCGCCAGTGTATCCCATACACTCGCGCCCTCGTGCGTCAGGCGCGGCACCAGCACGGATGGCGAAAGCAGCAGCAGTTCCGCCCGATTCTCGGGATCGTCCAGAGCGATCAGACGTTCAATCACCTGCAACCCCGCGATCCGGCACAACAGCCAGCCACGCAGCGACCATGACGAATAATTCTTGCTCGACAGGGTCAGTTCAGCTGTGGCCATTATCGTCTCCCATGCGAAGTTACTTGATTTCGCAAATGATGCAGCGCAGCATAGAACGCAAATTAGGGGTTCCGCACAAGCACGAATCGCTATCGGAACGAAAAAGGTTCGTTGGGACTATGCAATTGTTGTACAGCGGCTTTCAAGCATGGACGGACATGCTGACCCCCGCCCGCTACGCCGCGCAAATGGCGCTGAAAATGCGCGAGAGCATGGGGCCTGCGGGCAATTGGGCCATGTCGCGCCGCATGTTTGCGCTGATGGACGTGTTTCAAGGCGCGCGCGTCACCCACAAACGCCCCGCCTATAATATCCGTAGCGTCATGTCGGGCAATGCGGAAGTCGCGGTGCGCGAGGAAGTGGTGCTGGACATGCCGTTCGGCGATCTGCTCCATTTCGCCAAGGACGATGTCGAAATGCCCCAGCCCCGCGTGCTGGTGGTCGCGCCGATGTCGGGCCATTTCTCCACTTTGCTGCGCAACACGGTCGACACGCTGCTGCGCGATCATGACGTCTATATTACCGACTGGAAGAATGCGCGCGACGTGCCGCGCAGCGCCGGCCTGTTCGGGTTCGACGATTATGTCGACTATGTGATCGCCTTCCTTCGGGAAATGGGACCAGGCTCCCATCTTCTGTCGGTATGTCAGCCCTGCGTTCCCGCACTGGCGGCCGTGGCAATCATGGCGGAAGACAAAGACCCGGCCGCGCCGCGCTCGATGACGCTGATGGGCGGGCCGATCGACACGCGGGTCGCGCCCACGGTCGTCAACGAACTCGCCAATGAAAAGCCGATCGAGTGGTTCGAGAAGAATCTGATCACCACTGTGCCGCTCCGCTACGCGGGCGGAGGACGGGAAGTCTATCCCGGCTTTCTCCAACTATCGGCCTTCATGGCGATGAATATGGAACGCCATGGTGCGCAGCATCGCGAACTGTATCAGTTGCTCGCCGACGGCAAGACTGTCGAGGCGGACCGGATCAAGGATTTCTACGGCGAATATTTCGCGGTGCTCGACATGACCCGCGAATTCTACATCGAAACGGTCGATCGCGTGTTCCAGCGCACCCTGCTGGCCAAGGGCGAACTGATGCACCGCGGTCGGCTGGTCAATCCCGGCGCGATCAAAAAAACCGCGCTGTTGACGGTCGAGGGTGAGAAGGACGATGTCTGCGCGGTAGGCCAGACGGCGGCCGCGCATACGCTGTGCACCGGCCTGCGCCCGCATCTGAAGCGTCATCATCTTCAACCCGGCGTCGGCCATTATGGCGTCTTTTCCGGCAGCAAGTGGGAAAAGCAGGTCTATCCACAGGTCCGCAACATGATCCTGGCGATGAACTGAAGGCTACTCCCCGGCGCAACCGGGGAGCATTAAAATCACCCCAATATATCGCGGATCTTGCTGAAGAACCCGCTGGTCTGCGGGCATTCCTCACCCGTCTCGGTGTCGCGGAACGCCTCCAGCAATTCGCGTTGCTTGGCCGTGAGCTTGGTCGGGGTTTCCACTTCGATCTGCACGACCATATCGCCATGGCCGCGCCCGTTCAGCACCGGCATCCCCGCGCCGCGCTGGCGCAACTGCTTGCCCGACTGGATACCGGCCGGAATACGGATATCCTGGGTCACGCCGTCCAGCCCCGGCACCGCGATCGATCCGCCCAGCGCCGCGGTCGTAAAGCTCACGGGCGCGCGGCAAAACAGCGTCGTACCTTCGCGCTCGAACAGCGAATGCCGCGTCACATGCAGGAAGATATAGAGGTCGCCCGCAGGGGCACCGCGCGCGCCGGCCTCGCCCTCGCCGGTCAGGCGAATGCGCGTCCCTTCATCGACGCCCGCGGGAATATTGACCGACAATGTCTTGCGCTTGTCGACGCGCCCCTCGCCCCGGCACGACTTGCACGGGCTTTCGATGACCTGGCCCGCGCCCTGACAGGATGGACAGGTGCGCTCGACCACGAAGAAACCCTGCTGCGCGCGGACCTGGCCATGGCCCTTGCAGGTGCCGCAGGTCTTGACCCCGGTGCCCGGCTGCGCGCCTGATCCTTCACAGCTTTCGCACGGCGCCGAAACCTCGATCTCGATGTCGGTCGCCTTGCCATGATAGGCATCGTCGAGCGTGATCTCCATATCGTAGCGCAGGTCCGCGCCGCGCCGGTTGGCCTGCCGCTGCCCGCCACCGCCGCCAAAGCCGCCGCCCTGGCCGAAAATCGTCTCGAATATGTCGCCAAGGTCGGAAAAGCCGCCCGCGCCGCCACGCCCACCGCCGGTCGGCCCGCCATTTTGAAACGCTGCATGACCGAACCGGTCATAGGCGGCGCGCTTCTGCGGGTCTTTCAGGCAGTCATAGGCTTCGGACACGGCCTTGAACTTGGCTTCACTATCCGTGCAGCCGCCATTCTTGTCGGGATGATATTTCATCGCGAGACGGCGATAGCTGCTCTTGATCGCACCAGCGTCCGCCGTGCGCTCCACTTCGAGCAGTTCGTAGAAATCGGTTTCGGTCGTCATTAAAAAGCCCTCTCCCCTTCAGGGGAGAGGGTTGGGAGAGGGGAACGACCGCCGCGCTGTAGCACATTCATCGACCCCATATCCTAACCCCCTCTCCCCGGCCCTCTCCCCCAAAGGGGAGAGGGAGGAGTTCATTTACGCCTTGTTGTCGTCCACTTCGGAAAATTCGGCGTCGACCACATCATCGTCACCCTTGGGCGCATCCCCGCCCGGTGCCGCCGCCGAAGCCTGCTCTTTCTCGTAGATCGCCTGGCCCAGCTTCATCGCGACCGTCGCGAGTTCCTGCGCCTTGGTCTTCATGCTTTCAGGATCGCCGCCCTCGACCGCCGCCTTGGTGTCGGCGATCGCGGTCTCGATCTCGGCCTTGAGCGCGGCATCGACCTTGTCGCCATGCTCCTCGATCTGCTTTTCGGTCGTGTGGATCAGGCTTTCGGCGTTGTTCTTGGCTTCCGCGCCTTCGCGACGCTTCTTGTCTTCCTCGGCGAAACGCTCGGCATCCTTGACCATCTGGTCGATGTCCGAATCGGACAGACCGCCAGATGCCTGGATCTTGATCTGCTGCTCCTTGCCGGTGCCCTTGTCCTTGGCGGACACGTTGACCAGGCCGTTGGCGTCGATATCGAACGTCACTTCGATCTGTGGCACGCCGCGCGGCGCGGGGGGGATGCCGATCAGGTCGAACTGGCCGAGGATCTTGTTGTCCGCCGCCATTTCACGCTCGCCCTGGAACACGCGGATCGTCACCGCCTGCTGATTGTCGTCAGCGGTCGAATAGACCTGCGACTTCTTGGCGGGGATCGTCGTGTTGCGATCAATCATGCGCGTAAACACGCCACCCAGCGTCTCGATGCCCAGCGACAATGGCGTCACGTCGAGCAGCAGCACGTCCTTGACGTCGCCCTGCAACACGCCCGCCTGGATCGCCGCGCCCATGGCGACGACTTCGTCGGGGTTAACGCCGGTGTGTGGTTCCTTGCCGAAAAATTCCTTCACGGCGTCGCGCACCTTGGGCATGCGCGTCATGCCGCCGACCAGCACCACTTCGCTGATGTCGGCCGCGGTGACGCCGGCATCCGCCATCGCCTTCTTGCAAGGCTCCATCGTGCGCTTGATCAGGTCGGCGACCAGACGCTCCAGATCGGACCGGGTGATGGTCTTGACCAGATGCTTGGGACCATTTTGATCGGCGGTGATGAAGGGCAGGTTGACCTCGGTCGACTGGGCGGACGACAGCTCGATCTTCGCCTTCTCGGCGGCTTCCTTCAGCCGCTGGAGCGCCAGCTTGTCCTTGGTCAGGTCGATGCTCTCGGCCTTCTTGAAATCGTCGGCCAGGAACTGCACCAGCTTGGCGTCGAAATCCTCGCCGCCCAGGAAGGTGTCGCCATTGGTCGACTTCACCTCGAACACGCCGTCGCCAATCTCCAGGATGGAAATGTCGAACGTGCCGCCGCCAAGGTCATAGACCGCGATCGTCTTGCCGTCCT